>JBBJLY010000226.1:0-14273 GCA_037720695.1 Kofleriaceae bacterium | reverse complement strand
GCGCGGCGGAGGCGACCTTGCCCGCGGCGCTCCGCTTGCCACCGAACAGGGCGCCCAGCACGGACGCCCCGATCGAGATCGCGGAGCCGGTGGTGGCCGAGGTGGCCTGTGCCTGTTCGCGCTGCACGCGCTGCTCGGCAGTGCGTTGCTTGCCGGCGACCGCGTCGAGCTTGGGCTGGTATTTCGCCTTCAGCTTGTCGACCGCGTCATCACGGGTCTCGCGCAGCCTGATCGCGAGGCGACCTCGAAACGCGGCCTCGGTCTCGCCCGGCCGGGACACCAGGTCGAGCGCGGGCACCGCCCACAGCGTCAGCGGCGCATCGCGATAGACCCAGGCCGCGAGCCCATCGTCGAGCTTGCCCACCGTCCTGGCATCGAGCGTGGCTGGCAGGCTCGCGAACTGTGCGCCCTCGTCTGGCGCGGCGGTGGTCGTGCCGAGCCGCGCCGGATCGACGACGACGGCGTGCTCCCAGAAGTCGCCCGCGGTGTCCGGATCGAGCCGGGCGACGACGGTGAGATCACGCCAGACATCGATCGCGTGCTTGGCCTGCGCGTAGTGCACCTTGACGACGCCGAGCAGGGCGGGCCCGAGGCTCGCGCCCGGCGCGAACAGCTCGTCGATCCCGCCCGGCGCGACCGTGCGTTGCCCCACCGCGGTGGCGGAAGGTGGCCGGGACGCCGGCGCGGCGACCGGTGCCGCGCCCCTCGCTGGCGCCATCAGCGTCTTGATCTGCGTCCGCGTCAGCGGCCCCGCGAGGTAGCTCATCACGAACCGGCTCTCGAACACGACGGGATGATCGTCGTGCACGTTGTTCATCACGAACACGCGCGAGGTCAGCCCGGCGAGCGTCGCCTCCATCGCCGCCTTGTCGAACGGCTTGCCGGCGGCGGCACGCGCGCCTTCGAGCCCCTCGATCACGCGCGCCTTGTCGCGCTCGGTCTGCAGCCGACCGAGGAACCACGTGCCGGCATTCGCGAGCGCCTTGTAGTCGACGTCGACCGGGTTCTGCGTCGCGAGCACCATCCCGATCCCGAAGGCGCGCGCCTGCTTGAGCAGGGTCAGCATCGGCTTCTTGGATGGTGGCATCGCGGTCGGCGGCAGGTACCCGGCGACCTCGTCCATGAACACGATCGCGCGCAGGCTCGAGGTGCCGGCCTGCGTGCGCATCCACGTGATCACCTCCTGGAGCAGCAGCGTGACGAAGAACATCCGCTCCGCGTCACCGAGGTGGGCGATCGACAGCACGGCCGCGCGCGGCTTGCCGGTGGACGTGAACAGCAGGTCGGGCACGTCGAGAGGTGCCCCGGTGGTCCACGCCGCGAAGCTCGGCGAGGCGAGCAGCGTGTTGAGGGTCAGCGCCAGCGCCGTGCGGTCGGCCGCCGGGAAGAACGTCTCGAGATCGAACGCGCCGACCTGACTGAACGGCGGCTTGATCACGCGCTGGATCAGCGCCGCGAGCTCGAGCTCCTTGCCGTCACGCCACGCTTGATCGAGCAGCGTCGACAGCAGCACGTGCTCGCGGCTGCGCAGCGGATCTGCCGCGACGCCGACCAGACCGAGCAGCCCGCTGACCGCACCCTCGACGCGGTCGCGCCACGCCTCGCCATCGTCGACCAGCGCGGCCGGTGGTGGGCGGAACGACTTCAGCACCGACAGCGGGATGCCAGCATCGCCGCCCGGCGTGTAGATCGCGACCTCGCCTGCCGCGCGCAGCCGTGCGATCCGCTCGGCAGGCTGGCCACTCGCGGTCAGCCCGGCGCGCCACTTCGTGGCCGTCTTCGCCGCGAGCTCGTCGACCGTGAGACCGTCGCGCTGGGCCTGGATCGGGTCGATCCACGGCGCGAAGTCCGCGGGCGCGAGCTCCGGAAACGTCAGCATCAGGTTGCCGAGGTCGCCCTTGGGATCGATCGCGATCACCGGCACACCGTCGATCAGCGCCTCCTCGATCATCGCGAGGCACAGGCCGGTCTTGCCGCTGCCAGTCATCCCGACGCAGACGGCGTGCGTCGTGAGATCGCGCGCGTCGTACATCACCGGCTCACCGGTCGAGGCCCGGGTCGCGGGATCGAACGTGGTGCCGAGGTAGAACACGCCGAGCTGCTCGTGATCCATCGTCCTTGCCATGCGGCCAGTATCCGCGCATGGCGAGCCCGCGACCACTCCGTGCGGCGTCCGTCGTGTGCGTGATTCAGTTCGCGCCTGTGCCGTGCTTGCCGTCGAGGAATGGCAGCGTGATCGCGAGCAATTGGGGCGCCGTGAAGATCTCGTAGTGCGTGAGATCGGGCAGGATCGCGAGCCGGTTGCGAGACATGTGCTCGCGCGTCCAGCCCGGGTCCTTCAGCCCGCCACCGAGCAGGTGAGAGAACTCGACGATGTGCTCGGGGCGGTACATGTCGCTGTCCCCGTAGACCAGCATGACGTGCACCTTCGACGCCGCGAGCTGTTTGACGTCCTCGGACCAGTCGTACGGGAGACGCATCAACACGCCCAGCTGATCCAGCAGCTTGGGAAACTCGGCGGGATCCGGCGCGATGGCGACGTACGACTTGTACATCGGCGTGTCCTTCATCATGTCGGCGGCGGCGGCGGTGACCTGCGCTTGCATCGGCAGCATCTCGGGGTGGTAGCCGTCGCGCGCAAACCCTGCGGACACCAGCGCGAGACGGCGAACCTTGTCGGGATGCTGCACCGCCAGCCGGAATGCGACATCGCCGCCGAGCGAGTAGCCGAGCACGTCGACCTGGCGAAGCTGCAGGTGATCGAGCAAGGCGGCGAGGTCGTTGCCGATCGCGATCATATCGATCTTGCGGTCGCCGAGCGCGGTGCGGCCGTGGCCGTGCAGATCGACGGCGATCACCTGGCGGGTCTGCGCCAGCGTCGCGAGGTTCTCGCCGAACATCTCGATCGAGCCGAGTCCGCCGTGGAGCAGCAGCACGGGCTCGCCCTGTCCGTGGATCTCGTAGTAGTAGCGAAGCCCGTTGACCGGCGCATAGCCCGTCCTGGTCGGGGTCGACTTCGCAGGCGCCGCCGCAGGCGTTGCGGCAGGGCTGGCGGCTGGGGGCATGCTCGCGCACGCGGCGGTGAGGGACAGTGCAAGCGGGACCAAGAGGCGCATCGGATTCTCCATCGTGGGTTCTCTCCACACGACGAACGAGCCCCGCCGATCCCGACATCGAGACGGTTATTCGAGACCGCGCGTCACGGATGCGAGGTTGGCGAGGCCGGTCCACAGTGATCGTGCGAGGCCGGCATGCCGGGATCTCCGCTCGGGCGGCCCGGATCGCCGGACGGCGCGCTCGGGTCGGACTGCCCGCCTTGCGAGGCGAGGAGCTGGGTGGGGGTGAGGTTCCGGATGGTCTGCTTCGCGAGGGCGAGGCTCCGCGTGGTCTTCTTCATCGCGAGGAGCAAGATCAAGCGCCGTGCCGGTCGGCCGTGACGCGCACGAGCGAAGTTACGCCGCGAGCTGATGCCCGGCCGGCGACACCTGTCGCTCAGCTCGCGGCCGCGTCCGCGTCCGCGCGATGCGAGAGCACGACCCGCGTGCCGCCCGACGGCGCGAGCGTGATCCCGCGCCGCACCACGGTGGCGGGACCGTCGGCGAGCCGGAGCTCGGCGCGCGGGAGCACGGTCTGCAACACGATCCGCATCTCGAACAGCGCGAATGCCATCCCGATGCAGCGCCGGATGCCGCCGCCGAACGGGAACCACGTGGTCGGGTCGGGCTTGATGCCGAGCCAGCGCGCCGGCTCGAACCGCGTGGGATCCGGGTACGCCGTCGGGTTGCGACTCGACAGATAGATCGAGGGCGCGATCTGGGTGCCGGGCGGGAGCATCCAGCGTCCGAGCTGGTACGGCTTCGCGACGTGACGACCGACCAGTGGGACGATCGGACGCAGGCGCAGCGTCTCGCGGATCACCGCATCGAGATACTCCTCGCGACCCGCGGCGAGCTCGGTGCGGAGCCTGGCGAGCACGGGCGGATGCGCCAGGACTTGATCGAAGATCCACGCGAGCGTGGTCGCGGTGGTCTCGTGTCCCGCGAGCAGGAGCGTGACCAGCTCGTCGCGGATCTCGACGTCGGTCATCGGCTGGCCCTGGTCGTCGCGCGCTTGCAGCATCATCTCGAGGACGTCGGTCGTCCCCCTCGGCTTGCGCCGGCGCTCCGCGATCATCCGGTACAGCGCCTGATCGACCGCGCGCTTCAACCGGGTGATCCGGAGAAACGGCACGCGCAGCGGGTCGAGCCGCAGGAGCCCGAGCAGGAGAAAGCGCGGGTTTGCCGCGATCTCGAGCAGCGCGACCAGATCGCGACGCAGGGCGCCGTGATCGTTGGCGCCGACGCCGAACACGGTCTGCAGGATCACGTCGAGCGTGATCGACTGCATCATCGTGTGGATCGCGAACGGCTGCCCGACCGGCCAGCGCGCGAACGAGGCCTCGGTGATCGACCGCATCACGCTCGCGAACGCCTGCATGCGCTCGCCGGTGAACGCCGGCAGTAGCAGGCGGCGCTGCCGGAGATGAGGCGCGCCGTCGAGCGTGAGCAGCGAGTGCTGGCCGAGCATCGGCTCGAGGATCGTCGCGTTGCCAACGCCCGCGAGCAGCACGTCCGGGTCCGCCGCGAACACGGACTTGACCAGCGTCGGGTCGGCGACGATCACGAACGCACCGCCGCCTGGCGCCCGGAACGTGAAGACATCGCCGTAGGTCCGCTGGCTGCACTCGAGCAGCTCGAGCGGTTGCGTGATCCAGCGCCCGATCTGGAGCAGCGCTGGTTCACGCGATCCGGGCGGCAGCACGGCTGTCATGGGCACGCCGCGAGCGAGCGGATCCAGTCGTCGACGACCGCGGTGCCCGTCGGGTCGGTCACGGTGACCCCGACCGGGGGCATCCGCTTGTTGTCGGTGGCGTGGAGACGCAACGCGAGGATGCTGGCCTCCGGCGAGCCCGGCATCACGAGCTTGGTCGCGCCCATCACCGGCCCCTGCGTGTTGGTCTCGCCGCACGTCTTGGTCGCGGCGAGCGTGGTCGCGAACCGGAGGTCCATCATCCCCTGGCCACCGCCCTCGGGCCGGTGGCAGTGCGAGCAGTTCGCGTGCAGGTAGCTGCGAGCGCGGGTCTCGATCGCATCTGCACCCGATGGCTCGGCGAGCCGTGGCGCAGCTTCGGGCGGACCGACCGGCGTCGTGAGCAGGCCGATGTACTCCAGCGTCGCGAGCTGGTTCGAGATCCGGTTGGTCGCCGGATATACGAAGTCGCGGTTCAGCTGTGCGGTCTCGAGCCCGAGCGTGCCGCCTGCGGCGACCGAGTGACACTGGATGCACTGGGTGCGACTCGGGTACACCCAGCTGGTGTCCCCGTCGAGCGCGCGCAGCTTGCCGGCGGGCAGCAGCGTCGCATCGCGCCCATCGTCATCCCACTCGTAGGTGTAGCCGGCCCAGCCGCCATCGCTGTGGCGCATGAACAGGCGGGTCTCGATCCGCCTGTCGCCAACCGCGAACGTCTTCGCGACGACCGAGCCAATCGGCAGGTCCCAGTCCTGTTCGGCGTTGATCGAGATCGTCGTGCCGTCGGGGATCGCGAGGTGGCGCGTCTTGTCGGCGCCGTCGGACCACAGCGGCGAGTTGACGTCAAACGGGATGAGGCCGCTCACCGGCAGCCTGGGATCGTTCGGGTCGAAGCAACCGGTCTGCGACAGCTTCTGCGGGAAGTTGTCGGGCGGTGCAGGCGCGGCGGGAACGAACTTCGAGATCTCGCCGCTGATCTGCACGGTGTAGACCTCGCCGTCGTTGCCTTGCGCGAACGCGACCAGCGTCTTGGCAGGCAGGGTCTCGATCAGCTTGGGGGTCGGCTTGTTGTCGCCATCGAACAGCAGCGCCCAGATGTTGCCGGTCTCGAAGTCACCGTAGAGGTAGGTGCCGACGAGGCTCGGCATCGCGCTGCCGCGATAAACGTAGCCGCCGGTGATCGAGCGTGCTTCGTCGCGCGGATGCTCGACGATCGGATCCGCGAGCCCCGGCATCTCGCACAGGTCGTTGGTGCTGCCGCGGCGGTGAAAGCCCTCGCAGGGCTTCCAGCCGTAGTTGCCGCCCTTCGCGATCTTGTCGACCTCTTCCCACGTCCCCTGCCCGACTTCGCCGACCCACTGCTCGCCGGTCGCCGAGTCGAAGCTCCAGCGGAACGGGTTACGCAGCCCGCTCGCCCAGATCTCGGGCCGCGTGCCAGCGACCCCCACGAACGGGTTGTCGGCCGGCACCGTGTACATCCCGGCCGGCGCGTTGATGTCGATGCGAAGCATCTTGCCGAGCAACGAGCTCATGGTCTGCCCGGAGTCGCACGGGTCATCCCCCAGGCCACCATCGCCGAGCCCGAAGTAGAGCTTGCCGTCGAGGCCGAACTGGATCGTGCCGCCGTTGTGGTTCGAGTAGGGCTGGGCGACCTTCAGGACCTCGTCGGGTCCGACGTCGAGCGACGTGCCGTCGTTGGTGCTCTTGAACCGGCCGATCACGGACGTGAACGGGTGGCCCGATTCGCGGCACGTCGGCGGCGCCGGATCACCACCGGCGACATCGCGCGTGTACGACAGATACGCTTCTCGCTTGGCCGGCCACTCCGGGTGGAATGCGAAGCCGAGCAGCCCGCCTTCACCGCCGGCGTTGACCGCGACGGTCGCGAACGTCCGCACGTCCGCGTCGCTGGTGGCCGTGGTCGCGAACGCGCGGATCGTGCCGCCGCGCTCGACGACGAACCACTGCGTGTCGTCGTTGGGCGCTTGCACCGCGTACATCGGCGCGTTGAAGCCGAGCCCTCCCCACTGCCGCTCCAGCGTGACGCCGGTGTCGAGCACGGGACGTGGCTTCGCGGTGCACGTCGGGTTGGAAGGACGCGTATCGAGCCCGTAGGGGGCGCGGGTTGGACCGTCACTGCCACCACAGGCAGCCACGGCCAGCAGCGGCCACAGCGTGTTGCGCATGGCCGGTACGATAGCCCGGGCCGTCGCGAGATCGGCAACATGTCGCCGCGATCACCGTCGGACAGCGCACAACGAGATTTTCTTCGTAACGTTCGGCACCAAGCGGTCACTCCCCACGCGAACCGGCTCCTTTGCATGGAGCCCGCAACCCAAATGGAGCGAGTGATGAAGCGAATCTCGATGCGTATGTTGATGGTGTCCCTGCTTGCCGCTACCGCGGCCCCCGCGTGTGTGACCGGTGATGGAGAGCTCGACGAGGCCACGGAGTCGGTGGAGCAAGCTGCGACCGGCTACAACATCGGCGGCCTGTACCACTATCAGACCGATGATTTCGACGAGCAGTGTGGCAATGGCTTTGCCTCGGTCCTGACCACCTCTGGCTGGGAGAGCCTGCCGCGCGGCTCATCGCGCTACTGGAAGCCATTGCAGGCCTCGAACGGCACGTTCCAGTGGAAGTGCGGCAGCACCGTCGAATACAGCGAATGCGACGACGCGCCGGCGCGCCGCGTCCGGTTCTACTGGGACCCGTACAGCCGCCGGATCGACATGACCTGCTACAAGCTGTGCGGCGACGGCAGCGACTACAGCGACTGCGCGCCGTACTGAAAACGGGACGTGCTCGCGCGGCGAGCGTCGAGTAGCCGGGGATCGGCCGGGCGCGCGCTAGAGGATCGCGCCGAGGCCGATGCCCCAGTACTTCTCGCTCGCCATCTCGCGCACGCTGCCGTAGATGAAGCCGTCGAGCCGGCCGCTGAACTTGAGCCCGGCACCGAGCTCGCTCTCGTCGCCCCAGCGCGCCGCCTTGGATCCGTTCTGCCGGGCTTCCGAGCTGAACAGGTAGCTCTGGCGGAAGTACGCCATCGGCCGGATGTCGCGTGACAGCTCGAACACCGCGAAGATGTCGGTCGGCACCTTCCACGCAAAGTCGAGCACGCCGCCGGTGATGCCGGAGAACCCGAAGCCGATCGTCGCGCCGATCTGCAGGTTGTCGCCGATGAACACGCCGGGACCGATCCCCATGCTCATGTCGTACGCGAAGTGGACGTCGTCACCGAGGGTCGCGCCGATGACCAGGTCGCCGGTCTCGGCGACGCCGATCACCGGACTGCCATGCAGGTCGCGCGACGTGCCACCGATCGTGACGAGCGCATCGAAGTCGGTGCGGGTCTGCGGGCGCTCGACGCGCAGGCCGCCGCCGAAGTCGACCGGGAGGTGGCGGAACCACGGCTTGTCGCGACGTTGCCCGCGGTGGCTGTCCTCGTCGTCGTCGCTGGACTCGTCGACCGATAGGCCACGCGCGACCGTCTGCTCCGGCGTCACGCGCTTCATCGTCCCGATCTCGAACCCGATCTCGCCGTCGCCTTCGAGCGTCACGGTCGTCGCGAGCTCGCCCTTGTCGGTCTCGACCCGCACCGTGTAGGTCTGGTTTGGCAACGCCAGGCTGAGCGTCTCGCCGGCTTGCTTGGTCAGCTCGACGGCGACGCGGCCGGTCTTGTCGACGATCGTCACCCGGCCGCGCAGCGCGGCGGGCAGGACCAGCGCGGAGTCGGTCGTCCGCAGATCGGTGATCACGACGTCTCCCGTGCCCGACAGGTGCATGTCGTAGGCGGGGTGCTGCGGCCCGTGCACCGTGTTCTGCGTCCTGCCGAGCGTGTGCTCGTAGGAGAACTGATAGGCCTCGGTCAGCGTGATCTTGCCATCGCGATTGCGGTCGGCGGCGCCTCGCAGCGCGGCGACGAAGAAGTAGGTGAAGAACGAGGCGCCGATCCGATCAGACTCCTGCGCGTCCTCATCTGCGGAGCTCGAGGACAGGAACGCGAAGCCGGCGACCTGGTTCGAGCTGTCGCGCAGGAACGGCGGCACCTTCACACCGCCCTTGATCCGCGTGAAGCTACCCGACGCGCAGCTGTCGACGATCGCGATGTGGACGTCGGCCGGGATCGCGATGATCCGCTGGCGCAGCCGGGCGTAGTCGTAGCGGGTACCGCTGAGCAGGATCCCGGTGTCGTCGGCGTGACCGGAGTAGTAGACGACCAGCTCCACCCGCTGACCGCGCTTGCGCTCGTCGCGCACGCGCTTGAGCAAACCATCGAACGCGCGGTCGAGCGCCCCGCCATCTGGCTCGCTGAGGAGCGTCAGGTCGACCTGGCTCACGCCACCGAGCTGCTGCAACACGTCGGCGATCTTCGCCGCGTCCTTGCCGGCATAGCGCAGCTTGTCGCGCACCGTGCCGCCGCCGGTGTTGCTGCCGATCACCAGCGCGTAGCGACGCAGCACCGTGCTGTTCGCGGTCTGCGTCTTCGCAGTCGCGGGGCGCGCGCCGGTGACCATCGCGACCAGGGCAGAGACAACGACGGCCAGAAGCAAGCGGGAAGTCATGGCGATCCTCATGGCGTGGGGGTCTTCGGAGCGGAAGGGTTGGGTTTGCGCAGCCGCAGCGACCACTGGTCGAGCCCGGCGGGGAGATCGGGAGATGCGGTCGCGCGATCGCTGCGCCGCGCGACCGCGCGCAGCGAGTCGAGAGTTGGAGAGATCTCGATCGGCGCATCCGACGTGAGGAAGAAGAACCGCTCGAATCCGGGCGCGTCGTCGAGTGCATAGGCATACGGTAGCGCCGTCGGCTTGACCGCCAGCACCGTCGCCTCGGGTGGGGCGTCCTCGCTCGCTGGGTGGTGGAGCGTGACCGCCCCTGCCCCGTCGATCGACGCGATCACGCCGTAGCGCCGACCGCCGGCGTTGTAGCGCAGCTGGATCAGGTCACCCGCGCGCACGACCGAGTCGCGCTCGAGCCGCTCGACGTGATCGCCGGCGAGTCGAAACGCGCGGAGCCGGGCGGCGCCCTTGGCGCGGATCCCGTCACCAATATCGACCACGGGCGGGTCGCGCGGCGCGCGGGCGTCACCGGGGGTGAGGGTGACGACCACCGCCAGTGCACCGACGGCGGTCGCCGCGCCGACCAACCCGAGCACGCGGTTGCGCCGCCGGGTGGCGCGTCGCCTGCGCTCGCCGGCGATCCGGGTCTCGAGCTGGCTCACCGCGGGACCGGCGGGATACGACGCGAGCTCCGCGGCGGACTCGGCATGCACCGCCGCGATCCGCTCCGCCAGCTCGCGCGGGTCGGCGCGATCGATCCGCTCGCGACTCGCGGGCGGCATCTCGTCGAGGGCGGCTCGCTCGACGAGCCAATCAGGAAGCGTTGTCACGATGGGACCTCCAGAGCGTGGAGTTTCGAGCGCAGCTTGGCCAGCCGTTTGCGAATGCCGGAGACCGACATCCCGACCTCCGCGGCCACCTCCTCGAGCGTCATCTTGTCGACGAGGTGCAGCACCGCGATCACCGCCGTGTCATCGGGCTCGTTCCGGAACAGCAGATCGAGTGCCGAGCGCGCCGCGCTGCGCGCTGCCGGATCCGTCTGGGCGGCGATCTCGACCAGCAGGTCTGGATCGCCATCCTCGGGCCGGCGCTTGCGGGTTCTCAGGCGATTGAGACATACGTTGGTCGCGATGCGGAATAGCAGGGAGGACGGTGCGCGATCGTCGAGCGCGTCGGCCCGGCTGAGGACCTGGACGAACACGTCGTGCATCGCATCACGCGCGGCTTGCTCGTCCCCGAGGAGCTTCCGGCAGCGCCGGAGGACCATCGGGCCATAAGTGCCGTAGTAGGTGGTGGAATCAACAGGCACGGCAGCTGGCGGACCCGGGTGTAACACCGCGCCTCGGCGAAAGTGCCCCTGCGATCTTGGGCTACCCGAGCTGGGCGGCGAGCGCGGCCGCCGTCGGGCGGTTCGCGGGTCTGGATCGAGCGCTCTCGCAACGACGGCCGCGAGATCGGCCGGCCCGGTCCACGGCCGGCGATCGCCGCGCAAGATCGCGACCAGCTGCTCGTACGGCATGTCACCGACGAACGGATGCTCGCCGGTGACCAGCATCGCGAGCAGCGCGCCGAGCGAGAACACATCGGCCGCGGCGGTGGGCGGCTGAAGCCGCAGCAACTCGGGCGCGAGGTAGTAGTGATCGAAGGGGTGGATCACGCCCTGGGACGACGGCGCCGCGGTCATCAGGAACGGCTCGCAGCGCGGCGCGATCGCAATGATGCTCGTGCCGTCGACATAGATCAGCTCGGGGCGCATGCCGCGCAGCACCAGCTCTCGCCGATGGGCTCCAGCGACGATCGCACATGCGTCACGCACGACCGCGAGCGCGTCGGCCAGCGGCAACGCGCTCGCCGAGTGGCGCGCCTGCGGGCTCGGCCTCGATCATTCCGTCGATGCCCGACAGCGAGCACGGGCCGATGTGGAGCAGCGGCGTGATCTGCGGTGCGCCGAGCGCGAGTTCGAGCGTCGCCTGCTGGCGTGGCGCGAGCGTTACGAGCGCACGCGCGAGCGGGCCCTGCGCACGGAAGGTGCCGCGCAGGAGGTCGCCGCGGACGCACTCGACGATCGTGTAGCGCCCGCGATCCAGGGTCTCACCGATCGGCAGCTCGTTCACGACGGGCCCTTCGCGAGGCCCCGTCCCATCGCACGGTACTCGCTTCGCGCGGCACGCTGGAGATGGTGCTGGCTGATCGTCCGACCCTCCTCGGCGGCGAGGAACGCTGCGGTCAGCACCGCGTTGCGGATGTGGGCTCCGGTCATGTGCGAGAACTCCTCGGCGAGCCGCTTGGGATCGAACTTCTCGTGCGGCGCACCCGTCGACAGCATCTCCTGCCACAGCTTCGCGCGTTCCTCGACCTCGGGCACGCTGAACGCGATGTGACTGGCGAGCCAAGGCGCGGTACGTCCGCAATGGTACCGTGTGGGAGCGCAAGCAATGACCAGCTTTCAAGCAAGCGACCACACGCTGCACAGCGTCCAGCTCATCCGCGACGAGGCGGAGGACGAGGACCACGTCGCCGCGACACGCGAGTTGCTCGCGGCGATCACCGATCTGACGGCCGGCTGGCTCGAGCCGCTCGGTGTCGGGATCCGGGTCGAGTGTCGCGATCCGGAGGACTTCATGCAGGCATCGGGCGCCCCGAGCGACCCGCACCTGTTCCTCCGCGTCGCCGACTGGCCGGCGGCGGCGGTCGAGAACGTCGGGTTCACGGACGCGCGCGTGCGCGAGGTGCCTGCGCTCGAACCGTCCAGGATCGCAGACGCGGTCGCGGAGCTGACCCTCCGTCCCTGCGGGCCGGGGCTCGTCACGGTGTTCGATCAGTTGCTGTGGACCGCCGTGCGTGCGCGGCTCCCCGTCGCCGATGCGGTCGCACTCGATGGCAACACCCCGCTCGTGCTCAGCCTCGAGCAGCGCGATGGCGCGACGTGGGCGATCGGCCCCACCACCGGACCGCACGGCGCCCCGGTACGGCTCCGCGCGATCAACGCGGAGGGCAAGGCCGAGATCACGCTCGCGATCCAGTGGTCGATCTGGGCCGACCTGCCCGCGATCGTCGACGAGGGTGTCGCCCGGGTACTCGCGCGCGGCCGCGGCTGGCAGCTCAGCTAGCGCCGCGCGTCCCGTTGGCTATGGTCTGGTCATGCCCCGGATCGACGACACCATCCGCCGCCTGCTGCGCGAGCGGGCCGAGGGCAAGACGATCTGTCCGTCGGAGGTCGCCCGCGCGCTCGGCGATGACGCCTGGCGGGCGTTGATGCCGCGCGTGCGCGAGGCGGCCGGAAAGCTGCTCGACCGTCGCGAGATCGCGGTCACCCAGAAGGGCAAGCCGGTCGACCCACGCACCGCACGCGGGCCGATCCGGCTCGCGCGCGCCGCCGCTGATCCCACCCGCTACGCGGACCGCTATCGCGGCATCGACTTTCGCGCGCATCCCGAGCTGTATCGGGTCGGCATCGGCGAGCAAGGCGTGCTGATCGCCGAGCCCTACAAGAGCGAGCTGTTGCCGCTGTGGCGGTTCCGGACGCCCGAGATCGCCCGCGCGTCCTCGCGTGCGTTGTGGAACGCGTTCGTCGCCTACCGCGAGGCGCGCGACTTCGTCGGGATGGATATGGCCCGCAAGTTCTTGCAGATGGGATTCACCCGCTCGCGCCGGTACGCCAACCGCAAGAGCGGCCGCAAGTACGAAGCCGGCCGGAAGCTGAAGCCACGCGCACCCGACGAGACCAAGGCCAAGAGCGCGGTGATCTTCAAGGCCGCCTGGGACCGCGCGGAACGTGACGCGGTGTATCGCGCGTGGCGGGCGGAGGTCACACCGCGATCACGCCGACGTTGACACGCCGCGCGCGCTGGTCGCCGCCGACGGTCCCTGCTCCCAAGCGTCAGAACGACGTCCCGATCGTGAAGTCGCTCCCCGATGGCTTCTCGCCGGGCTTGAGGTCGAGCGGGATGCCCCACTCGAGCCGTAGCGGGCCGATCGGCGATAGCCATCGCACGCCGATGCCGACCGACTTGCGCAGATCACCGAGCATGCCGACCGGAGTCACGCAGCTCCCGCTACAGAACCGGCGCTCGAGGTTGAACGCGTTGCCGATGTCGAAGAACACGACGCCCGACAGCCCGAGCTTCTTGACCAGCGGAAACTCGACCTCGGCGTTGGCGATCACCTGGACGTTGCCACCGAGCGGCAGCGGCGCGAGTGCCGCCCCGACGTCGGCTGTCTGCTGGGTGGAGAGCTGCGGACCGATCGAGCGCGTCTGGTAGCCACGGAGGTCGTAGATCCCGCCGAGCAGGTAACGCTCGCTGAGTGGCACGCCGCGACCGTCGAGCGAGGTCGTGACGCCGAGCTCGCCATTGAGCCGCAGCACGAACGGCCCACCGAGCCGGCGGTAGCGCCGCACGAACCCGCCCCATCGCGCGAGCTGGGTCTCCGAGCCGGTGAGCCGGCCGGCATACTCCGCAAACGCGGTCGCATGCCAGCCATCGCTCGGGAACAGCCGGTTGTCGCGCGAATCCCAGCCGAGCGCGGCGCGGAGCGACGACGTCAGCCCGCCGCGGAACAGGTTCGCGGTCTCGGCCGTGCCGACCGGCGCCGAACGCGCGCCGAGGTTCGCGATGCCGCCCGACCCGGTCGCCAGGGTGACATCCTCGAGTCGGTAGGTCAGCGAGGCATGCGTGTGCTCCGATAGCGGGCGCCCCCAGGTCAGCGCACCGCCGGTCGAGTTGCGCGAGAACGCGCCGAACCCACGGCTCTGGTTGTAGAGCTCGGTCGAGAACATCCATTGCGTGCCCAGGAAGTACGGCTCGACGAACCGGAACGTGACGAGCCGCCGCACGCTCGAGATCTGCGCCTGCACCGCGAGCGAGTGACCGCGCCCGAGGAAGTTGTCGTACGCGATCTGGCCCTGCAGCAGGAACGACTCGACCG
>JBBJLY010000225.1:0-14305 GCA_037720695.1 Kofleriaceae bacterium | reverse complement strand
AGCTCCCCGACCTCGATGCCGCGATCGCAGGTGGGCGCGCCGACCTGATCGTCGGGGCGCCAGGATGCCGCCAAAGAACACGGTGGCCGCGGCCTCGGACAACCCGGCACCACCCGGCGTTGGTGCGACGTAGGTGAACGCCGCGTACACGGTCGAGATCCCGATCGCGCGTGGGAGGGACTCGGCGCCGAATGCCCGCGCGAGCACGACCGCGATCGCGACGAACACGCCGAGGTAGAGCAGGTGAGTCACGAGCAGGAGCAGCGGCAGCATCGCGCCGCGCTCGCGCAGCTTCGCGAGCCGCTCGACCGCCCGGCGCAGGGTCTCGCACAGCCCGGTCACGATCCGGATCGCGCGCGGACCCGACCACCGGCGAGCGAGCAAGCGCTCGAACCGATCGATGCCGGCGAGCATGCGCCGCGGCCACAGCGCGCCGATGATCGGCACCAGCAGCAGCGCGACGAAGATCCCGGTGCCGGTCGCGAGCACGATCACCGTGCTGCGATCGAGCGCGGGACCCAGCCCGAGTGCGAGCGCGACGAACGCGAGCCCGACCAGCACGGCGGTCCCGGTCAGCGACTTGCCGAACGCGATCAACGTCGCGCCTTCCCAAGATACGCCACGGCGGCCGAGCATCACGATCGCAGCAGGCGCGCCGAGCGCCGCACCGGGGGTTACCCAGGAGAAGAAGAAGTTGGCGACCGTGGCGTCGAGCGCCGCCCGCCAGGTCACGTGTTCGCCGATCGCCGCACCGAACGCGCGATACCGGATCATGTCGGCGCCGTACAGACCGAGGCACGCCGCGACCAGCCCGAGCAACGTGCTGCCCGGCAGCGTCCACAGGATCCCGAGATCGCCTGGTACGACGCCGCTCGCGTGCACGCCCCACGCGATGCCGGCGCTGGCGAGCGCGACGAACACCAGCACGAAGAGCACGAGACGCGCGTAGCCCTTCACGTCGCCAGCGTACCGGACCTCCGCGTCAGCTCGCCAGCGGCAGCAGCTCGATCGCCGCGAGGGCCCGCAGCAGCACGGATCTCTCGATCGGCTTCTCGATGACCGGACGCCGGCAATCTGCCAGGAGCTGGCTCGAGCGCTCGCTGAACGCACCGCCGGTCATGAAGATGATCCGCTCGGCGAGCGGTGAGTGCTCGGCGACCAGCCGCTCGTAGAGCTCCATGCCGGTCATGTTCGGCATCATCACGTCACACACGATGACGTCGATCGGCGGGCCACCGTTCATCATCTCGAACGCCTGCACGCAACTGTCCGCGAGCACGACCTCGTGCTGGGGCTCGAGGATGCGTCGCATGGCGCGCCGGATCATCGGCTCGTCATCGATCAGGAGGACGCGCCGCCGCGGGCCCTCAAATCCCGCCTCGACAGGGAGCGTGCGGGACGCTCGCGGTCGGACCGCCGGGAGGGTCAGCACGATCCTGCAGCCGCCGGAGGTGGGCGACTCGACGCCGATCGTGCCGCCCGCAGCGGTGACGATCGAGTGGCAGATCGAGAGCCCGAGCCCGGTCCCGACGCCGACCGGCTTGGTGGTGAAGAATGGCTCGAACATCCGCGGCAGGATCTCGGGCGGGATCCCCGAGCCGCTGTCCGTGATCTCGATGACCGCTTCACCTATCGGGCCCGTGCGGGTCGAGATCTTGATCAGGTTCCGATCGACGTGACCCTCCTCGATCGCGTGCGCGGCGTTCATCAGGACGTTGAGGATCACCTGGCCGAGCCGCGCGCGGTTCATCCGCACGTGTGGGAGCTCGCCGTAGTCCTTGACGAGCTGGGCCCGGTGACGGACCACGTTCCACGCCATGTTGATCGAGGAGTCGATCACGGCACGCACGTCGAGATCTTCGACTTCCTGCTCTCGCGGGCGCGAGAAGATCTGCAGGTCCTGGACGATGCGGCGGACGCGGTCGGCGCCTTCCTCGGCCTCGCGGAGCAGCGTGATGATGTCGTGCGGATCTGATCCCGAGCGGACGTCCTCGATCGCGCAGGTGAGGTTGGCCTTGATGTACGTCAACGGGTTGTTGATCTCGTGCGCGACCCCGGCGGCGAGCGTTCCGATCGAGGCCATTCGATCGGACAGTGCGAGTCGAGCTTGCATCTCGACGCGCTCCGTGATGTCGACCATGCTGCCGACCATGCGGACGGGCTTGCCACGATCGTCGCGCACGACATAGCCGCGATCGAGCACGGTCGCGATCGACCCGTCGCCGCGAATCCACCGATACTGCTCGGTCCACAGCCCGCCACCGGAGTGGATCAGCTTCAGCATGCCGTCCTTGACCCGAACGCGGTCGTCGGGGTGCACCTGCTCGACCCACCACTGCAGGCTCGAGTTGACGTCTTCGGGGCGATGTCGTAGCAGCGAGCACAGCGCGTCGTTCCACTCGATCACGTCGCGCGTCATGTCCCAGTCCCACAGCACATCGTTACTTGCGCGGGCGAGCAGCGCATAGCCGAGCTCTGCACGCAGGCGATCGTGGAGCTCGAGCGCCACCGAGACGCAGTTCGCGATCCCGAGTGCGAAGCCGTGCTCGTCCAGGGTCCACGCGCGCGGGTCGCCGAGATGCTCGTGGCAGACGACGCCGGCCAGCTTACCCCGCCGCCACACCGGCACATCGAGCATCGCGCGGATGTCGTTTGGCTTGAAGTACAGCTCGGTGAACTCGTGCGTCCGTGGATCGGTCCACGCATCGCTCGCGGAGATCAAGTGGCTCTCGAGGATCGCGCCGAAGTAGCGTGGAAAGTCTTCGGCGCGCAGCTCGGCTCCGCTGTGATAGGCGTGCTCGGTGCGCTGGTACAGCAAGCGGCAGTGAATCGCCGAGTGATCAGGCGCGAGGTCCCAATAGCTGACGCGCCCGACGCCCAGCTGCTCGGCGTCGACCTCGAGGATCTCGCGGAGCGCGAGGTCGAGGTCGGACTTGTCGAGCTGGGCCAGCTGCGCGAGCGCCGCGTGGAAGCTGTTGCGTGGCGAACCGGGGCCACCAGAGAAGGGCATGCTCGAGGGTTCGGCCGCGGCTTCGCCGTGTGGGGGTCTCCTGGGGTAGCGTGGGGTGCAGCCCCCAAATCCCTCTATAATCGCGGTTCGGATGTCGTGGAAGTCCATCGTGCGGGAGCCGCTGGTCCACTTCATCGCGATCGGCGCCGTGCTGTTCGCGGTCGATGCCTGGCGCACACCCGACGAACCTGGGAGCGAGCACGCGCCGGCTGCCGCGCCCGAGCCGGCACCCGCGAAGCCAGTCGCCGGCCGCACCCCGCTCGTGATCGATGCCGTGCAACGCAGGCGGATCGCAGCGCACGCCGCGACCCGCCTCGGGCGACCGCCCACCGAGCCCGAGATCGCGGCCGAGGTCGAGCGCTGGATTGACGAGGAGGTGATGTTTCGCGAGGCGATCGCGCGCGGGCTCGATCGTGATGATCCGCTGATCCACCAGCGGATCGCGTCGCGCATGACCTACGTGCTCGAGCAGGCGATCATCGTGCCCGAGCCATCCGAGGCCGCGCTGCGCGCCTGGTTCGCCGAGCATCGCGAGCGCTGGGCCGTGCCGGACCGGGTCGACTTCACCCACGTGTTCGTCGCCGGCACGGATGCGGCCGCGACCGCAAAGCTCGCCGAGCTCGAGCGTGTGATCGCCGGCGGTGCGCCATCCGATCGGCTCGGGGATCCGTTCCCCGGCGGTCGGCGCTACCGCGGGCGCAAGCTCGCAGATCTCGCGCTCGCGTTCGGAGACTCGTTCGTCGCCGGGCTCGGCATGCAGCCGATCGGCACGTGGACCAAACGCACCTCGCGCCACGGGTTGCATCTCGTGCGTCTCGATCGCACGGAGGCGGGCCGCGCGGCAGAGTTCGCCGCCGCCCGGCTCGATGTCCGGCAGGCGTGGGTCGACGAGCGGCGTGGGCGCGAGCTCGCCGCGGCGATCGCGCGCCTGCGTGCGGGCTGGGAGATCCAGCGTTTGTGACCCGCACGCTCGCGATCTTGATCGGTCTCGGGCTCGCGTCGATCGCGCGGCCCGCCGCGGCCCACGACCTGCGGCCCGGCGTGCTGTCGCTGGTCGAGACGTCGGACGGTGATCACCTGCTGCGGTTCGTCGCGCCGGTCGATACGCGCGGCGAGGCGACCGAGATCAGGATCGAGCTCCCGCCCGGATGCGCCCGCACGGCGGATCGCGTGCGCTGCGAGCACGGCCTCGCCGGGGCGATCGTGATCGTCGGCATGCGCGGCGCCTCGATGAAGACGCTGGTCACGCTGCAGCGGCTCGACGGCTCGCGCGCGGAGTGGATCACGAGCATCGACGCGCCCCGGATCACGATCGGCCCGGGTGCGCCGCACACGGCGGTGCCCTGGATCCGGATCGGGGTCGAGCACATCCTCGGCGGCCCAGATCACCTCGCGTTCGTGATCGGGCTCCTGCTCGTGCTGCAGCTGCGGCTCGATCGCCGGCTGCTGTTCACGATCACGGCGTTCACGCTCGCGCATTCGCTGACGCTCGCGCTGGCCGCCCTCGGCATCGTCTCGGTGCCGATCGCCCCGGTCGAGGCATGCATCGCCGCCAGCGTGCTGCTCGTCGCACGCGAGGCGACCCACCAGGAGCCGACGCTGATCCGCCGCTGGCCGTGGCTCGCGGCCGCGGGCTTTGGCCTCATCCACGGCCTCGGCTTCGCGTCCGCGCTCGGTGACATCGGGCTCCCGCGGGCGACGCTCGCGTGGAGCCTGGTGTGGTTCAACGTCGGCGTCGAGGTCGGTCAGCTTGCCGTGGTCTTGGTTGTGGTCGGGGGCGCGTGGCTGGTTCGCCGGCTAGTCGGCGAGCGATGGGTCATCGGGCTGCGGGTCCACCGGGCCGTCTGCCTGCTGCTCGGTGCGCTGGCGGCGTGGTGGCTGCTGGAGCGTATCGTTGAGCTCGCGTGCGGTACGCGCTGAGCTGGCGGTGGTGAACCGGTAGAGCGGGCTCTTGGTCGCTCCGCCACAGCTCGCGACGTCCGCGTACCACTCGTAGGTCTTGCCCACCTCGAGCGTGCCGACCGAGACCTCGACCGCGTCGTGGGCCGCGCTCGAGAGCGCGAAGTCCTGGAACGGACCTCCCGCGCCGCGCAGATCGACGTCGACCGTGAACTCGCTGTTGGCGTCGGTCTCGTAGTTGTCGAGCGTCGGCGAGTAGGTGCGGACGCTGACCGTGCCATTTGCCGGCGAGAACTCCCAGATCCGCATGTAGCCCGCCCCGCCCTGGGGGCGGCCCTGGTAATCGGCGAGCATCGAGTGGATCGTGTGGCCCTTGAACGTGTCCTTGCGGCGGCTCTCGTTCGCGATGTGCCCGCCGGTCATCAGCTGCAGGTTGTCGACGCCGCGCAGCCCATCGTAGATGCCCTGGGCCTGCGGCCCGAAGTTGCCGCCGCTGGTCAGCAGATAGTGGGTGTTGAGGATGCCGAACGAGTCCGGGTGCATCTCGAAGATCGAGCGCGCCCACGCGACGACCGCGGGATCCGGATCGAGGTCGTACATCAGGTTCACGACGACGAAGTCGAGGCCGCCGGTCGAGAACGTGAACCAGCTGTTGTCGTTCTTGGTGCCGTGGTGACCGCCGTAGTAGCTGCGCTCGGCAAACCGCTCGACGCCGAAGTACTGGTTGAACTTGTCGGTGTTCAGCGCGGTGTTGCCGCCGACCAGCTTGTTGTCGTGGTTGCCGATCGCGATGCCGTAGGGCATGCCCTCGGGCAGCTCCGCGTCCGGCGTCTCGAGCCGCTTCATCGCGGCGTCGGCGACGCGCCACTGGTAGAGCAGGGGCTCGTTGTTGATCAAATCGCCGTTATGGATGACGCCGATGATGTTGTACTCGGCGCGGTGGTCGCGGACCCACTGGGTCTGATCGTGGAAGAACCGCTCGAGCTTCTTGCCCTCGATCGTATAGATCTGGGTGTCGGGCAGCACCACGATCGTGAAGTCGTCGGCGTCCGACAGCTCGCGCAGGTGATACGTGACGTCGACCGGCGCGCGGGTCGCCATCTCGAGTCCGATGTCGAGCGTGACCTCGGGCCCGCTCATCGCGCCATCGGCCGGCATCGCGCTGGCGACCACAGGCGGCGTGCCCTGATCGAGCGACGCGTGCTCGGTGACGACGGCCGCACCGGTCAGCGTGACAGGCGCCGTGCCGGCGGTGTCCGCGCCATCAGCGTCGAGCGACCATCGGCCAACCAGGCCGTCCGCCATCGCGATCGTACGGTGCATGCCGTCGACGATCTCGTCCGCGGTGCGTGCCTTGTTCCACAGCCGGACCTCGTCGGTCGCGCCGTGGAGGAAACCGTGCGGCACGCCGTCGGAGCCGATCGCACTGCCGATCGAGAACGGGTGCACGCTGTCGGCGCGCGGGGTCGCGGTGGTCGCGACCTCGGCGTCGAGCTTGCCATCGACGAACAGCTTCCACTTCGCGCCGTCGTAGGTCGCCGCGAGGTGATGCCATTCGCCGCGCGGGATCGCGGTCTTGCCCGTGATCGGGTGGTTGCCACCGGTCGCCATGTCCTCGAAATCGGCGCCGATCACATCGCCCCAGAAGCCGAACGCGTAGTTGCAGTCGACGTTGCTGCCGTCGCCTTCGCCCAGGCCCTTGGTCGCGATCGGCACGAGGCGGAGTCCGCCAACGCCGGTCACCATCGAGACGCCTTCGCCATCACGCTGGACCCACGCCTCGAGCGTGAACGTCGCGAGCCCGAGCTCGGGCTTCATCCCCGTCGTGGCGTAATCGTCGACGCCGTCGAGCGCCAGCGCGCCAGCGGGGCCGTCTTCGGGACAGTCGAGCCCGTCGTCGTCACCGGTGTTGGAGCCATCGGAACATCCAATCGAGACGACAATGGCGAGCAGCGACTGTGGAAGCCTCATGGCGCGGTGTGCGAAAGCAAGGCGCGTACCGGTTTGCACATCGCGCGCATCGGGGCCTGGGCGTGCCGCTCGCGTGACTGCCCACGGCTGTCGGCAGCAGACGGCGACAAGGCGATGCGCACGACAGGTTGCAGTTGTAACCCCCACGGTTGGCGTTTCGATCTGCGCAACGCGCGTTCCCGATCCGGAGCTATTCGCCGGTCTGCACCGGCGGCTATGACGACGCCATGGTCACCCGCAAACAGTTCTTGTTCTCGATGTTGGGCATTGGCGCCGGTGCCTTCGTGATGGCGTGCAAGAAGGGCGACGACGAAGGCACGGCCGACGCCGCGCAGGGCCCGGCCGACGCGCCACGCAGCACGGTCGATGGATCGACGACCGACGGCCAGTCGGCATGCGGATCGACGACCACGTCGATCTCGGCCAATCATGGCCACGCCGTGGCGATCCCGGTCGCCGACATCGAGGCCGGCGTCACCAAGACCTACGACATCACCGGCAGCTCCGATCACGATCACTCGATCACGGTGACCGCTGCGATGTTCACGACGCTCAAGGGGGGGACGATGATCCGCGTGACCTCGTTCGGCGGGAATCACCCGCACGACGTCACCGTTACCTGTGCTTAGCGCAACCCGGCCCGGCTGAGCAGCCGGTGCAAGTGCACGCGATCGACACCTGCCGCGCGCGCGGCCGCGCTGACATTGCCGCCGTGGACCATCAGCAGGCGCTCGAGGTAACGGCGTTCGACGTGCCGTGACCAGGTCTCGCGCACCACGCGCAGCGGCAACGCGACGTCGATCGCCGGCTCGTTCGGTGGCGTGGTCAAGGCGATCGCGTGGTCCTGACGCACCAGGGCGGACTCGAGGTAGTTGCGAAGCTCGCGGACGTTGCCGGGCCAGCCATGGCGCAGGAGCTCCGGCAATAGCTCGCCACCTGCGAGCGAACGCGCCATCGCGGACTCGCGATCGCCCAGATCGTCGAGGATCGCGGCCACGAGCAGCGGCAGATCTGTCGTGCGCTCGCGCAACGGCGGCATCGTCACGACGAGGACCGCGATCCGGAAGTAGAGATCGGAGCGGAACCGGCGCGCGTTGACCTCCTGCCGCAGATCTCGATTGGTGGCCGCGACGACGCGCACGTCGACCGGGATCCGGGTCGAGCCGCCGATCCGCTGGATCTCGCGCCGATCGATGGCGCGCAGCAGCTTGGGCTGCAGATCGAGCGCGAGCTCGCCGATCTCGTCGAGCAGCAGCGTGCCTCCATGCGAGGCCTCGAACGCACCGATCCGGGTGCCGGTCGCGCCGGTGAACGAGCCGGCCTCGTAGCCGAACAGCTCCGCCTCGAGGAGTGGTCCCGGGATCGCGCCGCAATCGACGACGACGAACGGCCCCTCGCGCCGCGGGCTCTCGAGGTGCAGCGACTCGGCCGCGAGGTCCTTGCCGGTGCCGCTCTCGCCCTGGAGCAGGACGGTCGTGGTCGATGCCGCGGCAGCCTCGAGCAGCGCGTACACGGCGCGCATCGGCACCGAGGCGCCGCGCAGCCGTCCGAAGTGGTCGTGGCGCGACAGCACCCGCTCGCGACGTTGATGACCGACCTCGAACCGCAGCTCGGTCCGGCCAAGCCCGAGCACGGCGCCATCGCGGAGCGGTGCCTCGAGGATCGGGATGCGGTCGACGGTGGTGCCGTTGCGGCTGCCGAGATCGCGGACGAAGCAGCCGCCGTCGGTGATCCGGATCTCGCAGTGGAACTTCGACAGCGTCGGGTCCGCGAGCACCAGGTCCGCGCGAGCGTCGGCGCCGATCACGAGGCGCTCGGTCGCGAACGGGTGGACGGTGCCGTCGGGGAGGGTCAACCGGCACTCGCGGATGTCCGCGCGGATGACACCTCCTCCGAGTGCTTCCGTGACACGTGGGTCCTGCATCAGTTGAGGGTCTCGATCAGGCGGACGGTGACCGGTGCGGACTGGTTGGCGCGGGTGACGCGCATCCGTGCGTCGTGATAGCCAGCACGTCGTAGCAGGACCGAGGTCGATGCGCGAAGCTTGATCCGCTCGGGCGTGACGCCGCGGGCCTTGCCATCGATCAGGATCGTCGCGCCCGGCGGCGTGCTGCGCACGAGGACGCTGAAGCTCGCGATCACGGGCCGCGAGCGGCCCGAGGTGTGGGGCCGGGGCGGCGTGATCCGGGCGATGTCTGGCGCAGGCTTCGTCTCGCGCTCGGGCCTCGGCTCGACCTCGGGCTCGACCTCGGGCTCGAGCTGCGGACCGATCCTGGGGCCGACCTCCGGCGTGGCGGGCGCGCGAGCGACGAGCGGCTTGTCGACCGGCCACATCAGTGCGGCCACGCCGCCGATCGCTGCAGCGATCACGACGGCACCTGCGAACACGAGCGCGCGTCGCCTCGCTCGCTTTCGCGGCGAGGGCACGGAGCGGCGCGACGAGATCGGCGCGACGACGTTGCCGACGCCGCCCACCTCGCCGACATCCTGGGTCACGCGCTCCTCGCTCTCGCCCTCGAGCACATCCGCGATCGCGGCCATCGAGCGGGGACGGCGGCCGGGGTCGCGATCGAGGCAGCGCGCGATCAGATCGTCCAGCTGCGCCGAGATCGTGGCGCGCGAGCGTGCTCGCGGCGCGATCTCGAACAGCTGCGGACACCGGCCGTCCGCGAACCGCTCGAACGGCAGGCTGCCGGTCACGACCTCGAACAGGATCACGCCGAGCGCCCAGACATCGACGCACGGTGCGATCAAGCCACCGGTCAGCTGCTCCGGCGCCATGTATGCCGGCGTGCCGACCCGGGTGGTTGTCGTGATCGCGACCTCGTCGCCGAGCTCCCTGGCGATCCCGAAATCGACGATCTTGGGCTGGTCGTCCGACAGCATCACGTTGCCGGGCTTGAGGTCGCGATGGACGATGCCGCGGTCGTGGACGGCCTGCATGCCGCGACAGATCGCGGCGACCATCCGGCGCGCCTCGCGTTCGTCGAGCGCGCGGACTCGCTTCAGGCGGGCGGCGAGGCTCTCGCCCGCGACGTGCTCCATCACCAGGTAACACGAGCCGGTCGACTCGTCGGCGCCGGCATCGAGCACCTGCACCACGTTGGGATGCACCACCGCGCGGGTCTTCACGGCCTCGGCGACGAACGCGGCGCTCGCAGCCGCATCCCCGATCAGATGTGACCGCAACAGCTTCACCGCGACCGCCTCGCCGAGGAACCGGTGCTCCGCGGCGTAGACCTCGCTGGTCCCGCCACGCCCGATCAGCGATCCGAGCGTGTAGTTTCCAACGACGCGGGTGGACTCGATCATGGGCACGGGTTGTCGTCCGGGGGCGCGCACGTTATCGTGCCACGAGATGCGAGCGTCCGCCGTGGCGATCATCGCGTTCCACGGCCTCCTGTCGTCGAGCAGCGCAAACGCCGAGCCCACCGAGGCTGCGGCTCAGCTGCACCTCGATCGCGGGATCGTGGCGTTCGAGCGAGGGGACTACGCAGTCGCTCATCGCGAGCTTGTCGCGGCGCGCGACCTCGTGCCGCACAAGGCCAACCCGTACCGCTGGCTCGCACTCGCCGAGATCCAGCTCGGAGATTGCACGCAGGCCGTCACCAACATCGACAACTTCGTGTCCCGGGTGGCCGCCGACGATCCGCGGCTGGCCGAGCTGACCCGGCTGCGCGACCTCTGCCAGCGCACGGGGATCCTGAACGTCAGCGCACGACCGCCGGCGACGCTGCGGATCGACGGCTCGATCGTCGGCACGACTCCATTTCGCGCGCTGTCGATGCGCGCCGGTGCGCACCGGGTGGTCGCCGAGAAGCCCGGCTTCGTCGCCGCGTCGCGGTCGTTCGTCGTCACGGCAGGACAGGAGCTCACGGTGCACCTCGATCTCGTGGCGCCCAGCACGCCGGTCACGCGACGGTGGTGGTTCTGGACGATCGCCGCGGGCACCGCGATCGCGGCAGGCACCGCGTTCGTGCTGCTGATCGATGGCGAGGATTCGTCGCGGCTGCCACCGATCGAGTGCGGTCCCGCGGGGTGCCGGCCATGAGGCGCGTGGCGCTCGTGCTCGTCGCCGCGTGCGGTGACCCCGCGCCGTGCGATGACGTCGCAGGCACGTGCGTCGAGCTCGCGGTCGAGTCGGCAACGATCACCGAGATCGATCACCTCGAGCTCGACGTGTTGTACGGCGACACGCACGGCACGACGACCACCCAGTTGCCCGGTGGTGGGACCGTCGGGCTGCCGCTGGCAACCGCGATCGTGCTCGCGCTCGACGAGGCAGGTCCGATCCCGGTGGGCGTCGTCGGCGCGGGCAAGCTCGCGGCTGTCGTGCTCGGCACCGGTGCAGGCTCGACCATGGTCGCGGGTGACGAGCACGTCACGATCAAGCTCGTGCTGGCACCGCCGAGAGATTGCGTGGAGGGCGGCTACTACTGTGGCGGCGACAAGGTCGCCGGCGATTCGCAGACGCTGTACGAGTGCAATGGCGCCGGCGTCCCGCGCGCGCGGGGTCGTTGCGATCTCGGCTGTATCGTTCATACGCCTGACGACCAGTGCCAGGGTGCCGGCGGCTGTGTCGAGGGGGGTGACTACTGCGGCGGGAACAAGCTCGATGGCGACCCCCGCACGCTCTACACCTGCACCGCCGGGGGCGGGACCAATCCGCGCGAGTGCGCGGATGGCTGCGTCGTGCAGCCGGCCGGCAACGACGATCGCTGCCGGTAAGCGCTACGGGCAGGTCGGGGCGACCTGGCCGTCGGAGCCGGTCGAGACGTACGCGTCCGCGACGAAGCCGCCGCTGGTCTTGTCCCACAGCGTCGACGTGCCGTACGTGCCAGTCACCGACTCGCCGCGCTTCTGGCAGCTGATCACGATCGTCGCGCCATCGGCGACCGAGCCGACCGCGGCCGAGCTCGTGCTCGCACCGGCACGCTTGGTCAGCGGCGCGCCGCTCGTGTTGACGCGACCGGTGACGCCGCCACCACCACAGCCGTTCTGGCTGGTGTAGTTGCGCGTCCCGAAGTACAGCGCCCCGCTGCCGTTGAACGACGCGCGCACAGCCGAGCCATTGCGGCGCTGTTCGTAGTGCAGGTGCGGGCCGGTCGATCCGCCGGTGCTGCCGACGGTGCCGATCTTCTGACCACGCGACACGTTCTGGTTGGCGCTGACGGTCTGGGTCGACAGGTGGGCGTAGCGCGTCGTGTAGCCGTTGCCGTGGCTGATCTCGATCCACCGACCGTAGCTCGTGCTGCCGGTGTTACCGACGCGTGTGACCCGACCCGCGGCAGCGGCCACGACGGTGTCGCCGGAGTCGTTCGAGCGGTTGAAGTCGACCGAGTTCACCGGGCTGTGGTTGGTGCGCGTCTGGCCGGCCCACACCTGACCGCACGGAAACGGCACCTGGAACGCGGGACCCGCGAGCTCGGAGGTGCTGCTCTCGCTGATGTCAGAGGTCTCGTCCACGGGCATCGGGCCCTCGTCGGACATCTGCTCTTCGCCGAGCGCGCCGGCCGGATCGAGCTCCTCGTAATCAGCGGTGTCGCATGCGAGCAACTGGACGGCACAGGCAAGCGTGAAGGCAA
Organism: Kofleriaceae bacterium; assembly: GCA_037720695.1. Lineage (GTDB taxonomy): Bacteria > Myxococcota_A > Polyangia > Haliangiales > Haliangiaceae > JABFXX01. Next base: position 1,840 of record JBBJLY010000225.1, on the reverse strand, counting down.
TGGTCGTGGTTCTGCGCATGTAGCGGCATTCAGCAACATGCGGTCCATTCACCAACCGCCAGCAATCACTGGCCAGTCGATCCGCCACTGTAACGGGCGGTGTTACAGGTGGGGATTGATCGGCGCAGCCCCGGGCGGCCGCACGCAGAACCGAGACGCGCAGACGAGTCCAGGATCGCACGCAGGTCCGGCGAACCGGCAGCTGCCTCGCTCGGCGCCCGGCACAGCAGATGGTAGCTGCTGGGTCGGCTGATCGCCGGGCTGCATGTGAGCGCGCGCCGCATAGAACTCCTGGATCGCGCCGCGACATCGGCGCGCCGTGCCGTATCCGGAGACCGACGACGCGCCGAGCAGCAGCGTCGAGCCGCCGAAGATCCCGGTGACCCACAGCGCACCCCGATTGGCGTTCTCGGTGTCGTCCTCGTTCGCGATCTGCACCAGCAGCAGCAACATGAGCCCGGTGAAGGCCGCGGCACCGGCGCCGAGGAGATCCAGCGTCGGGATCCCGCGACCCTGCGTGCAATCGGGCTCGACGTGCAGTGGTTGCTGCTGGCGCGGCGGTGGCTCTCGCATCATCAGGAACGAGCATCCCGAGCCGAGCAATGCGACGGCTGCGAGCAGGGCGATCGCGCGCATCATCGCGGTGCCGGGGGCGGTGCCGGGGGCGGTGCCGGGGGCGGTGCCGGGGCGGTGCCGGGGGCGGTGCCGGGGGCGGTGCCGGGGGCGGTGCCGGGGGCGGTGCCGGGGGCGGTGCCGGGGGCGGCCACGGCTGGGCGCCCGGAGCTGCGCCCGGTGTCGCGGGCGGCGCTGGCGGCGTTTCGGGCGGCAGGGGTGGTACGCCGGGTTCCACGGGTGGCGGTTGCTGGAAGCGCACGCACAGCCCCGACGCGCATGCGAGCCCCGGCTGGCAGCCTGCCTGCGGATGACACTGCTGTCCCTCGCCGGCGGGCATCGCGTACGGCATCATCGGCGCGAGCCGCGGATCGCCGTACTGCTGGCGATAGCGCATCCGCTCGGTGCGGCACGCGCTGGTCTTGCTGAACCCGTACCACGACGACGCGCCGAACACCGCCACGCCGATCAGGATGCTGGTCAGCGCCTGGGTGCCCGAGTCGGAGTCGACGTCGTCGCGCTCGTTGCTCAGGCTGACCAGCCCACCGACCCCGTAGAGTCCGGCGATCAGCAGATCGACCACCGGCATCGTGCGCTCCTCCTCGCAGCTCCGGTAGACCATCGGCGGTCGCGACGACGACGGCCCATCAACGAACAGGAACGAGCACCCGGAGAGTGGGAGCGCGATCGTCAGCACGAGCACGAAGAGCCATCGCATCCGGCGATCATAGACGGGTGCGCCCGCGTTGCGGCCCTGTGATCTAGGTTTGCCGCTTGTGGCCAACCGCACATATGTGAGGCGGCCGATCGAGTGTATAGGTGCGTGCATGTCCGACGACGACGCCCGCCGCCGCACGGTCCGCCGGCGGCTCTGGCTGGGGCTCGGTGGATCCTCGATCGTGGTCGCGATCGCCCTCGTTGCCTTCGTGGCGATGACGCTCAAGGAGCGCCACAACGTGTGCGCGGACCTGCTGGGCGAGGTCGGCGAGCTCGAGCGGCTGACCGGCAAGTCGCTCGCGAAGGGCCACGAGATCGCGGGCGATCACGACTGCACGATCGAGATCCGCGACCGCGCCTCGACCGTGGGACCAGCGGTCGCGATCATCACCAATCGCCACGCCACGCGCGAGGGCGAGGTTCGGCGCGCGCTCGAGGCTCGACAGTTCTCGGCGCGCGAGCCGCTGGCGGTGGCGACCGGGGGGGGGACGCTGTTCGTGTTCGCGCGCCA
>JBBJLY010000047.1:0-40326 GCA_037720695.1 Kofleriaceae bacterium | reverse complement strand
GGCCTCTCGCTTGGAGGCATCGAGCTCCGCGAGCAACTCGTCGAGTAACACGCGCGCCTCGCAGGTCGCCAGTGCCTGCTCCTGCTCCGGCGCACGCCCGACGTCGACCTCTGGCTCGTGCTGCCCGCGGCGGCGCTCGTACGCCGAGCGACGGTGATCGGAGACCACGCGGCGCATGATCTCGAACAACCACGTCGTCAGGCGTGCCTCGCCGCGGAACTCCGGGAGCTGGCGGTGCACGATCTCGAACACGCGCTGGCAAACGTCCTCGACGTCGTCATCTCGGACGCCGAGCCGCCTCACCGTGCGCCACACCAGTCGCACGTGGTCGCGGTAGACGGTTTCGAACGCAGGGGGACCTCCCATGGGCAGACGCCTGATCGAGTGAGTGGTGCTCGGTCCCGCGCTTTATGAACCGATTGTTTCATAAAGCCGGCCGCCGCCACCCACTCAGGAAACATGAAGTACTTGATCTATCTCTGTGCCGTGATCGGCCTGGTCCCCGGGTGCGTAGGCGACGAAGATCCGCCCGTCGCCAGTGCCAGTCAGGCGCTCACGACGACGTTCACCGGGACGATTCCCGTCAACGGCTGGGCCACGCGGCAGATCACGCTGACCGCGACCAGTGACGTGTCGGCGAGCCTCAGCTGGGCCAGCGCGACCTCGAACCTCAATCTGTTCCTCAGCAACGCCGCGGGCACCTCGATCGACTTTGCGAATGGCGCGGCGAGGCCGGAGGTGGTGGACGGCACCGCTCTCCCGGCCGGCACGTACACGCTCGGCATCAAGAACAAGACCGGTCCGTCGACCGCGTACACGCTGACCGTGACGACGACGCCGGTGTTCCACGCCGCGTACCCCGGCCAGCCAGTCCCGGGCTCGGTGTTCTGGGGCGCCGCGATCAGTGGTAACGGCGATCCGATCACGCGCCACGAGACGCCCGCGGGCGCGCCACTGGCCTTGCATCGCACGTTCTGGCAGTGGAACCACCGCGCCACCAACCTCGTCCAGGCCGCGCGCGACGACCTCGAGCATGCCCGGCTGCCGTGGGTGTCGGTGAAGACGCCGTCGTGGGCCGCGATGGGCGCCGGCACGCACGACGCCGAGATCGACCAGATGCTGGTCGCCCTCGACGCGCTGCCTGGGCCGATCTGGCTGACGATCCACCACGAGCCCGAAGGCGGCGGTGGGGTCAACCAGCCCGACGATCCCGCGGGCCCCGCCGGCCACGTCGCGATGAACCGCCGCGTCCGCCAGCGGATCACCGCGCTCGGCGTCGACAACGTCGCGCTCGCACCGATCTTGATGAGCTACACGTTCAAGGGCGCATCCGGCCGCAACCCTGACGAGTGGTGGGCGCCCGGCATCTACGACTTCTTCGGCGTCGATCACTACGTCGCTACCGAGAGCTCGTTGATCGACACGGCCTGGGGTGCCATCCGGACCTGGGCAGCGGCGCGCGGCGTCGACGTCGCAGTCGGCGAGTGGGGCATGCGCGGCACCGACGCCGCCGCGGGCGCGCGCGTCCACGCCTGGTACGACGCGGCGATCGGCTCCGCGACCGATGGCCGCGGCGCCCGCGTCGTCGGATTGTCAGCGTTCGACTCGAACCTCAACTCTCCCACCGGCGGCTGGGAGCTGTTCGGCCAGCAGCTGAGCGCATTTCGCGACCTGTTGGGCGATCCGCGCACGGCCAGCATCAACGACGAGTAGCGTCGTACGCGCGCACGGCGAGCGTGCGGTCAGTCCGCGAGATGGCGTGACAGGCTGAGATCGAGCTGGCTCTGGACAAGGACGATCGCGCTGTCGAGCTCCGTCGACGGCAGATCGAGCGCATCGCGCAGGTGGCTCTTCACCCGGCGCAGGATCTTCTCGCGTGCCGTCTCGATCCAGCGCGCGCACGTCGCGCGGTGCACGCGATGCAACGGCGCGAGCGCATCGATGCCGAGGCCGTCGAGATAGTGCTGGCGCAGGAGCGTGCGCTCGCGCGGTTCGAGCTCGCCGAGCGCGACAGCGAACGCGGCGCGCAGATCGCCCCGGCAGCGATCCTTGAGGACGCGCATCGCCGGGGTGTCGTTGGTGTCGGGGATGAGCTCGAGCGGATCATCGGCGCCGGCCGGCCCGTGCTCGCGCTCGCGGTGCTTGAGCGCGAGCTTTGCAGCGATCGCGCGGACGTAGGCGCGAAGGTCGCCGCGGCCCGAATAGCGTGCGATCCCGACCTCGCCGGCATCATTGGGCGAGAGCAGGGCGATGCGGACGCGCTGCACGATCTCGTCGTAATCGGAGAACGGGAGGCCGAGGCGTGCGAGGAGCGGGCGAACGAGTGCAGGGAGGTCGGTGTCGAGCGCGGCGATCGCCGCAGGATCGCCCGCGGCGCACGCGCCCGCGAGGTAGAGGTCGGCGGCGCGGGCGGCCGGGTCGTGTGCGGCGCGCGCGGCGTCGGCGCGCGCGATGACGAAGGCGCGAATCGCGTCGCTGGGTACGATCGCACCATGTGCGTGAGCGGCGTCCGATAGCAAACGTTCGTCCGCGCGCTCCACGTGTCAGAACTATGCTACGCGAAAATGGTGGCTACCGGTGCTTCCCTCGACTGCCCATCCGCCGACGAGCTTGCCGCGTTCGTCGCCGGCGAGCTGGCGTCGGTGGACGCGCTGAACGCGCACGTCGACCGCTGCGACGACTGCCGGCGCGTGGTGTCGGCGCTCGCCGGCACGCAGCAGGAGGAGAGTGCGGCGAGTGAACGCGTGACCATCGGTGACCGGCTCGGGCGGTTCACGCTCGTGCGGCGGCTGGGCGAGGGTGCGATGGGCGAGGTGTTCGCGGCGCACGATCCGGAGCTCGATCGCGAGGTCGCGCTCAAGCTGCTTCGCATCAGCTCCGAGCGGCTGCGGCGCGAGGCGCGCGCGATGGCGCGACTCAATCATCCGAACGTTGTGACGGTGTACGAGCTCGGCACCGATGGGCGTCGCGCGTTCTGCGCGATGGAGCTGGTCGACGGCCAGACGTTGCGCGGCTGGCTCGTCACGCCGCGCACGTGGCGCGAGGTGCTCGAGGTCGCGGTTGCTGTCGGGCGCGGGCTCGCGGCGGCGCACGCGGCCGGGTTGGTCCATCGCGACGTCAAGCCGGAGAACGTGCTGATCGGGCGCGACGGACGGACGCTGGTGACGGACTTCGGGCTCGCGAAGCTCGCGCAGGACGAGCCGTCGCGCGCGATCACGGCGAGCGGGCACGAGACCGTCAACGCGATGACGGCGACGGGGGCGATCGTCGGGACGCCCGCGTACATGGCCCCCGAGCAGCTCGCCGGCAAGGCGGTCGACGAGCGCAGTGATCAGTTCTCGTACTGCGTCACGATCTACGAGGCGCTGTTCGGCGCGCGGCCATTCCCCGCGAACAGTGTCGCGCAGCTGCACACGGTGATGCATGCAGGTCCGAAGAAGCTCGCCGCCACGCGCGGTGTGCCAGTCCGCGTCGTGCGCGCGCTCGAGCGCGGGCTGGCACTCGATCCCGACGAGCGCTGGCCGTCGCTCGACGCGCTGCTCGCCGTGCTCGTGCCGAAGCGGCGGCGCAGCTGGATCCTCGCGGGTGTTGGACTCGGTGTGATCGCGGCAGCGGCGACGGTGTTCATCGCGACGCGCCCGCCGGAGCCGAGCCTCGCCGATGCGCGGACAGCGGGTGCACAACGGATCGCCCAGGCGTGGGGCGCACCGCAACACGTTCAGCTGCGCGCCGCGTTCGCCGCCAGCGGTGCGCCGAACGCCGACGAGCGTGCAACGGCGCTGGTCGCGGTGCTCGACACGTATCGCGACACCTGGCTCGTGCAGCGCGAGGATGCGTGGTCAGCGACGCACGTGCGCGGCGAGCAGTCCGTCGAGCTCCTCGAGAAGCGGCTCGATTGCCTCGATCGCCTCGCCGACTCGATGAGCGCGCTCGTCACGCTCCTGGCGCAACCGGCGCCTGCCGAGATCAAGCGTGCACCCGAATTCGCGACTCAGCTCGAGCCGGCCACGACATGCAAGAACCTGCATCGTCTGATCGCGAAGTCCCTCGCGCCGACCACGAAGGCGGGCCATGCGGCCGGCGTCATGCTGCGCGAGCTCGAGGCGATGCAGCGGCTCGGCCGCCACACGGAGGCGATGCGTCGCGCCGAGCTGCTCGTCGAGCAGACCGCAACGCTCGATGACCCGATGCTGCACGCACGCGCGCGTTACAACCTCGGCGTCGCGCAGAGTAATGCGGGCAAGTACGAGCAGGCGGCAGCGACGTTGCGCCTCGCCGTGCAAGACGCGGCCGCGATCCGCGATCACTACATGGTTGCATCGGCGTGGTTGCGGCTGGTGTCGCTCGTTGGCCTCGAGCTCGCGAAGCCGGATGCGGCAGCCGAGCTCGAACCGGCGGCGCGCGCCGCGGTCGCGCAGGCGGGCGACGATGCGCGCCAGGTCGCCGAGCTCGCGTTCACCCTCGGCCTCGTCGCGTACGGTCGCGGCGACTTCGCGAAGGCGCGCGACCACATGCGCGAGGCACGCGCGCGGCGGATCGCGCTGCACGGAGCCGAGCATCCGATCGTCGCGAGCACCGAGTCGAACCTCGGCGCCATGCTGATGCACACGGGCGAGTATGACGAGGCGACGCGCGTCCTCACGCACGCACGCGCCGCGACGCTGAAGTCGCTCGGCGACAAGCACCCGCTGCTCGCGCAGATCGAGCTCAACCGCGCTGGCGTGGCGACGCGGCAGAAGGCTTGGCCAGCGGCAGAAGCCTCGCTGCGGGTCGCCCTGGACATCGACCTCACCGTGCGCGGGCCGACCCATCCGGAGACGATCCAGCTTCACCAGATGCTCGCGCGGGCGCTGCGCGAGCAAGGCAACTTCGGCGATGCGCGCGCGGAGCTCGACCGGGCGCGAGCGAGCTTGACCGAGGCGCCACCGACGATGCCGGCGAAGGTCGAGCTCGAGATCTCTTACGCGCGACTCGCGCTCCTCGAGCACAACTGGCGCGTTGCGGAAGGCCACGCGCGCAAGGCGGTCGCCGCCCACGCGAAGATCAACGCATCGACCGCATCGCGTGCGGCCGCGATCTCGGTGCTCGCGGATGCTGTCGCGCCCCGCGACCCGCGTGCAGCGCTCGAGCTCTACGATCAAGCACTCACGCTCGCGATCAGCCAGCCTTCGCGTGATCGCAACGGGGAGAGCGAGGTGCTCGCCGAGGTCGCGCGCCTCGCACTCGCGTCGAAGCGACCCGCCGTCGCGCTCGCCTGGTTCGACCGGATGCCCGAGTCCGCGGCGGGCCTCGGCGCGCTGCGTGCCAAGCTCGAGCGCCCAAAACCCAAGCGCTGAGCCACGTTGTCGATTTCGTGCGACGGAACGCGCGCACCTGGAACTACCCGGGACGATGCGAAACACATGGATGTTGGCGCTGCTGCTCTCGGGCTGCAGCATGATCGCGGGCGGCAAAGCGAGCCTCGGCGGCAAGTCGTCTTCGACGCCGTCCTCGGACTCGGCGAGCGGCCCCTCCACCGATAACGACAGCAGCAGCGGCTCGCTCGACGTCGGCGAGACGTCCTCGGAGATCGAGAATCCGCGGAAGCAGACGCTCGACGGCCTCGTCAAGCGGATCGAGTCGGGCGAGATGGCGATGTACGCGCTCGAGAGCCACCGCGAGCACGCGAAGCTCGCCTTCATGGAGGATCGCTGGCGCGAGCCAAAGCAGGACGCGCTGGTGGCGAAGCGGCTCGCGGAGCTCGATGCGGTCGCGTACCAGAAGTATCCGCGCGTCGCGGCGAACGTCGGCGACGGCGTGCGCGTGCGCGAGGCAGACGAGGACGCGATCGAGGCTGCGCAGAAGATGATCTCCGCGTGCCAGAGCGTCGCAGGGATCCGTGGCAGCAGCGACATGGCGGAGGAGCTCGCCGACAAGATGGCTGTCTACGAGAAGGAGATCGCGCGGGTCAAGAAGCTCGACCCCGACGCGTTTCGGTATCTCGGCAAGAACGTCGACATCCCGGCGGACATGCTGTCCTGCGAGCATGGCATCGCAGGGACGGCGGGATATGCCTCGGACCGCTACGTGCCGGAGACCGCCGCGTCGACGCAGCTCGAGAAGCGGTGCGCGGCGGTCGACTTCCTGATCGATGGCGTGCAACTCGGCGGCGGCAGGTTCGCGCCGTACACGCGCACGGTCGGCGGACGCCAGGCGATGGAGGAGATGGACTGCAAGAAGCTCGCGAAGAAGAACAAGTACCCAAAGTCCATGGCGGCGGCCGTCAAGGAAGTCGCCGAAGAGGTCGGGTTCAAGCTCTCCGAGATGACCGTCGTCGCGAAGGGCGCGCCGTACATCGAGGTCGATGACGAGGACCTGCGCCTGCACCGCTATCAGATCGTCACGGTCTACTCGAAGAATTTCCAGACTTCCGGAAATCCGTGCGGCAAGGGCAAGATCTTCTGCGAGGCCGGCGGTTCGCGCGGCGCGGCTGCCTACAACATGGTCGAGTTCGCCCTCGAGCGCGCCACCGCGCACGCGGGCAAGAACCCCGACCAGTGCAAGAAGTTCCTCGGTGAAGTGAAGCAGCAGGCCGACTGGTTTGCGAAGTTTCGCGAGGACTCGATCAAGAGCAAGAGCTGGATCAGCGGTGCGACCTACAAGACGAAGAAGGGCGTGAAGATGCCCGAGAAAGAGTTTGTCGCCGCGTTCGCGAAGAAGGGCAGCGAAGCGGAGGACAAGCTCGACAACAAGTTCTGCCGGAAGCCGGCGAAGTAAGGAGTATGAACATGAAGAAGATCCTGTTTGTGATGTCGATGACGGTGCTCGCGATGGCGGGCTGCAAGAGCAAGAGCGAGGGCGGTGCCGGCGAGAGCGCCGCGGCTGCGGCCTCACCGGAGTGCAAGGAAGCCGGCGAGCATGTCCAGGAGCTGATGCTCCAGAAGACCAAGGCGGACGCGCCGGACAGCGAGAAGAGCGCTGCGTTCGGCAAGTCGCGCACCGCCGCCGACAAGGTGGCCGCCGCGTGCACGAAGGACAAGTGGGGCCCCGATGCGATCAACTGCGTGCGGACCACGGACAACTTCGCCGGGTGCGATCTGACGCCCGACCAGAAGAAGGTCCTGCCTCAGATGGTGAAAATTCGCGAGCAACCCGCGCCGGGCTCGACGGCCGGCGCGCGCTCAGTCGGGCAGCGTGATGTCGACGCGCTTCTGGTTGATGACGAAGTAGATCGTGTCTAGTTGAAGATCCTGCGGGTCACGCGGCGACGAGCTTGGCGAAGTCGAAGCCGGTGACGATCCCGAGCGCGTCTCGGTCGCGGCACGGGATGATGCGCCGGACCTGGAGCCGAGCGGCTTGATCGGCGGCACGGTAGACCTTCGTGGTGCCCGGCAGGCAGAGCATGGACGGGTCGAAGGCGTCGTCGACCAAAGTGTCGCGGGGGAGGTCGCGGGACTCCATCGCCTCGAGTTGGGTGAACACGCCGATCGGGAGCTCATCGTCGATGACCACCAGGCCGGTCACGCGTGCGTGCTGGAGCCGTTCGAGCGCGGCGCTGAGTGGTTGCTGCGCCTTCACCGTGAACAGCGGGGTCGACATGATCTCGGCGATCGGGATGGAGATCTTGGCGTCGCGGACGGCCGCCATCAGATCCAGGGTGCTGACCACCCCGACCACCTTGTTGCCGTCGACGATGAACAGACGGTGAACGCGCTGATCACGCATGGTCCGCGCGGCCTCGCGCAGCGGCGTGTCGCGTGTGGCGACCAGGGGCTTGCGCGACTTCTGTCCGATCAGCTCCGCGGCCGACTGCTCGGGCAACGTCAACGCGGCGGCCTTGCGGTGAGATCCGGCCTGGATTCGACCCACTCGCAGAAGATCCGTTCGCGAGATCACGCCCACGATGGTTCCGTCCTCGTCGAGCACCGGCATCGCCGAGACCCGTCGCTCCTCGAGCTGACGGGCGATGTGCGTGAGCGTGGCGGTGAGCGTCGTGGTGGCGACCTCCGTCGTCATGAAGTCCGTGACCGGACGAGAGAACAAGTTCATGTCGGGGGACACTGCACGTCGCCGGCCGGCGAGCTGGCGCGATTCGGCGGCAACCACCGCAATTCCTGCGTCTCGCGGCACGAGGGCGCGAAACCTGCGCGTTGTCGGGCATCATCCGCTGCGTCATCCAAGGCCAGAGGAGAGAGATCGTGAGATTCTGGGAACAGCGCTGGGTCGATGTCGCGCCGAGCACGCACGTGTTCGAGATCGCGCGCGTCGAGGCTCGCATCGCAGAGATCGTTCGCGCGTATCTCACCGGGCGCGCACGCGAGCAGATCCTGGCGGACCTGAGTCGGTTGTTCGTCTCCGAGCTCGGGGATTGGACGGCCGGCTGGTCGTGGGCGGTCTCGAGCGGTGGTCCGGTGCGCCATTCTGCTGCCCCAGCCACAGCATCCTCCCGGCTGGGGAGCCCGACCCCACGGTGACGATCCGGAGAATGCGCGACGCTCTCGTCGACTGGCACGAGTTTCTTCGGGAGCTGGAGGACGCGTTTGACCAGCTCGATCGCAGCGGATCGCCTGCGGAGATCGTCGAACGGGGAGCGCCGGTCGTGTTCGATGTCGTCGTCAACCGCACTGGGTCCGAGGATGCCTGGTACGGGACGTACGAGCGCTCCATGAGCTGGCTCGCCGAGACCGTTGTCTACGACGTCGAGCGCATGCGCGAGCTCGTCAACCAGGTTGTCGGGGGCAGCTTCCGGAGCTGGATCGAGCCGACGCCCGCGGTGCGCGATGAGACCTTTCTGGAGCTCGCGGTCGCCGTCGAGACCCTCGAAAGCGCGCACGTGCAGGTCGACGGGCTCTCCGCGTGGCTCGCGATCCGTGCCGACGCGTTCGTCGGACCGCCGCGCTCGAGTCCGTTTGCCACCGATGACGAGCTTCGTGCCCGTGACCTGATCGCGGCGGGGCAGGACGGTCACGAGCGGTTCATCGCCGAGCGCGACGCCCCGCGCGATGCGGAACGTGCAGTTCGTCTGACGTCGGCGCTCGTGCTGTCACGCGATGCCGCTCGCCACGATCTTCCGCTCGCGTTCGACCTGCTCGCGGAGTGGCAAGCCGTCGTGCTCGGTGCCTCATCGCCGATCGGGTTTCGCGAGGCGACCGCGTATGCGAAGCGGGGACGCGAGCGCTACCCGGTTGACGCGACGACGCAAGCTCGGTTCGAGCACCTGCTCGGGGACGCCGGCGATCGTGCGCCGATCGCCGTTCGCGCCGCGCGTGCGTACCTCGACGTCTGCTTCTTTCACCCATTCTCCGACGGAAATGCGCGTGCCGCACGGCTGGCCGTCGATCACGTGCTCGCCCGCGAAGGGCTGGCTCTCCGCGATGCGAGGGGCATCTTCACGCTGTCGCGCGCGGCGGGGGATGCTCGCTCGGCGTGGTCGCTCGCGAAGGCCATCGATCGGGTAGCGGGACCCCGCCAGTAAGCGCGTGCCGCCGAATCAGTGAAACGGAAACGCAATGCCGCCGTCGATCTCGTCGGCCGAGCCAGCGCCGTCGTCGTTCGGTGCGCCCGCAACGAGGAAATTTGGCGTGAGAGCGAGGCCGCGGCCGAACACATCTTGTGAGTGGACCGCGGCGGTCTTGAGGTAGGCGACCTCACGCCAGCCTTCTGCCGTGTGCTCGAACACGAACACCGCGCCGGCGTCATTGCAGCCGGGCATCACCGCCGGGTCGACGCCGGGAGCGCAACTGTCCTCGCCGGGTGCGCCGATCGCGATCAGTCCGTCTGCGATCGCGACCGCGGCGCCGAAGTTGAACATCACGCCGCGGTTCGAGGGCTTGAGATACGCCTCCTGCGCCCACGGTCCCGTGCCGGTGCGGCGGAACACGTACGCTGCCCCGCTGTCGTGGACCGCATCGCTCTGCGGATCGTCGAGCGTGGCGCCAGCCTCGAACGGCGCCCCGACGACGAGCACCTGCTCCGCTCCGATCAGCTCGAGCGCGACGGATGCGCCGAACTGATCGGTCGCGCCGCGCACCGCCGGCTCGAGCAACGCCGTCTGGGTCCAGCTCGTCGTGCGATCGAACACGTAGACCTGGCCCGAGCTCGTCGTGCTGGGCGAGCCCCCGTCGGCCAACGGCGCGCCGACGATCGCGCTCGTACCACGCAGCGCGAGCGCGGCGCCGAACAGATCCGAGGCCTGCTGGTCGGGACTCGCGATGGTCGCATCGAGCTGCCACGTGCCGGCTGTAGTACGCAGGTATGCACGCACGGGTGCGAGGTCACCGCGCGTCGGCCCACCGACAACAGCGCGACCACCAGAGATCGCCACGGCGTAGCCCAACTGGTCGTCGCCGGCCGAGACGTCGGTTGTCGTGCTGTACTTGACCATCCACACACCGCCCTGCCGCTCGAAGATGTGTGCCGAGCCGCGGTCGGCTACCGCAACCCCGGGTGCGCCGACGATCAGAACTTCGCCGTTCAGCGACACGCTCGCTCCGAACCGCGCGCTCGCGCCGAGAGGTGGGCTCAGATCGCCGGCTGCAATCCACGCGCGGCCATTGCGCGCGAACGTACGCACCAGGCTCCTGCCCGGGATCCCGACGACGATCGTGCCGTTCGTCATCGAGATCGCCGACCCGAACTGTCCGCCGGCGGCCGGTTCGGGCGGGCGGGTTGGCGGGTCCTGCACGATGGCGGCGGCACCGCGGTCGAACGTGACGGTCGCGGTCTTCGAGAGCGCGCCGCTCTGCATCACGAACCTGAAGGTGTGTCGCTCGACCCGAGCAGGTACACGCGCGGCGTGTTGATCACGAGCGGCACGTCGTCGATCGAGATGGTCGCCGTGTCGGGGCCTGACGGCCGGAACTGCACGAGCTGCGAGAGCAGGCTCACGGGGAGGTGCTGCTCGCGCGGTCCTTGATCGATGTCGAACGCAGGCTCCGTCCCGAGTGTCACGGGTCCCAAACACGTGACGCGCACGACGAGGGTCTCGGCCAGTGCGCCCGCGGCGTCCGCGACCGTGCACGTATGCGCGGTGGGCTGCCGTTCGACCACCACCTCGTAGGGCGTTCCTGCCGGTCTGGTGATCGTCGCGCGATCGCCGTCATCAGCGAACGCGAGCGGCGTGGACGTGCCCGCGATGACAAGGGAGATCTCGATCCCATCGGAGCCATCCCACAGACCGCGCACGGCCACGCTGACGGTACCGATGTCCTTCGGGCGATCGAACTCGCACGCGCCGAGTGCGAGCAGCAGCACGAGACCGCGGGTCACCACGCGCCTGTCCATGCGACGCCGGTTAGTTCCCGTGCGAGCACTGGAACCATCGCCGTATGGGCCGGTGGCGTTCGCGTCGACCGCAGGTAGAGGATGACCGCGACGCCGGATGTGGCGAGCGCTGCGATGCCGAAGCCCTGCGCGATGTGCCGCTGGCGATTTGCCGAGTCCCAGCGGGACGTCTGCCGTTCGTTGTCGGCCTCGGCTTCGGCATCCGAGTAGACCGAGCGCGCCGAGCGCTCGAACCCGAGCGCGGCACCACCGAGCACGAGCGCACCGATGCCGGTGAGGATCGCCGGCATCTTCGAGCGCGGCGGTGGTGGGGCGACCGCGACGAGCTCGGGAACGTGAACGACGACGGTCGCGCCTTCACGCGCGACATCCACGGTCGAGCGCCACGCGACGAAGCCGGGGACCTGCGCAACGATCTGGTAGCGTCCGCCGTCGATCGGCAGCGCGAAGGACCACGTGTCGCGTTCGACGGGGGCATCGTTGCGCGTGATCTCGATGCGGTCCAGCTGCGACGCGACCGCGATCGTCAGCTTCGAGAGCCGTGGTTCGAGCGCGGCGCTGCGCTTCACCGCGACGTCGTGCAATGGTGCGAGGTTCGCGCTGCCGCGCGTCTGGCGCTCGACGTCCACGAACACGCCCCACGCCGTCGCGAGCTGTCCGTTCTTCTCGCGGCAGTCCGCGATATTCAGGAGCGTAGTGACCGCAGGGTCGATACGCTGGCTGCTCTCGAACGCGGTACACGCCTCGGGAACTCTGCCCGAGGCCATGAGCGCCTTACCTTGCTCGAACAGCGCCTCGGCCTTGGCCGTCGGGGTCTGCGCGTCCCTGCGCGTCCTGCGGAGCGAGTAGCACCACGGCCGCGACGCCAACGCCAATCTCACGGCGCCGCCTCGATCGACCGAGTGAACACATCAGCGTGAACCTCGCGTCAGCGCTTGTCCGGAATGCCATCGGCGTCGTTGTCCACGAACGGGGACTGCGGTTGTGGTGCGGGCGGTGCTGCCGGCGACAACGGAGGCGGCTTCGCGACGGTCACCGCACGGATCGGCCGCGCGCGTCGTGCAGGCTTCGCGCGATGCGTGTTCGCCAATGCGCGGGTCGGGGTGGGCGCGTCGGTCATCGTCGTCGCGAGGTCCGCAGGATGCACGGGCGACGGTGTCGGCGGCGGCACGTTCGGAACCTCGACCTTTACCGAGCCGGGCGTGGCGGGTCGCGTCGATGTCACATGATCGCGCGATACGATCATGACGCCGGCGCCCACCATGACGGCGACGCTCGTGGCGACGATCGCGATCCGGCCGCGCCACCGCTGCGGAGCTCGCTGCGAGACCGAGATCGCCGTCATGCTGGGCCGCGCGAGGCGCGGAACCGGCGTGAGACCATCGTCGTGTGGGAGCGCGCCGAGTGCGTCGGCGAGCACGGTACCTTCCGCATACCGAGCGGCGGGGATCTTTTCGAGACAACGCGCGACGAGGTCGTCGACCGCAGCCGGCACGTCGGGCACGAATTCCGAAACGCGAGGCGCGTGCTCGGTCAGGTGGAGCGCGATCATCTCGCCTGCACCCTCGGCGACGAATGGCGGCCGCCCGGCGAGCAACGTGAACAGCACGCAGCCAAGGGAGTAGATATCCGAGCGCGCGTCGACCTCGCCCGCACCACGGCACTGCTCCGGCGACATGTACTGCGGCGTACCCATCACCATCGAGGCGTGAGTCTGGAAGCCGGTCGTGAGGCCGGTGAGCTTTGCGATGCCGAAGTCGAGGATCTTCGTGCGCTCGTCGCCGACAACTTCCGGATCGCGGACGAGGAAGATGTTCTCCGGCTTGAGATCCCGATGCACGATGCCGCGCGCGTGTGCGGCGCCGAGCGAGCTCGCCACCTGCCGCACGATCCGCACCGCGTCGGAGACCGCGAGCCTGCCGCGGCCGAGGCGCGCGCACAGCGTTTCGCCGTCGAGCAGCTCCATGATGATGTATGCGGTGCCGTCGTTGGTCTGACCGACGTCGAACACTTGCACGATGCCCGGGTCCGCGATCGCCGTCGCGGCGCGAGCCTCGTTGAGGAACCGCGCGACCAGGTCCGGATCCGCCGACGCCCGCGCGTTGAGTAGCTTGATCGCGGCGCG
Source organism: Kofleriaceae bacterium (assembly GCA_037720695.1). Lineage (GTDB taxonomy): Bacteria > Myxococcota_A > Polyangia > Haliangiales > Haliangiaceae > JABFXX01. The sequence continues at coordinate 26,939 of JBBJLY010000047.1, read as the reverse complement.
CCGCTCCAGCATGGCGTGCTCGGCGAGCCAGACCTCACCCATGCCGCCCTCACCGATCTTGCGGAGTAGCGTGTATGCTCCGACACGCGCGCCACTCACGTGGGTATCGTAGCGGATGCGCAAAGGCGACTCAACGTGCCGACATGTGGGCCGCCGCTCGCCACGACGCGACGGACGATCGTCTGGACGTTCGAATTCGACTGCGCCTGCGCGTCACGATCAGCGCACGAGCAACCGCGCGCTGATCGTGTCGACCCGATCGGCGCGCATTACAAGTAGCTCGAGGGGCCCACATGGCACCACTTGTGCTTGAGCAGCGAGCGTGAGCTCTCACATCGTCGCAAACCCGAAACGACATGTCATGGTTGGGGGAGTGCTCGCCACCTGGGATGGACAGGTGGCAGTGATGAAGCGGCACCAGTATCCGCGACCAGGAGCGGCGTCATGATGGAAGCGCGCGCATCCGCGAAGCAGCGAGATCAGGCACAACCCGATGCGCGTGCTCCCGCCCAGGACACGACCGGCAAGACGACGCGCCAGGCGGCGGAGGCACAAGACGCAGCCGACGCGTCGATGTTTGCCGGCGCCGAATGGGAAGCCATCGCGTACCTGGACGCAGACGCCGGCGCGGAGGAATCCGAAACCGGCGACGATGCGCGGGAGGCCGAAGCTGCGCTCGCCGCCGCCAGCTCGGCCGCCCCAGCCGCGCCCGACGAAGCCGCGGACGCCGCGTCCCCCGTGGCGCACGCCGCCCAGACCACCCCGGCGGCCGCGGGGACCGCGCCAGCGGCGGCCGCGGCGTCACCGATCCCCGGCGTGCCCGACGATCCGCGCCACCAGGGGCGCAACGAACGCCACCTCAAGAAGCCGCGCAAGAAGGCCATGACGGCGAAGACGGACAAGTACAACGTCCGCTCGATTCGCTCGAACCCGGTGTCGCCGAAGCGGCCCGGGCCGCAGAAGAAGTACACGGTCAACGGCAGCGGCGCGCAGCGCTACGTCATCACGAGCGGCACGCAGACCAAGGTCGCCGACACGGTGCCCGGCGGCGCTGAGGTCGCGCTCAACGTCTCGAAGGTCGCAAAGCTCAAGGTCGATCACAAGAAGCGCGACTGCGTGATGTGCTGGTTTGGTGTCCAGGGGTCGGCGTGGATCCCGATCGCATCGCTCGCTGACAATGCCCAGCAGAACACGGAGATCCGGAACGCGGTCAACAAGCTCGCAAAGAAATGGGAACCCGCCGTCGCGTCGACCAAGGGCGCGAAGCGGCTGACCTTCCGCGCCGTCACCGATCCGATCGCCAAGCCCGACAACTACGACCGCGAGAACTACATCCTTGGTCATCAGAGTGGTCACGGTAACAACTCCGAGGACTACCTCCTGCGCAATGCCTCGGTCTCGCCCGGCGCGGCGGAGCAACGCTACTACTACAACATCTGCATGAACCTGCCGCAGAGTGATGCGCCGCCGGTGGCGGTCGACATCGCGAACCCGGGCGATCACTTCTTCGTCCCGCCCGGCAGCACGTTCCGCCGCGAGATCAGCATCTACGGCAAGCAGCGGCGCGACAGCAATCAGCTCCAGATGTGGGTCTATGGCTTCGTCGCGAAGAAGCAGGGCACCAAGTTCGTGCCGGACACCTCGCGTGCGGGCTGGGTGCCGCTGCGGACACTCAAGGGCGCGCTGCCGGCGAACAAGCGGCCCAAGAAGTGATCCAGCCTCGGCTCGCGCGGTACGACGGCTGATCTGCGCCCACCGCCTGCGTATTCCCGAGCATATATTCGCTGCGTGGTATCGAGGATTCCCAGGTCGTTCACGTTCTCCAAGCACCTTCCGCCTGCTGCGATCGCCGCGTTTCGCAAGCTGCGTGCCGACGACACACACCCCGACTTCCAGCCTGTCCTGAAGGCGGTTGACTACCCGGACGATCCGGTGGGCCCGCTCGCGGAGACGCTGACGCCGGCGCAACGCGCGGCGGTCGAGCTCATCACTGAGCTCGATCTGTACACGAACAACAACGACGTCGACCACTGGATGCCCCGGCTGCGCGCCGACCGCCGCCGCTGGCTCGGCATCGACCCGCCCGGGCCGCTCGAGAAGAAGTACACGTTCACGCTCGCTGGCAAGAAACGGAGGGAGCCAGGTTGGCGCGCGCTCAAGTTGCTGCAGGAAGCGGAGAGCGCCGAGGACAACGACGGCAAGGAGCTGGTCGCGGCGTGGCTGAAGACCGTGCCTGTGGTCGAGCGGCTCGCGATGTGGGGCGTCGTCAACCTCGCGTGGCCCGAGGTCTGGGGCCTCGACGACAGCGACTTCTTCGACGCGAGCGACAGCAAGCTGGTCAAGCAGATCGGCCCGGATGCAGCGAACTGGGCGAAGACCTATGCGGACGAGCTGCTCGCGTCGATCGCGGCGGGCACTGCCCAGTCGACGGTACCGGTGGTGCCGTTCCTCGCACTGGTGCGGAGCAAGGTGCCGATCGAGCCGCGGTGGGACCCGCTGCTCTCGCTCGAGGGTGGTTTCGCCGCCACGTTCATCAAGGCGCTTCCCGCCGAACGCCGCGGCCCGGCGGTGGCATTCGCCCTCACCAAGATGGGGCACCCCGGCTGGGCTCTGCGCGCGGCCAAGGATCTACTGTCAATCGTGCCGTATCCAGAGATTGCCACCTACGCGATCGCGTGCATCGAGCGCTCCGTCGGATCGCCGCGCCAGCACCTCGCCGATCTCGCGAAGGCAGCGGCCAAGCATCCCGACGTGCTCGCGGTGATCGACGCAGCCCGCAAGGGTAAGCCCGCGCCCATCGTGCTGAAGACGACGGCCGTGCGCGACGTGGCGAAGGAAGGCATCAAGGCGAAGTTCTCCACATCCGACGTGGCCCAGCTGCTCGTCGCCGGCAAGCGCTACTTCGGCAAGAAGCTGCCGATCACCAAGCTGCTGGCGCTGGACCCGCACAGCGAGGAGACGCTGCGGCACGTGCTGAGCCTGCGCACCGTCGCCGATGCCAAGGGAAAGCCGACCTATGACATCTGGGAGTACGCGGGCGATAGCGGCACGGTGTTCAAGACCGGCACGACCACGGCGGTCGCTGACATCATCCAGGGCTCGGTGGAGTGCGCCAACGATGCGCTGCGCGAGGCGCTCGAGGACGTGGTGCACCAGCGCGGGCCCGCGAAGGCGAAACGGCCGGCAGCGAAGACGAAGCTGGCGGCCAAGAAGAAATCAGCTCCGAAGAAGAAACCGGCCGGCGCGAAGTAGGTCCGACGCGCGCCGATGTCGGCTGCGCCTGGAGATGCCGGCCAGATGGTGGTTCGAGACGCACGCATCGCGACGAGATCGAGGTACACCGACAGCACGTGACGAAGGCCGGCCCGATCAAAGGCGTATGGGCGTATGCCGAATTCGGCGCCGTCATCCTGACGTTCCTTCCGCCGATGGCTCTCGCCTCCCTGCTGCACCGCGGCGATCCTACGCAGCGTGTTCCGGGTCAGTGGCTCCGCCGCATGGGGCGCACGGCTTCACGGTTGTCGATGCTGTGGAAGTTCGACGTCGAAGGCGAGCGCCCCGCCGACATCGACAACAACGCATACGTCGTCGTCGCAAATCACGAGTCGCAGGCCGATCCGTTTCTGTTGTCGTTCTTGCCGTGGGATATGCGCTGGGTCGCCAAAGAGGATCTGTTCAGGCAGCCGCTCAGCGGGTGGGCCATGCGCCTCGGCGGCGACATTCCACTTCGTCGCGGCGAAGGGGAGAGCGTGCGCGCGTGTTTGCAGGAATGCGAGCGCGCCCTCCATGCGGGCATCTCCGTGATGATGTTCCCCGAGGGCACCCGCTCGCCCGACGGGAACCTCTTGCCGTTCAAGCCAGGCGCATTCGATCTAGCGATCCGCGCAGGCGTACCGATCCTGCCGATCGCCCTCGCGGGCACTCGCCCGATGCGCCCCAAGCATTCACGGTGGTTCGGCAAGGCGCACGCGTGCGCTAGGATTCTCGCGCCAATTCCCACGACGAGAATGACCAGCGCCGATATCGAATCGCTTCGCGATCAAACGCGCGCAGCGATCGCTGCAGAGCTTCCTGACATGCGTGCTCGTTACGTCACGACCTACTAGCCAGAGCACGCGTCATCGGGATCGGATAGGCACGAGTGCGCGGAGCTTCGCGAGGTCTTGGCATGACCGTGAGGTGCGCGTCGCTCGCACCGAGGCTCAGGTCTTGGTCGTGCAAAGCGTTGAGCTGCAGCGGGCCCCGCGGGCTGAAAGCAGAAGACCAAGGGGCGTTCCCGGTCCCCACACCGTAGGCTGACTCGTGATCACCCGCTCGTTCCTCGCCCTCTCTCACACCTTTGCCTTCGCCGCTTGTGGTCGTGTCCCGCCGCAGGCTGCGCGGCCGCCCGAGGATCCGCCGCTGCCCGTGGGATCACCACTCGAGCAGCTCGCCGCGGCGCCTGCCGATGCCCTCGTGCTCGATGCTCGCCTGGATCGCTGGGACTGCACGTTCACCGACCCGGGGGGTGGCGAGAGTCGCGAGCTCAAGATACCGGTTGGCCGCGCCGTGCACCTGCGAATCAAGAACGACGACAACGTCGACGGGGACCTCTCGTTCGAGGCGGGCATCTCCGTCCACGTCGCGAGCCACGGCATCGCCGACCTCGTGATCCGCGCGAACGAAGCGGGCGATTATCCGTGGCGCTGCCCCGTCGAGGCCCGGGCCGAGTATCCGGACCACACAAACAAGACGCTCGTCGCGTTGCCGCCGGGCCAGTACGCGACCCACGCGAAACAGCTCCAGGCGTCGACGAACCCCCAGACTCCCGCGGGCAAGGCTGCGCTCGGCAGGCGCATTTTCGAGAACAAGGGCTGTGTCTCGTGCCACACGCTCGACGGATCTGCCAGGATCGGCATGACGCTCGCCGGCATCTGGGGGAGGCCGGTCACGCTGCAGGACGGCACCATCCGCACCGTCGACGCCACGTTCGTCCGCGACTCGCTGATCGACCCGGTCAACCACGTCCGCAAAGGCTTCCCCGCGTCGATGCCGTCCTACCAAGGCCAGCTCCGCGAAAAGGAGATCGACGCCTTCATCGCGCTCATCGAGTCGCTGAAGTAAGTACGCGGCGATGTGCCGAGCGGGAACTTCTCCTTCCTCGATCTCGTTCAAGACGATCATTGTCGGCGCACGCGGGCCGGGCGATCCGCGCGTTCGAGCACGGCGTCACCGACTTCGTGGCCAAGCCGTACGGCGAGGACCGGCTTCGCCAGGCGCTCGGTCGCGTCGATCAGTGCGAGCCAGCGTTGCGCGAGCAACGGTCAAGCCCGTCTCGCTCTCCGCCGACCGCATCACCATCCTGATCGCCCACCGCCTCTCCACGATCCTTCACGCGAATACGATCTTCGTCCTCGAGCGCGGCAAGATCGTCGAGACCGGCACCCACGACGAGCTCGTCGCCCAAAAGGGCCTCTACTATGCGATGTGGCGCCAGCAGATCGGCGAGCGCTAGACGCTCGCGATATCTCGTTTGCGAGATCCGCGATAGCGTCCGCCCCATGCTGAGCCGCGCAACCATCCTCGCCGCCATCCTCTCTCTCCCCGCCGGGTGCGGCGAAGACGATCCGACTGCCGGCTGGGTCGCGAACGACGGCCCGCTCGCGACGATCAACGGCATGGCATTCGTGTTCGGTCCGAACACGGCCGGGCTCTCGATCGAAGGTTCGGTCGTCGCGATCGCCGAGACTCCGGAGATCTCGACGCCGGTCGCCGCCGACGGCAGCTTCACGTTCCAGGTCCCCAGCGGCGGGCCGACGACCTTCTCCGTCGTCAAGGAAGGGTTCCATCCCAACCAGAGCGCGACCCTCGAGGTCGGCGCGGACGGCATCTCGATGCTCGGCTTCCAGTCACCGACGGTCGAGGCGTTCGAGTTGCTCGGTACCATCGCGCGTGTCGTTCCAGATCCCACGCGGTGCCAGATTAGCACCACGGTCTCGCGGGCCGGCACAGAGCCGTACGGCGGCGAGGCCCTCGGTGCCGAAGGCGCTGTCGTCACGATCGACCCGGCGCTACCGGCCGAATCAGGTCCGATCTACTTCGCTTACGCAGGTGGCAACATTTATCCCGATCGCATGCTGACCTCGGCGTCGATCGATGGCGGCGTGATCTTCGCGAACGTGCCAGCCGGGGAGTACACACTGCGCGCCGAGAAGGCCGGCACGCGGTTCACCGAGGTCGGCATCCGCTGCCGCGCGGGCGTGCTCGTCAATGCGGCGCCGCCGAATGGTCTCCAGGAGATCTAGTCGATTCGGCATCCGCGCAAGGTCGCCCCGGGCGCGCGCTCCGCATTCTGCAGTCGCGAGATCTAACCTGACAGACTGCTGTCATCGCGGCGCTGCTAACGTTGCTTCGCCATGAAGCTCTACTTCCATCCCATGTCCGGCAACTCGCGCCGTGTCCTCCTCGTCGCGGCTCACCTCGAGATCCCACTCGAACGCATCGTGGTGGATCTGGCCGCGGGCGAGCAGCGCGGCGCGCCGCACGTCCAACGCAACCCTAACGCGCGCGTGCCGGTGCTCGACGACAATGGCTTTCTCCTGTGGGAGTCGCGCGCGATCATGCTGTATCTGGCCGAGCAGACGCCCGGCCAGATGCTCCTACCGACCGATCCTCACGGGCGCGCCGACGTGCAGCGCTGGCTGTTCTGGTGCGCGGTGCACATGGCGCCGGCCAACACCGTCCTCGTCTACGAACGGGTCGTGAAGGCGATTGCCGGTCGCGGCGAGACCGATCCTGTCGAGGTCGCGCGTGGCGAAGCGCTCGTCGCCCAGGCGGCGCCGATCCTCGATGCCCACCTGGCCGGCAAGACCTGGGTCTCGCAGGATCGTGTGACCCTCGCGGACTACTCGCTTGCGGCGTCGTTCGCGCTCGCCGGGCCGGCGCGGCTGCCCATCCAGGACTACGCGCACCTGCGGGCCTGGCTCGGCCGTGTTCAGGAGCTGCCGGCCTGGCAGCAGACCCAGCCGCCGACTCCGCCCCCGCGCAACCCAGGGGATTAGTCGACTTTGCGCAGACCCTCGAGCGCCTTGCCGTGCTGGACGATGAGCAGCTTCGTCGCGACGCCGCCCGCGAACGTGAACGTGAACGTGGCGTCGAGCTGATCGTTGGCGAACGTGTGATGCCCGCGATGCTCGAGCTCGAAGGTCGGCTGCCCGACCACGCTGATCTCGAGGTGCGTGTCATGGATGACCAGGCTCGCATCTCCGAGCCCGGGCAGGACGTAGATGCCCGCGTACGGCGCGAGTGCCGCTGCGGTGATCGGCACGGCTCGTGATGGAATGTTCAGCGCGCGCAGCGCGACCTGCTTCTCGAGCGCGGGCGCCGCACTGGTCTCGGCATTCGTGAGCACGGCGATCGTGATCCGATCGTCGGGATACCCCGCAAGCTCCGAGACAAATCCGTTGATGCCGCCCCCGTGGCGCACGCTGAGGTGGCCATGCACGGGCGCTACGAACAGCCCGAATCCGTAGTTGCCGTGACCTGGCGCGATCATCTGCTGATAGCCCGCCGGTGACACGATGTTGCCCGTGCGCAGCGCTACGTCCCAGCGCAGCAGGTCGATGACCGTCGAGCAGAGTGCCCCTGCCGAGAATGGGAACGACATGTCGATCGGGCGCGCGGGGACGAGCGCCTTGCGATCGTCCAGCTCGTACCCCGTTGCGCGATGCGGATCGGGCTTCGTCTCGTCGCAGTACGTGGTCCGGGTCAGGCCTGCCTTCGGAAATACGTGCTTCGCGAGATACCCTGCATAGGATTCGCCACTGACCTTCTCGATCACCATGCCGAGCACGACATACCCCGTGTTCGAATAGTGGAACCTGGTACCGGGCTCGAAGTCCCACGGGGTGTCCTTGACCAGCGCGACGATCTGCGCCGGCGTATGGGACTTGTTCAGGATCGCCTTGAATGACGGGATTTCCGTGTAGCTCGGCATGCCCGAGGAGTGCTGCAGCAGCTGGAGGATCGTCACCGTGCGCCCGCCGGTGGGTATGTCGACGAGCGTGCGAACGTCGGTGGCGAACGTGAGCTTGCCGGCCTCGACGAGCTGCACGATCGCCGCTGCCGTGAACTGCTTCGTCACCGAGCCGATCCGGTACACGGTGTCGGCATCTGCAGCCCGCTTGCCGGCCAAGTTCGCGTAGCCATAGCCCTTCGCGAACGCGAGCTTGTCGTCGCGCAGGATCGCGACCGAGACCCCTGCCGTCTTCCCGCTCGCGAGCGTCTCTGCCGCCCGCCGATCGATCTCCGCGGCGAGTGGATCGGTGGTGGCGGCAGGAGCTACGACCGGCGGGTTCGCGGATACACAGGCCACCAGCAAGGCGAGGCCGAAGACGAACGCAGTCTTCATGACGTGTGACTCCAGATCAGCTTGTGGCCCACCAGGTGCTCGGGGCGAAACTCGAGATCGCGCGGAAGTGGCAGTTGTGGCAACGCGAGCGCGGTCTTCAAGGTGCCAGTCCCGGTGGGCCAGGCCCCATGGGGCGCGGCCCACTCCACGAACGCCCGGACCGCGGCCGGCGTGACCGCGATCGTCTGCACGTCGCGGAATCCCGCGCTCGGCACGGCGAGGCCGCGCTTGCCCGCGATGGTCGCGACGATCTTCTTGCCGCTGCCGTCGGCGCGCTGCACCGCGAGCGTGATCGTCACCGCCTGGGCGAGCGCTTCGCCCGGCTCGCCCGGCAAGCGTGCGGTCGCCCGTGGCTCGCCAGTGGTCCACCACAGCTCGAGCTCGCCCACGCGCAGCGAGCGCCAGCCTTCGGGTCGTTGCCGACGTTCGCGCACGCGTCGCATCCTGCCACGAGCGGGCAGCGAACGGCGTCTCACGCCTGCGCGCCTGGCTCGGCCGCGTCCAGGAGCTGCCGGGCTGGCAGCAGACCCAGCCGTCGGCCCGGCCGCGCTGATCAACGCTTCGCTGCAGCGAGGACGATCACCCTCAGTCGCTCACGCCGCCCATCGTGAGGTTCACGGTCGTCCCCATCATTCCGCTCGCCTTGTGGGACGCCACAAACGCCGCCACGTTCGCGACCTCCGCGAGCAACATCGTGCGTCGCGGATGGCTCATGCTGGCGAGGTACGTCTGGAACTGCTCGTAGGTCATCTTCGGCGCCTTGAGCTGATGCAGATCCTTCATTGTATCCGTCTCCGGAAGACCGTGCGGTCGCAAGCAGACGACGCGAATGCCGTGCGGGGCGAGCTCGACCGAGAGGTCGCGCGTGAGTGCATCCTTGGCCGCGAGCGCTGCCCCGTAGCCTCCATTCAACGCAGTGCCGGTGCGGCCGGGGAGGGCGCTCACGGTCATGATCACGCCCGACTTGTTCGGCAACATGCGTCGTGCGGCGAGCCGCGCCGTGAGGAAGTATGACGTGGTGTACGCGGTGATCGGTAGCGAGAAGCGGACGAGATCGAGCTCGAGCAGCGGGACGCCGCAGACCTGATGGTCCGCGATGCCCATGGCGTTGAACGAGGTGTCGATGCGACCCGCTTGGGCCATGACGTACGACAGGTGCTTGTCGATTGCTTGCTCGTCAGTCGCGTCGACCTCCGCGGCGTCGGCGCCGAGCTCCGCTGCGAGCGCCTTCACGGGTGCGAGGACGTGGCCGGTAAGAAACAGCTTGGCTCCTTCCGCGGCGAAGGCGCGGGCGACCGCGCCACCGATCGCGCCGCTGGCTCCGTAGATCACTGCGATGTTGTTGTTCAGCATCTCTCCAGTACGGGGGAGAGCCGGCGGGGGATACGTCAGGCCGCGAGGATCCACGGGCAGTACCAGTAGTCCGTGATGTCGACGATCTTGCCGTCCTCGACGCGCAGGCGGATCGGGGCGCGCGGGACCCAGTGGTTGCCGTCGGCTTGTTCGACGATCACCATGAGCGCACGGTCGACCTCGCCGATCGCAAACCTCCACCCGGGCATGCGCTCGTAGGTCGAGAAGTAGGGCGCTTCGGCGAGCCGCCCGACGGACCGGTCGGCGAGCATCAGGCGAGCGTCGGCAGCGATCAGCTCGCGGAGCGCGGGCCAGTCGCGTTGGTTGAAGCGCTCGACATAGAGACGGAGGAGCGTCGCGTGTTCGTCCGTGGGTGCGGCGCGTGCGGTCGTGGGTGGCTGCTCGGAGAGTTTCGATCGACCGCGATTGAGCGCCGCCTTCACGCCACCGACGGTGGAATCGACGAGCTCCGCGATTTCGTGGAGGGAGAGGTCGAACACATCCTTCAGGAGCACACACGCGCGCTCCTTTGGCGGCAACACGAGGACGAGATGCTCGACCGCCTTCCCGAGTGCGGGACCGAGTGGCTCGACGGGCGGCGTGAAGTCCAACTCGGCCGCATCCGCCTCCACGACCCCGCGTCGCCGTAGAAAATCGATGCAGCGATTGTGGGCGATGCGAAACAGCCACGGTCCGAGTGGGCGGGTGTCGTCGAAGGTGTCGAGCTTGCGATAGGCCCGGAACAGAGCCTCCTGCGCGACATCCTCGCCGTCGAGGACCGAGCCGGTCATGCGCGCGCAATAGCGGTGGAGGCTCGGGCGAAGATGCGGGATTGTTTCGAGAAACGCGACGTACCGCGCCTCGGTGTGATTGGCAGGGGCGACTTCGATGTCGGGTGTGGTCATCGCGTGCTGTGAATACGGAGCCCGAAGGGCCGAGGATACTTCGTTTGTCTGGTGTTACGCCCGAGCTCCAGGCGTTCATCGAGACGATGCGTCCTCGAGCGAGGCGCTCGCGCATGCCGTGACCGCGGTCAGTTCTCGTCGAGCTGGCGCCGGAGCGCGGCGCGGATCGGCGTGACGAACGTCTCGACGAGCTGGGTCCTGGGATCCGCCGTCGTGTCGCGAGGCGGCACGCGATCGAGGAGCCATCCGACCCAGGCGTCCGGATCGAGCTCGACGGCCTGCTCGAGGTCGGCGATCCGCTCCTCGCTGTCGAGCCGGAAGCCTTCGGGCAAGCCGACCTCGGTGGCGTCCGCGAGCGGCGCATCGATCACCATCGCCGCCACGGACTCGACGACGCGCAGCCGAAACGCCGCCATCGCGATCGCGCGGGTGGCAGGGGTGAGCACGAGCTCGAGCACGGGCTCGATCGCCCCGGCCTCGTCGAGCAGGTGCGCCGCGGTCTCGCGGGCCTGCACCGACGCGGTGGCATCGCGCAGCACCTCGACGAGCGGACGCAGCAACGCGGGCCCAGCGCCGCGCGCGATCATGTGCGACAGCCCGTGCCCGGCCGCGCTCACCGCACGCTCGTCGGTCAGTCGTCGCAGCACGCCGACCATGCTCATCGCTGTCGTCCGCATCTCGGCCGCGTTGAAGCGCGCGATCACGGGCGTCGACAGCCCGTCTCTTGCGATCACCGCCGCGTGCAGCTCGTCGAGGGGGCGCAAGGTCTCGGCCCATGACAGCCCGACGGCGACGACGAGCTCGTCAGGCGCCTCCTCCATCGCGAGCGCGCCCGGCGCGACCAGCAGGTACGCGGACGGCCGCGCGAGCACGGGCACGAGATCGACATCCTCCGGCGTGAGCCATGGGAGCATCCCGGCGGCGAGGCGAGCTTCGCGGTGACACAGCGAGCGCACGATCTGCATCGCGGCGAGCGGGCTCGCGACGAGCCGCAGCAGCACGACGGTGCCGGCCGTCCCGGTGCCGAGTACCGTCACGACCTCCGGCGCGACCTCATCGACACCGTCGGTGAGCTCGACCGCGGCGGCATCCGCCACGTGCACGGCCCACGCGACCTCGCGACCGTCGGGCAACCGCGACGTCGACGTTCCTACGATCTCGCCGAACGCGCTGGCGATCTCGCGAAGCCGGACCTCGGCGGCGGTCGTTTCTGCTGCCACGACGCATCCTATGGCGTCCGCGTCGTGCCGGCCATCGCACCTGCCCACTTGGCAGGCCGTGCTCCGTTCACCTGACCGAGCAGTTCTGCCTAAGCTCGCTGACATGACGAAGGCGAAGCTGACGTATTTCGATGTCTCCGGTAGCCGCGGCGAGGAGTGTCGCCTCGCGCTGCATCTCGCGGGCATCGACTTCGAGGACCACCGCATCAAGTTCGCTGACTGGGCGGCGCTCAAGGCGTCGACGCCGTACGGCGCGATGCCAGTCCTCGAGCTACCCGGCAAGCCGCCGCTTGCGCAGTCGAACGCGATCCTCGTGCTCCTCGGGCGGGGGCATGGTCTTCACCCCGCTGACGACTTCGAGGCCGCCCGCCACGAAGCGCTGATGCTGCACGTCGAGGACCTCCGCCACGCCGTCGGGCCGACGCTGTTCATCAAGGACCCCGAGCAGAAGCGGACGGCGCGCGAGGCACTCGCGACAGGCGCCCTCCCGACGTGGGCAGCGGCCGCGGAACGTCAGCTCGACGACGGCCCGTTTGTCGCCGGTGCCAAGCTCCACGTCGTCGATCTCAAGCTCTTCATGGTCGTGCGCTGGTTCGCCAGCGGCACCGTCGATCACATCCCCGCGACGATCTTCGATGCATTCCCGAAGCTGACGCGGCTCTACAAGGCGGTCGGCGAGCACGACGGCGTGAAGTCCTGGTACGCGCGCACGCGCTGAGACGCACGGCAGCATTTCGACGAAGCCGCGCTACTGTCGGTTCGAACATGGCGGACTACCGCGTCATCCTCGCTCAGTTTCCGACGGCGAAGGCCGCATCCGCAGCGAAGCACGCCTTCTCGGAGGCGTTCGCTGCGCACCTCGTTGCGCTGACACAAAGGGAACACTACAGCGCCGAGCTCACGGACCCGCTACTGGCGTTCGCACGCAGCGAAGGCTTCATGTGGGACGAGGACGACCGATTCACGTGGGACGATGACGATGCCAATCCCGATCTGCAGGTCGGCACCATCAGGAAGGTACTCGTCATCTATCATGCCGCCGCGATGCAGCTCGCCCACGTCGGGCTTCAGGCCTTCGCACGCCGACGCGGCGCGAAGGTGACGATGTTCTGGGATCCCGATCCGTTCGGAACGGTCCATATCAAGGTCGCAAAGCCTGCCGGCTTCGAGCAGGCGTTCGACGCTCTCGTCGGCGAGCACGACGCGGAGCTCGAGCTGTCCGACGATGAACCACGGCCCGAGCTCGGACGTCTCGTCATCAAGCTTGGCAAGAAGACGCGTTACGTGGCGCTGACGACGCACTGGGGTGTCGGCGGCATCTTGCTCGCGCTCGGAGCGCGTCCCGATATCGAGCTCGGTCTCGAGCTGCCTCCGCTTCCTCCCGAGCGCGCCGACGCGGCCCGCGATCTCGGTGTCGCCGGCCCCGTGTGCGACATCATCCATGCGATCCGTCGGGGGCACATCGACCGGCCAACGGTCGAGGAGTGCATCGCGGAGGGGATCTACACGGGCAAGCGCAGGTGGCACGGCTCGTTCGCGGGTCGTGACCTGCGAAAGCTGACACTCGCCGAGCGTCCGCTCGTCGCCGCACGGTTTGCGGGCGCGCTGCTCGAGGGAACAAACTTCACGAAGGCCGATCTTTCGCACGCCAACTTTACCCGTGTCTTCGCGAACGGCGCGGTGTTCACCGGGGCAACGTTGGCCAGCGCTGACTTCACGGGCGCGGATCTCCGGAACGCGAGCTTTCGCGATGCCGATCTGCGTGCGGCGATCTGGCGCGACGCGATCCTCGACGGTGCAGACTTCGAAGGAGCGCGTCGATGAGTCTGCGAGAACATCATTGGTCGCTCATGAATCAGTGCGGGCAGGCGCTCTGGACAGTGCCGTCGTACGAGAACGCGACCGACCGCACGACGCCGACGTGTTCGAGGATCGCGTCGTCGAGCTCGGATGTGCGGGCGCCGAACGGATAGGCAAACGAGGTCACGTTGAAGCCTTCGTCGCGCAGGATCTGGATCGACGGCAGGACCTCGTCCTTCATGTACGCCGCGAGGCCGTGGTCCTCGACGTAGTCCGGCGCGCGGAAGTGCAACACGCTGTGCGCGGCGACGTCGTGACCATCGGCGGCGAGCTCATGCAGCTGGATGTGAAGGTCCTCGGGCAGCTGGTGGTACCGGCTGACGAAGAACGTGACGCGTGCGCCGTACTCCGCGAGCAAGGGCCGGAGCGCGCTCCACGCCGCGACGAACTGGTCGTCGAACGACAGCGCGATGCCGGCACCGCCAGGATGGCCGGCCGCGAGCTCGGCGTAGGTCACGAACGGCAGGCCGCGATCGCGGGCACCAGCGAGCACGTGCTCGAGCGTCGCGATCGGGACGGTCACGCCGGGGTTGTGCGCGTAGAGCTCGACCACCTGCTCGCGCTCGGCGGCGCGGTCGAGCGCGGTGTCGACGCTGGCAAGGCTGTTGTTCGCGCGGTCGTCGAGGTTCGCGCCGCAGTGCACCTTGCGGTTGTCACCGTCGTAGAAGATGCCGTCGATGTCTCCGAGGTCGTGCTGACAGGCCGCGGCAAGCAGCGCGATTCCTGCCGCCGCGCACAGGCGTGCTACCGTCGCGCCGTGCGACGCGTGCTGCTCGCGGTCGCAATGCTGGCTGTGCTCGCCCGTGAGGCCGGCGCCAACCCGGACGACTTCGTCGGGCGACCGCTCGTGCTGCGGCAAGGCGAGATCGAGGCAAGCCTGACCGTCGAGATCAACCTCAAGGCACGCCTGGTCGGCGAGCCGCTGTCGCTCGCGCCCGACCTCTGGCTCGGCATCACGCCGCGCCTCACGCTCGGCCTCATCCACGGTCATCGCAGCCTAGATCAGATCGATGCGGGCGGCAGCTTCTGCGTGCGGGGCGACGCACTCGCATGTGACGCAACCTACCAGGGCAGCGGAATCGACGCGCGCTGGAGCGCACGGACCGGCGCGTTCTCGGTCGTGCCGCGGGTCCGCCTGCTGGTGCGCGACGTCGAGCCGGTGAAGCCCGCCGTGACGCTCGGCTCGCTGGTGCGCTGGACCCGCGGTCGGTTCGCGATCCAGAGCGATCCATATCTCCGGCTCGGGCTCGCGAACCGCGATCAGGGCAACCGCGCCGCGCTCGTCGTGCCGCTGTGGTTCCAGGTCCAGCCCACCTGCAAATGGCTGATCGCGTTGCACGTTGGCTACGAGAGCGACCTCGCCGTTGCCCGCGATGGCTGGCACCTACCGGTCGGCCTCGTCGTCGGTGTCCACCCGATCGCGCCGCTCGAGCTGACCATCGAGGTCGGCTTTCCGAGCCTGCTCGGGCCACAGAACCAGTTCAAGCAGCGCGCGGCCCAGGTCTCCGTGGCCTGGCGCCTCTGACCGCGGCTTCCTCGCCGAGCGATACGAGACCACCAGACGAAGCGCTCGCAGCAAGCGTTCATCGACCGCGCCGTACGTCGCTTGTCGGCCGAACCGGTGGACCAGGCTGAACCTGATGTGGACCTGAGGTGGACCAGGTCCAGGTGGCTGCGCTGCGGTGCGACGGAGTTGTGGCGAGTTACGGGCGGTCCGGCAATTGCTGACTACCGCTGCACGTGAAGACGAAGAAGCTCACCGCGATCTTCACGATCGCGGTTTGTGAAGTCTGAATTCTCTACTCATCAAGAAAGCACTGTCATGATCAAGATCAACGCAACTGTCCTGCTTGCCTCACTGCTCGCGTTCGCCGCCTGCAAGAAGTCCGATAAAACCGACGGTGCCAAAGGCGCCTCGCCGAAAGCGGCCACCGGCGACCTGCCCAAGCTGACCGAAGATCCAGAGCCCGCGGCGATCACGCCGAGCGAGACTACGCCGCCGCTCGAGTCGGCGAAGTTCCGCATGTTGGCGAAGCGCTCGAAGTCGGGCTGGCCGGAGTTCGATGTGTACAACCTGAACACCAAGCCGATCGCGTTCCTGGCGATCTATGGCTACGCGTACGACAAGGATGGCAAGCAGCTTGCGAGGACCCCGGTTCCGCTGTCGTGGAACGGAAACGTGCCGCCCGGCGACAAGTCGAGCTGGGCGATCACGTTCAGTGACAACGTCGCGCTGCCGGCTGGCGCGACGTCGTTCCAGCTTTGCTACACGGACATCAAGTTCAAGGACGAGGCGAAATCCACCCAGGACGAGGCGAAGTGTCCCGACCAGCGGCCGAAGAGCTAACGCGGAAGGCGGGTGGTCCGCAGGTCGTCGTCAGCTACACCCAGGTCAACTGACTCGTGGCGGGGTCCGCTACAGCGATGTCCCAAACGCATCGCGCGCTATCCCGGTTGCCAGCCGGCGGCGGCGGCCTCGGCGAGCGACGCCTCGGGCGTGGTCGACGCGACCGACGGCCGGTCCGCGAACCTGGTGACCCGCGCCGCGATGCGCCGGTAGCGCGCGAGATCGGCCCGCAGCTGGTAGTGCACAAGGTGTTGCCACATGCAGACCAGCGCGACGTCGCGGTAGTCGAAGCTCGGCGCGTCGACCTCGACGCCGCGGTCGAGCTCGGCGAGCGCGAGATCGATCGCCGCGAGCAGCTTGCGGAAGTACGCGACGCTGTCGGTGGCCTCGAGGCCGGCGCGCCTGGAGAGGAGCACCACGACCTCGTTCGCCATCACGCCGTTGATCAACGCGAGCCGGTTCAGGTCGTCGACGCGCTCGCTGCCCACGCCGAACCGGTCCGCCGGATCGTGGCGCCGCACGAGGTAGCGCGCGATGTGCTCGGACTCGAACAGCGTGACGTCGCCATCGATCAGCGTGGGCACGCGCATCAACGGGTTGCCGCCATAGGTGGCCGGCGTGTGCGTCAGCACGCCGGGCGGGCGGACAAACGTGAACGGCACGCCCAGCTCCGCGAGCAGGATGCGGAGCTTGCGTGAGAAGTGCGACAGCGGCGTGCCGATCAACTGCAGCGAGGTCATGGCGCTGGTTGTAGCCCGGGCGGCGTGGCGCCGATCCCGCGGCGCCGGCGCAGATCGGTGCGCGCGCTGCCGATCAGCCGCTACGCCAGCGCCACGCCGAACGAGCGCTCGAGGCCGGTCGGCGGGCTTTCATGCATCAGCGCGCGGATGCGTGCGCCTCCGTGCGCGCGCGTGTGATCGATCTTTCAGTTCAGCGCGTCCGAGTCCACCGCGTGGGCGAGCAGCGCGTCGCGGTCGACGATCTCCGTCGCCTCGGCGTGGGTCGCCGCGAGCACGACTGGCGGTGCGACGTCGGCCTCGAACGCCTCTTTCCAGCGCGCCGCGCACAGACACCAGCGGTCGCCGGGTCGCAGCCCCGCGAACCCGGGCCGCGGCGTCGACAGGTCATTGCCCCGGCTCGCCGAGAATGCCAGGAACGCCTCGGTCATCTGGGCGCACACCACGTGGCGCCCGACATCCTGTGCGTCGGTCTCGCAGCACCCGGTGCGGAAGAACCCGGTGATCGGCTGGGTCGAGCACGGCTCCAGCGGCTGACCGAGCAAGTTGTTCTGAGTCGAAGGCGGCATGCGCGACCCTAACGCCTTTGGACCCGGTCGAGCGCGGTTTCCTGCAGCGGACATCCGCCCGGACCAGCCCGCTCAGCGGCGCTCGATGGAGAGGTCGCTGGCGCCGCCGCGGATCGCGAGCTCGTACCGCGGGGTGTCCCCGGCGACGTCGCCGGTGTCGAAGTGCGCGGCGCCGCCGATCGCGTCGAGCTCGCGATCGTCGAGCCACAGCATCGAGAGGCCGCCCTTGACGCCGACCGTGACCCCTGCGTCGGCGGGCCGGCGCAGGCTGACGTGGCTGGCGCCGCCCGCGATCCAGATCGGCACGATCGAGGTCGGTCGCGGAAGGTCGAACAGCACCTCGCTGCAGCCGCCCTCGATATCGATCCGGCCGACGGCACCGGCGGACAGGTCGCACTCGAGCTGCGAGAGGCCGCCACGGATGGCCACCGTCCACTCGACGGCCGGGTGGAGGATGATCATGACGTCGTGATGGCCGGCCGTGAACAGGTCGCGCAGCCAGTCGCCGAACGACACGCGCCAGGTGAGCTCGACCTCTCCCGCCGCCAGCCGGATCCACGGTCGCGGACCGTGACCTGACTCGATCGCGACGAGATCGCGGGCGCCGGGATCGACCACGATTCGCGCGTGCGCGAGTCCGGCGCAGACCGTCAGGCACATCCGGGTCTGGCCGTCGTACGGCAAGCGCGTTTGCTCGGCGTCGAACATGCGCGGGGGCTGCGTGCGGTATGGATCGAGGGGGAACGGAGCAGGGATCGGGTCGAACATCATGGTGGATGGCTCCTTTGCGGACCGCCGTTCACGCGGTACCGTGAAATGCGCTCCAGTTAGTATCTCGTTGAACGAATAACTTAGCTGCTAAGGTATCGTCCGTCAACCACGCTCGTGATCTCCATGGCAGCCGCTCGTCATCCGGAACGAATTCGCCCGCTCGCACACGCGCTGATCCGCGCCGCCGATGGGGACCGCCGGCTGCGACTCGCGGCCGCCGAGCGGCTCGGGGTCGGGGTGTCGGACTTCGACGCGCTCCTGCTGGTCGACGCGACCGGGCCGCTGACCGCCGGGCGGATCGCCGAGGCGATGGCGCTGACCACGGGCGCCGTCACTGGCCTGATCGATCGGCTCGAGCGCGCCGGCTGGGTCCAGCGCACGCGGCACGAAGCGGATCGCCGGCAGGTCCTGATCGAGCTCGCACCCGAGCGACGCGCGGCCGTCGATGCGCACCGGGTCGATCGCGAGCACCTGGTGCTCGAGGCCGCGGGCCAGGCGGACGACGCGACGCTCGCCGCATGCGCGCACTTGCTCGGCTCGGTCGCCGATCGGATGGCCTCCGCGATGACCGGGCGTTCACTCGCCGACGCGGCCACGCCCGACGACGAGACCGGTGATGGCGATCGCGCGCCGATCGGCTCGATCGAGCGCGGCCGGTTGCGGTTCGCGTCCGGCGCCTCGCGACTCGAGCTGCGCGGCGCGCGGATCAAGGATCTCTATCGCGCGACGTTCCGCGGTCGTCGGCCGCAGATCGCGGTCGAGCTCGACGGCACCGTCGCGGTGCACTACAAGGGGATCTCGTGGCTCGCGGTGCGCGACGTCGGCGCCGCGCTGACCCTGACGTCCGCGGTGCCGTGGACGATCGAGATCCGGCGCGGCGTCTCGCACCTCGCGGCAGACCTCCGTGAGCTCCAGATCGCCGCGTTCGAGATCGCCGGCGGCGTGACCGAGTCCGAGCTGTTGCTGCCCCGTCCGCGCGGTACCGCGACGGTGCGGATCGGAGGCGGCGCGAGCCGGTTCACCGTCAAGCGGCCGCGCGGCACGGCGGTGCAGGTGGTCGCGCGGCGGCGCGAGCAACCTCGTGTTCGACGCGCAGCGGCTCGGCGCCGTCGGCTCGGCGACCCGGCTGGCGACCCCGGGCTTCGACAGCGCCGCGGACCGCTGGTCGATCGAGCTGACCGGCGGCGCGAGCGATCTGTCGGTGATCGAGCAGTAGGCATCGGCGCCGGGGGCGTGCACCGAGCGGATGAGGGCGAAGCCGGCTACGCCCAGGTCTACTGAGCCTCGAACGAGCCGACATCGCATCGCCCGTTCGCGCTGCGCGCCAGGTCTCGCTGGTCGACAGCGAGCATGCTGCCGTCGGGGGCCTTGCACCCGGCCGGGTCACCAAGATCACGGGCCGGGCTCGTGGCTGCGAGCGCGTGTGTCTTGGTCGCGCCACCGTAATCGGCGAGTGGCAGGAGCGCCGGGTCGAGGCCGCTTCGATCGCCGGGACCGGCGATCACCGTACACGTGCCCATCTCCCCGAACAGGTTGTAGCCGGTCGAGCGCGCCTCGTAGAACACCCTCACGCGATCGACGTCGGCCATGCAGTCGCCACCACGATTCGCCGCCACGATCATGTTCGCGAGGGTCGCGGTGAGCGAGTCCTCGAGGTCCAAGCCCTCGTCGGAGACGCCGTGGAGATAGATGCCGCCACCCGCCGCGTCGGTGCCGCTGACGACGTTGGCGGAGATCGTCGAGCTCGCGAAGTGCACGCTCGAGACCTCGTGGGAATGGACGCCGATGCCGCCACCGCGTGCGGGACCGGCCGTGGCGCGCGCCTCGTTGCCCGAGATCGTGCTGTTGATGACCGAGACGTTTCTGATGTCCGAGGTCGCGACACCACCGTTCTTTGCGCCCGTTGCGCCGAACGCGCGGTTGCCGTTGACGGTGCTCTGAGTGAGCGCGAGGTACGAGTCGCAGATATGGCACGAGTAGAAGATGCCGCCCCCGTTGGTCGTCGTGCCGTGCAACTCGTTGCCGGAGATCTCGCTGCGGTTGATCGAGATCGAGCTCTCGACGTCCGAGGTCTCGGTCAATTGACCGTAATTGACCGAGATGCCGCCTCCCAAGATCGCGCCGCCGACGATCACGTTCCCCACGATGGACGACCGATCGATGTCCACGGTCATGTGGGACCAGTCGTCAGCGCTTACCGCCACCCCACCGCCCGTCAGGCGATTCTGCTCGATCGTGCCGCCGGTGATCTTCAACCGATCGCCGAGGTGAAACACGCCACCTCCACCGAGTGTGCGCGTGCCCGACGAGGCCGTGTCCGTCGTCGATGCGCGGTTGCCGATAACTACGGTGTCTTCCAGCGCGAGCTCGACGTGGTCGCAGTAGATCCCGCCGCCCTCTCCGACGAACGCGCTCTCGGCGATGTTGCCCTCCACACGTACGCGCCGCAGGGTCGTGCCTCCGTGCAGGAGGAGGCCTCCACCTCGAACCGCCAGACCGTTGCGGATCGTCACGTCCTCGATCACGACGGCGGTGGCCGTGGTGGTCACGGTCACGACGCTGCCACCGGCGGCACCGTCGAGCACGACCTCCCCGATGCCACGCATGGTGACGTCGCGATCGATCGAAACGCGCTCGGCGAACGTGCCCTCCGCGATCTTCACCAGGGGACAAGTCGGGTCGGCGAGTGCGGCCGCGACGGTCGGGTGGCTGAACGGCACGAAGCACGACGTGTCACCGGGCGTCATCGCCGATGCCTGTCTCGAGTCCTCCGACTCGGAGCCATCACTCGCGATCGCGCGCACCATGAAGCGATACGCGATGCCCGGCGTCAGGCCCTTCGCCTCGAAGTGAGTGGTCGAGGACATCCCGATGCGCACGAACGCCAGGCTATCCGTGGTCTGGTACACGTCGTAGGACGCGGCGTTGGCGACCGGTGTCCAGTCGAGGTCGATCTGGATCTCCGACACAACGGTCGCGGTGACGGTGCTGGGTGCACCTGGCGTCAGGTCGATCGGAGGTACCGGATCGTCGCTGGAACCGCACCCCAGCGCGGCCCACCCGAGCAACCACAACAGCAAGATTGACCGCATTGCTACCGTCATGGCCCCGTGCCGCTGTTTTGATCGAGGAATCTGCGTCCATTGAAGGCGTTGCGCGACGACGCGATGACCTCGCGCCGCCCGCGCGCTCACTCGGCGCATTGCAGTGACGTCGGGCGGTTGCACCTGAACTCCCAAGGCTGGTCCCGTGAGGTTCAGTCGTCGCCTGTGCTGCGCGACTGCGGACAACGGCGGCGCGTACGAGCGGGCATGGTTCGTGAAACCGCGCGGACCATGAACCTCGAGATGCGCTGGCTCCTCGTGCCGCTGTGTGCGGTTCAGCTCGTGGGCTGCGTGGCCGCCGACGATGGCCCCGACCCCGACGATGGCGCCGAGGGGGCAGGTGCGGAGGGCGACGCAACCCTCCCGCCCGATGCGCCGGACGATGTGCCCGTGATCGGTGCGGGGTTCGGAGCCGTCTACACATTCAGCGGCGGTGACTCAAGGCCGCGCTCGAGAAGCTCCGTCCTGGCGACACGCTGAAGGTCAGCCCGGGCACGTACACGCTGGGCTCGGCGGCGAGCCCCGGCATCGCGCCCAGCTTGACCCCGGCACGAGCGCCGCGCCGATCCTGGTGACGGCGGCGAACCCGTACGACTGGCCTCACTTCCGCGGTCAGCTCGTGCTGAACCATCCGAGCTTCTACACGTTCAAGCGTTCCGCTTCGAAGGCATCCGACCGGCGAGCGGCAGGGTGCCAAGCTCCACCGTCACCGTCGCCGGGGGCAACCACTGGACGCTGGTCAACGTGGAGATCTGGGGCGCTGCGACGACCGGTGCCTTCACCAACCTGGCGATCTCGACGGAGGTCACGCCGGCGCATCACTGGAACCCGAACGGCTGGCGCCTGATCTATAGCTGTGTTCACGACGCGGGCCCCGGGACCGCACCGGGCCACGACAGCGTCACCGATCACAACGTGTACGTGAACAGCGAAGGCACCGGGCCCGACGGTGGCTTGATCGCCCGCAACATCTTCTACGGCGCTTACAACGGCTCGCAGATCAAGGTTGGCTCCGGTGGCAACCCGCTGGCGCCGTCGGCAAACCACGTCTCGATCGAGAACAACACGATGCACCACGCAACGCGGCACGTGCTGCTGTTCGGCCACAACACGCGCGCCATCACGGTCAAGGGAAACCTGTTCAAGGCGGCGGAGGGTCGCGAGCCCGATCACGCGTACCGCGACGGCGTCAGCCTCCAGCAGCTCGCGGGCATTCGAGCCGCGACCGTTCACGATAATTACGTCCACGGTGCCGATGCTGCGGTGGGCAAGCATGCGCTCGCGGCCGGCGTGTACGTCCCGCCGTCGCCGGACACCAATCGCCTGTACAACTCGGCCGCGACGGATCCCGCGTTCAATTCCAGTGGCTGTGGCGACGGCGGCGCGGGAACCGGTCCGCGCGACTACATCCCCGCCAACCCCACGGCCGCGCGTTATGGGCGCTACGCGTCGGGCGGGTACTAGACGATCTCATGGATGGCTGCGGCGAGACTGCCCGGTAGTCGCGCTCGCCGACGGCTCGTCGTTCCATGATGCGCGCGTCCTCCATCACGAGCACGGTCGGCTAGTCGGTTCGAGCTGCCTTCCAGTGAGGAGGGAATGTTTTCATGTAACCGGGCAGCGTTTCGACCCGCGCGATCCACTGGGCGAGGTGTGGAAACGCGCGTTCGAAGGGATGGAGCTCGAGCCGGCGCGTCACGTCCGGGAAGCGCTCGGTTGCTCGAAGGACCAGGCGCGCGTGGGGGAAGCAGACGCAGTCCGCCGCGGTCATGCGCTCCCCGGCGAGGAATCGAGAGCGGGCGAGGAGCCCGTCGAGGCGTCTCATCTCTTCGCGCACAGCGGTCGCGCCTCGCTGAACCTCTCCGTCCGTGTCGTCCTTTCCTTGGAAGAACAGCGGATTCAACAAGGAACTGGTGGCGTCGTTGACGTAGTGCTCACCCTCGGACACGAGCTGCCAGATCGCTGCGTGTTCTTCCGCCGTCGATCCGAAGAGCGGCGGGTGGGGGTGCTGCTTCTCGAGATACGCGAGGATCGCGAGCGACTCGGTGACGACGAGCTCGCCGCTGTTCAGGACGGGAACACGCCCCCGCGGATTCAGCGCAAGAAACGCCGGCGCCTTGTGCTCCTTGTTCGAAGCGTCGAGCGTGTGCAGCTCGAAGTCGAGACCCTTCGCGAGGAGACCGAGCATGACTCGCCAGGGCCGCGGCGCGCCGCTGATCGAATAGAGCTGGTAGGTCATTGGCTCCTACCCGCCTGCACCTGGATCGCCGTTTCCATGCTCTCCGTGACCATCGGGTTCTCGAACGCCATCAGATCGTCGAGTGCTGCACGGTCGAGCGGGTACTCGCTGAAGAACGCGAGGACCCAGTGCGTGCTGACCGCCTTGCCGCTCGGCAGGGGGACCACGTCCTGCCTGAGGTCGCATGCTTCGCCAATCGATCTGCTCACCCGCTTGACGAGGCTCCGCTTGGCATCAGATGGCAGTCCGGGCGGGACGACGAAGTTGCAGATGGGCCGAAATGGCGCACCCAGCACACCGTCGATACTCACGGTCCCCACGGGCCACTCGCGAAGGAAGATCCGTGTGTCGGGTATCTGATACGCGTCGTGAAGCGCGGCTGTGACCTCCTTCGCGAGGCGCTCCCTGGCGTTCGTGCTGAGACCGGGCTGCAGATCGATGTAGGCGACGGGCATGTGATTCTCCTTTGCATCCCAGGGACTCGGGACACTGTATGGAGAGGACGATCGACGCCCTCGAAACCGTGCGCCTCCGGCAACAACGACGCGCGAATTCCTCGATCACGCGAGCTCGAACCGCGCGTCCTGCCCGATGTACGGAACATGGCGATAGTCCCGGATCGACACCACACGCTCGTCGCACACGAGGAGCTCGACGAAATAACTCGCCGCCTCGCCACGCGCGCGGAACATCACGACCACCTCCCGCCCGTCGAGCCAGGCAGGCGCCGCCCCCCAACCTTCGAGTTGTGCGTAGTTGGTGAAGTAGCTGCTCACGTCGCTGCGGCCCTTCCGGTGGAGCCGCGAGACGACATCGAGCCGTACGTCTTCCGCCAGCATCGCCCGCACTCCATCCCAGTCGCGGGCGTTGAACAGCTGGGCGTAGCGGGAGACTGTCGGCGTCATCCGGCGTCCCTGCACGGGCTGCGTGCTCGTCTCCTTCAGGAGCCGTTGCAGCCGGACGCGTCCACGGTGAAGGGCAGCCTGGACTGCGGGGACGCTCAGCCCCAGGAGCTCGGCCATCTCTTCGAGTGAGTGCTCGAGGACGTCCTTCAAGATGACGCAGCTCCGCTGCAACAGCGGGAGCTCCACGAAACGGGACAGGGCCAGATGTACGATCTCGTCACGGAGGAGCTGGTCGTCGGCGGCGACGGCGGGATCGCGCTCTTGCGGACGGCCTTCAATGGCGACGAGAGGTTCGGCCATCCGACGCTCGTAGGCGCGCATGTGATCGATCGCGCGGTTGTGTGCGATGCGGAACAGCCAGGACCTCAGCTGGGCAGGGCGCTTCAGGTCCGACAGAGACGCGTGTGCGCGGACGAGGACATCCTGCACGATGTCCTCGCCATCGGCGACGGAGCCCGTCATCCGCGCGCAGAAGCGGTGAAGCTCGGGACGGAGCGCAGTCACGAGCTCCCGAAACCGTTCGGGTGAGAGCGTTACCTCGACATCGTCCTCGGCCATGGCGTCACGCAGGGAGATCATCGATGATGACGATCGAGCACGAGGAAACGATGCGGCCTCGGTGAGATTTCTTGGAGAAACCTCGAGTACGTCAGGGCTGGCACCGGACTCAGTGCCCCGGCCCGGTGCCGTGGTGATCCTGGCGGTAGTGCTTCATCTCCTGGATCTGCGCGAAGAATGGTTTGACAAGCTCGAAGAACGGCTGGAATCCGGGGCTCTTGCGGAAGCCTTGCTCGTGCTCCGCGACAGAGCTCCACTCGATCCGGACGACGAAGTGGTCGGGCTGTTCGACGCCCTGTGCGATCTCGTAGCGCGCGCACCCCGGAGCGACAGAGAGCAACTCGCCCGCCGAACGGTACGCCACGAGAAACTCGGAATGCCGATCTGCCGGAACCGTATAACGGATGTACTCGATGACCATGGTTGAGGGGCAAACTAGCCGCGCTCGGTTGCACGGACAACGCACTGGGCGGTGAGTAGAGTAGGCCGGATGATCCCAGTCGCTCGAAGGACGTTTTCGTGCCCGGTCGAGCTCACGCTCGATGTTCTCGGCGGCAAGTGGAAGTCGGTCATCCTCGCGCACCTGAAGACGGCACCGCTCCGATATGGCGAGTTGCGGAGGCTCGTACCCCGTCTGTCCGACAAGGTGCTCGTGGAGCGTCTCGCGGATCTCGAGCAGCTCGGGCTGGTCACTCGCGCGAAGCGTGGCCGCCGCGGTGCTCCATCAACGTACCGGCTGACGCGGCGCGGCGCGACGCTCGGGCCAGCACTGCAGGCGCTCTACGACTGGGGCGAGCGGATGGCGCCAGAGCTGGGCGCGATCATCGAGCTCGCGCCCGGAATGCCGGTGGCGAGGTAGCCCCGGGCGAAGGCTATGCTCAGATGCAGGCGCTGTATGCAGCTGAACCATCTCGATCTCCAGGTCCCCGATGTCCAGGCACTCGCGACATTCCTCGAGCAGCACTTCGACCTCGTGCGGCGCTCCAATGACCGATCACCCGCGATCGCAATCCTGGCCGACGACGCTGGCTTCAGCCTCGTGATCCAGCGCCGTACCGACGAGGCGCCTTACCCCGAAGGCTTTCACATCGGGTTCATCCAGACCACGGCTGTCGCCGTGCGCGAGCACCATGCACGACTCGTCGCGGCGGGCGTCGATACGGGGCCGGTCGACGTCAACGCTCGCGGTACGCGCTTCTACCTCAAGGTCCCCGGCGAGCTTCTAGTCGAGGTCAGCAGCCCCGAGCGCAGTTAGGGGTGGAACGTGCCGCACGTGACGAACTGACCGCGGCCCTGCTTCTAGTACGCGACGAGCCGTCGTTGACGACGCGGTCGTGCTGGTCGCCGTGAAGTGAAGGAGGCACTTGCCTGTTGTCTGGCCATGCGCTACATACTGAACCAGATGGTTCAGTATACGGAAGGCCACCTCGATGCGTCGTTCGCCGCGCTCGCGGACGCCACCCGCCGCGGCGTGCTGCAGCGGCTCGGGCACGGTGAGGCTTCGATCACGGACCTCGCCGGCATATTCGACATGACCCTGACCGGCATGAAGAAGCACGTCGGCGTCCTCGAGCAGGCAGGGCTCGTGATCACGGAGAAGGTCGGGCGCGTGCGGACCTGCAAGCTCGGCCCGCGCCGGCTACAGGAAGTCACGAAGTGGATCGAGAGCTACCGCGAGCTGTGGGACGCGCGCTTCGGCGAGCTCGACAAGGTGGTCGAGGAACTGAAACAGAAGGAGATCAGCAATGGACGCAAGAGCAAGTGAATCGAACCGCACGAGCATCGAACGGAAATCCGAGCGCGAGCTCGTGGTGACGCGAACCTTCAACGGTCCGGCACGCATCGTGTTCGAGGCGTGGACCAAGCCCGAGCTGATGAAGCGATGGTGGGTACCGAAGTCGATGGGTATGACGCTGCTGTCCTGCGAAATGGACGTCCGGGTCGGAGGCACCTACCGCCTCGTGTTCGACCGCGGTGACGCG
>JBBJLY010000466.1:0-3683 GCA_037720695.1 Kofleriaceae bacterium | reverse complement strand
GCAAAGTCCCACACGATGTTCGTTGCCGCGAAACCGTAGTGCGGTGCGCTCAGCTGGTGCTCGAGGTAGTCCGCGAACGCGACGCGGTGCCGGAGGTGATCGTCGAGCGCGGCCGCGGCGATCCGGCTGGGCTTGTCGTCGCGGCCGGGCTTGATCACCCAGTCACAGCCGGCGACCGAGTCGATCCGTCCGTTGATCAGGCCGCGGAGGTGGCCGTCGATCTCGACGAGATCGTCGAAGCAGTCGAACTGCCGGACCGGGTAGCCGCGCTCGGCCTCGCGGTAGAACGACAGCAGCATCTCCGCGGTGAGGCCGACGGCGGGATGGGAGTTGTACGTGTCGATCCGCCCGGGCGTCATCCGCGCCTTGCTCGCACGCGCGATCGGAGGAACGGTCTCCCGTAGCTGCTCGACCTCGCGGCCGACGACTCGAAGCGCCGCGGCGGCGCGGGGCTCACAGCCCTCGCGTGCGACCGCCCCGACTCGCCCCGCGCGATGGTCCGCGCGTGGGGGCGATGACTCGCAGGTCGCGCGGCGCCGCGGGAATCGCGGGCACTCGGTCGACCGTGGCGGCCAGGGGATCCACAGGCGCGGGTTGCCCGACTTTGCGCCTGGACGCAAGCGCCGCGGAAACAAGCGGACGATCGGGTAGCTCGCGCCGTCCCCGAGGTGAGCAACGTCCGAGGTCCGACTCGGCACTCCGTGGACCACCCGCCACTCACGGATCGCCTCCGCCGTGCGCGGCGCGCGGTCGGGGTCGCAGAACAGGCGGCGCTGTCCGGTTGTCGTGCAGATCAGCGACGTGAACGCGCGCATGCGGTCGACGATCTGCGGGTTGCGCTTCTGCTTCTTGTCCGGGGGCTTGATGCGGAAGTAGCCCGCCCCCTTGATCAGGTCGAACGATCCGCGCCCCTTCCACTCCGGCGGTGGTGCGGCTGTGCCGCGGCGACGGCTGTGCTGGTACTGGCCGCTGGCGTCGCCGATCATCGCCGTTGCGCGCGGTTCTTCGCGTCGGCTCCTCGCAGTACGCGATCTCGTCGCCGCCATCGAGCACGACCTCGTCGACGATCCACGCGAGCACCGTTTCGGCGTCGGGTGCACGCCCGGGGGGACGAACAGCCGATGAGTCGGCCGCCGAGGTACGCAAAGCGCTGCACATCGAGGCCAGGCATCTGCTCGATGCGGACCCTCACCCATGTCGGCGAGCACGATCGACGTGACGTCGACGTAGTCCGCGGGCGGCGGGATCTCGTTCTCGAGCCGGACCCAGTTCCATGCGACGGCGTCCTTCGGGCCTCGGAACTGACCGAGGACCTCGATCGCGTACGTGCGCTCGTCGAGCTCGGCGGACATCGCGAGCAGCGCGCGGCGATCGATGTGGGGGTTCTCGAGCGGGTTGAACTCGAGGTAGACCGCCTCACGCTTGCCGCTCGACGCCTCCGCGGCAGTCGGCCACCCACTGCTGATCCTTCGCTTCGACCGGCGGATTCGCGCACACCATGACGAGCCCCGAGCAGTCGACGATCGCGCCGCGGGCAATCGTGTAGTACGCCGACACATCGCCCCCGTTCGAGAGTTGCCTTGCCTCCTTGAGGCCCTCGGCGTTGTGCGCGCTCTTCAGGAGGATGCGCGATCCGTTGCAGAGCTCCCATCCGTCGGTGGTTTCGCGGTCGAGCCACTCGGCGGGGAGCAAGCCGTGGACGTACCGCCGGAGCTCGTCGTGCTTCGGCTCGCTCGGCGAGACCAGCCACACGATCGCGCCCGGGAACCGGATCGCGTAGGCGCCGCCGGCAAGCCCGACCGCGATCCACGTCTTGCCGGCGCGGCGCCCGCCGGCGAAGAGAGCGGCGTAGGCGTGCGCAGGCTCGCGATCGACCTCGTACCCGCCGATCTCGATGTCGGGCGGGGCCTCGCGGCGCTCGGCGTGCGCATCGAGCCACCGGGCGAACCACTCGACGGCTGGGCGCTGACCGCATGGAGTCGAACTGCCGCGCCGGAATGGCCTCGCCGCCGAACGCCGAGCCGGCGATCCCGCACGCCTCCCACCGAGAGCAGCTCCTGGCCGTCGAGCCAGCGCCGAGCACCATGCCCACTCGGCGATCGCCGTCACCCCGCGCTGTGGCGTCGGCGCTGGATCGTGCCCTCGTAGCCAGGCCGGCCGGCCATCGGGGTCCGGGAAGGAAGGGGTTTCCAGCTCGGGCTTGGTCGGCGCGGCCGCGGCTCTTGCTCAGCACCGCTCGTGCCGCGCTGAGCCCGGCGCGGTCGGCTCGACGAAGCGATCATCCCAGATCGACGAGCTGGGCGAGCTTCCCGCCGAGGTTGCGATCGTGGAGTTCTTTGCGGCGATCCTTCGCGCTGATCGTCCGGCCGGTCGCCGCATCGTGCGCGCGAGCATGTGACCCAGTGCGGTGTTCGCCTCGAGAGCGTCGGCTGGCGGTGGCGATCCTTGAGCGCGGTGAGCGGTGGCGTTGCTGGTGGCTTGAAGCTGCAGCCCCGAGCCCGCGCGGAGCTTCTTGTTCTCGGCGCGGAGCGCGCTGTCGTGGGCGACTTGTTCTTGCGCGTGGCACCGATCCAGCCCCGGGGCGCGCTTGCTCGACCGTGCCACCTTCTTCTGCGCCGCCTTCCACTCGCGCTTCTCGCTCGAGCTGCGCTGCGCGGTCTCGACGTGGAGCCGGCGAGCGTTGATCCGCGCGGTGGACCGCCATCGGCGACCACGGTCACGGTCGGGCTCGGTCGCGACCAGCTTGTCGCCGATCTTGACGAGGTAGACCGTGTTGCGGCACTCGCGGCACGTCTGCTTCCAGATCCGCTCCGAGCCCGCGGCGATCGAGTTGCTCACGTGCGGCCGCCGTCAATCGGCGGGAGATTGCTCGGCGTCGATCGGTTGAGGCACGACTCGACGAGCTCGGCGTCGTAGGTGTCGCGCTGCAGCCGGTCGGTGGAGTCGAACCACACGCACTGAACCCCGCCATCGTCGACGACCTCGACCGTCATCCGCGGGCCGCCGCCCTTGAGCCGCACGACGTCGCCGGCCTTCACGACGCCTTCAGGAACATGGGGACCTCGGAATTTTTGAAATTATGTCGTCGCGCGGAAGGGCATGGGCTGTCGGGGGGTACCCCCTCATATTTTTCGGGCCCCCCCGGGGGGTACAAAAACGCGTCCTGTGATGCTGAGTGCCTATCAGGCATGTGCTGCCTCCGTCGGTCCGAGGGTTATCGTGGTTGCTCGTGCCAATGCTGCGAAAACGCCGACGCCCACTGCGTCGAGTGCGTGGTTCTGCTGCGAACGCTTGATGGTGTGCAGGGCTACGTATGCCTGCCCCTCCACGAACGTCTTCAGGCGCCCGAAGACGATCTCGTAGTCGACCTTCTTGCCCTTCACCGCATCGGGCACGACGGCGTGCTGCCACACCTTGGGGGGCACCTCCAGGAGGCTCAGGCCCATGCAGTGGGCGATACCTGCGAGGACGCCCCAGGACAGGCACAGGGACGTTCCCATGCTGAAGCGCGCACTCGGCGGGCCCCCGCAGCTGATCGCTTCTGCAGCGATGCTGGTGCACGCGTGGCGCTTGACCAGGTCTCCCAGGAAGGACGCCTGTTGGGCGGCCCTGCGAGCGCGATCGGTCCACTCGTCCAGGTGCTGCGTCGGCGAGCTCAGCAGGACACCGAGGCTCACGACGCG
>JBBJLY010000224.1:0-14341 GCA_037720695.1 Kofleriaceae bacterium | reverse complement strand
CCACGGGCGGCGCCGATAGATCACCTCGGTCTTGTACATGCCGTTGATGCTCTCAGCGAGCGCGTTGTCGTACGAGTCGCCGACGCTTCCCACCGAGCGCTCGACGCCGGCAACAGCGGAGACGCTCGGTGTAGCGGATCGACGTATATTGCGTTCTGCGATCCGAATGATGCACGACACCGTCGGCATCGGGCCGAGCGTGCAGTGTCTGCTCAAGGGCATCGAGCGCGAGGTCGCTCTTGACCGAGCTTGAGACTCGCCAGCCAACGATGCGGCGCGAGAACACGTCGATGACGAACGCGGCGTACGCGAAGCCCAGCCAGGTGGGCACGTACGTGATGTCGGCGACCCAGAGCTGATTCGGCCGCGTTGCCCCCCTCGTGTTCGAGACCGGGAAATCGCAACCGAGTTCATGGACGCGGACCGCAGACCAGCCGGCTACGCGAATACGCGACGCAGAGGTCCTGTGCGACGATGGCGTGCACAACGTGAAGGTCGGCTCCGATTGTCGATGGGATGTGCAAGACCTCGACCGCGCCATCCGCGAGGTTGCGGCAAGTCGTTGCAGCGACCAAACCGGTGCTCTTATCGACAAGAGCGACCGCCGTGTGGCCGCGGGCGGGATCACACGAGTAGATTAGTGAGACGCGGATATCACGGCGCTTTAGCTCGACGTGCGCCGTCAGTTTTGCGGCTCCCTCAAACCATGCTGCGCGAAGCCCGCAGGTTGGGCAGCGCGTGATGCACGAGATCAGCTCCACGCCTGAGCCCACCGAGCCGCGCTGGGTGACAAGCGACGCCGCGCAACGGTCGCAGGTGCCGTCCTCAGCGTGCTCGATCGGGAACAGCGGCGAGAATACCTGAGCGAAACCGTCGCCCAGCATGGGCGCGATGAGCGACGCAGCGGTCGCGTCCCATTGCGCGACGCTGTCCGTCAGGGCCCCGAGCGCGCGTTCGACCTCCGGGTTCCAGACGCCGGCGCGCTCAATCATCGCGACGGTCCCTGCAGCCACGTCGAGAGTCGTGCGCACGTGGTCTCGCGCTCCGGCGAGCATCCGTCGCACATCGTCGTGCCGGCGTCCGATCGCCGTCTCGATCGCCACCGCGATCGCTAGGCTGAGTTCGCGCGCATGGAGAAGCGCACGCGCGGCGACGAGTCGGCTTGAACATGGCTTTGCGGTGACCCGCGCGGTCGTGCGGATGAAGACCTCGCTCGTGCTGCGAGCTAGATAGGAAGCTGGACCGCCATCCACAGACAACTCGACCACTGCCTCTCCGGCCGGATCGACTGCAACTCGACGGAGGTCGTTAGCGTAGGCGTCTTCGCACGGCCACGCCGCAGCGGGATCACCAATCAACAGAAACGGCCGCTCTCCCGTTGCTCGCTCCTCGACATCGTTGAGCACAACGACGAGCTCGCTCGGCGTCATCCCTCCGCGCACGCACGTGGAGGCCAGCGCCGCGCGTCGGACATCCAGCTCGATGTTGCGATCCGCTACGACGAAGGCCCGCGGGTACCCTTCGATCGCGGCGGCGGCGAGTGACACGTCACTCGGGAACGCCCGGCCGGAGAGCGCGAAACCGCCGCACGTGAGCAGCACGAGAAGCTCGGTGTCGAGCTCGGTGACGTGAATGACGGTGCGCCCACCGGCACGGCGACACCATGTGTCGCTGCCGCGTACGCAGCCACCGACGACACGGTCGCCGCCCAGCCAACGCTCGACATCGCGGACTAAGCCGCAACCGACTTGAGCTCCGAGGTTGGCGTGACCGCCTTCACCGTGGCAGAGCAGCACGAGCGTGTCGCGCGAAGTTCCGTCGCCGATCTGGCCAACGTGGGGCACAGGCGAAGGGTTCTGCGCGTCCTGCCAACTTCCACTGATCGCGTCGAGCATCGCGTGGTGTCTCCGCCTTGACCGCGACCGCAGGCCCCTGGCGGCGAGGAACGCGGCTGCTGACGGGCGGTGACCAGTGATCACTCCCCATGGTACAGCGAGCGCCCGCAGCGCATCCATCGCACGCGGCTCGAGGTGCTGTGGTGCTCCGACGATTGCGCACTGAGCAGCGACCGGTACGCTTGTCGCGACGTCGCTTGCCGAGTCGACTTCGATGCACTCGCGCGAGGTCGCGCGGGCAAGCGCGTGCGCCACGTCCGCGTATTCGGTTCCGAGCGCGACTACGACTCCGGCCCATGGGCCATCGGATGCAAGGTCATAGCCGGCCAGGATAGACCGCCACGCCTCGCGCCGCGAGTCATCCTCGAGCAGATCGCCGAGCGTCCTCATGAGTCTCCTTGCGGTGGAACACGACCTGGATCGAGTAGCGCTCGCGATCGCCAGCAAGCTGTGTGATCGGCGCGACCGCGTGCCATGAGGTCTCGCCGCGGACAAGGACAACGGATGCGCCTGCTCGCGGTTCGACGCGCGTGACCACGCGCTCGCCTTGCTCGCCGGTGCGAATCTCTAGCTGGCCACCCCACGGGGGTTCCCAGCCCGGGTTGAGGTAGATGACGTGGGTAACGCGCTTGCTCTCCTTATCGACATGCGGTGCGAGCCAGGACCCAGCGTCGTAGCGCCAAAGCACGACCTCGACGCACGTATCGGCCAGCGCCTCTCCGCTCACCCGTTCGATCGACTCGCGGTAGGCCGCTCCGCGGAGCGCTTCGCACAGCGCCCGCCACCGCGGAGTCAGGTCATCGGCGGAGAGTGCCGGGGCGTTCTGTGCCATCAACGTGCGGCATGCCGTGCGATACGTTTTGTCGCCGCCGCGTTCGACACGCACGAATGCGTGCTGAGGACACTCGGAGACGAGGTGCGCAAGTGCATCCGCACCGAACGTATTCTCGACGAACGCCCACGTGAACGGCCACGAGGTGCGCCGCGCAGCTGCGATCCGATCGAGCGCGAGACCGTGTTCGGCGTGGGTGACGTGTTCGGTCGTCATGGATGACGGTCTTCGCGCGACGCTCTGAGAACGAGGCACCGGCATGTGTCCGCTGCGCGCTCCATGATGGCGAGAGCGCGGAGTCGTTCGCGCCACGGGAATCGAAGGATCTTCCAAGCGAACCGCCAATTTGGACGCAGCGACGCACGCGCGTGCTCGGCGCCCATTGCCGATGGCAACGACGCGGTGTCCCCGCATGCTCGTCGCACGGCGCGGACGACGATCCGCCGCAGGCATGTGTGCGCGGGCGTGTCGACATACACCACCGCGTCCGCGGCGGCGACGCGCTCGCCGAGCAGGTGGTCGCCGTAGTGCCCTTCGATCAACCACCGGTCCCACGCGAGCACGTGTCGGACAGAACGCGCGAAGTCGCCAGTGTCAAACCGTCGCCAGCCCGCACGCCAGTAGAGATCGTCGAGCCGTACCAGCGGAAGCCCGAGGTCGTTGGCGAGGCGCCACGCGAGGGTGCTCTTGCCAGCGCCGGGGCTGCCGAGTACGAGGACCCGCCCCAAGCCGGCCAGATCGTGTGCGGTCACGGCAGGAACCGTTCGCAGCAACGTCGGCTCACGCATGGCCCCACCGGCGACGCTCGACGCGCACGTTGTGATAACGATCGTCATGAGGCGCTCCGGGGTACACGCCCGCTGCGAACCGGTCCATCAGCTCGGAAGCAGCGTCGAGCGGGGTCCGCGTCACCGCGATCCCGAGCCGCACGAGCTCGGTGCATGCGACAGCGTATGAGCGGCGATCGATCGATCCCCCGCTACAACGCCATCGCGCCCCGGCCCGCGCAGCGATGTCGACGGCGAGGTCGCCCAAACGCCACGAGCCTGCGGCGACGTTGACGACGCGGCCGGCGATCTGTTCCGGTGGGCGGTCGAGTAGGGCCGCGTACACCGCCGCGAGGTCATCGACGTGCACGGACGCACGCACCGTCTCCGGATCCGCGATCACGACCTCGTTCTCGTAGTAGGCGGTCGCAGTCATGCGATTGACGACCAGGTCGAGGCGGAGCCGCGGTGCCGGCCCGCTCACAGTTGCCGCACGGACGGCGGTCACCGCCATCGCACCGCCATCGGCAAACATCAGCCGCTCACACGCGAGCTTGTCGCGTGCGTACTGAGTGAGCGGATCAGGAGGCGTCGCCTCGTCACAGCGCTGCTGTCCACGCGCGCCGTAAACGCTGCACGACGATGCGAACACGAATCGCGCGACACCGGCGTCGCGCGCGGCCGCCAGGACATTGGAGAAGCCGTTGCGATTGATCGACTCGCCAATCGCGTGTGGCAGCTCGCGACCGGGGTCGTTCGACACGAAAGCGAGGTGCAGGATGGCATCGTGACCCGGCACCAGCTCGACGAGCCGCGCGCGATCGCGGACGTCGCCGATGTGGAGCTCTACACCAGGCAGATCGTGTAGTCCGGCGTCTCCATAAAGCATCAGATCGAGCACCGTGACCTGCCATTCTGCAGCGGTGAGACGGGGCACAAGCGCAGAGCCGATGTACCCGCAACCTCCTGTGACGAGAATGCGTCGGCTCACGCGACCAGTCCTATCGGCGCCGATGAGCGCCACGCGCGTGCACCGAGCGCCTCGAGTAGCTTCGTGAAGTCGACGTAGCCGCGCTGGAGGTGACCAGCTCCGTCGATACGGGTCACCGCGCCGCTACCAGCCGCCGCGAGCGCGAGCACCGCCGCAGAGCGGAGGTCGCTCGATGATAAGGTTTGAGTCGCATGTAGACGCGATGGCATCAGCGTCAGTACGTTGCCGTTGCGCTCCACTCGTGCGCCCATCCGCGCGAGTTCGTCGGCGTACGCGAATCGCTCTGTCCAGACGCGGTCTCGGATCCGTGACCGACCGCGCGCTCGGAGCAGCATCAGCGCGAAGAACGGCTGGTGATCGCTGTAGATGCCGTCGGGTGTGACGTCGATATCGATTGCAGCAACGCTGCTCGGTGGGTCGATGTCGACGCCGTCGTCGTCCCAGCGCAGCGATACACCCATGGCCGCAAGTGCGTCGAGCTCAGACCCTAGTGCGTGCCGCAGCTCACTGAGGCGCCACGCGAGCACGCGCAACGGCACCTGCAAATGCACCGAGCCGGCGACTAACGTCATCAGCTCGCTGAGATCCGGCGGAATATCGAATGTCGTGGTGTGTACTCGCGCGCACCCGGGCGCGACAACGATGGCGTCATCGCCAACTGTCACCTCGTGACCGAGCGCGCCAACGAACCGAGCCAGCTCGCACACGTCGAGTTTGCGGTACGGACGCTCGATCGTCGTGGTTGCATTGCGCGTAAACGCTGCCGCAATCAGCGCGGTCTTGGTCGCGCCCGACAGGAGCGGGCCGACACGGACACCACTTCCGGAGGAATAGGCGTCGACGTCGATCGCTCCACCCGTGAAGCGACGCAACTTCGCGCGGATTCCGCCGTCGCTGGTTTCGACGGAAGCACCTAAACGACGCAACACGTCGACGACGTGATGGCTCGGACGTTGGCCAGCGATGCGGCTAGGCCCGATCGCGCACCCGCCAGACGTAGCGAACTCGACGGCGCCAACGCGTCCGAGCACTGCTGGGACACAGTAGAGGGAGCCGTGGATCGGTCGGGACAGTTCTGGAGGCACGTCCGGCCTGGAGAACCCGTCTGGATCGATTGTGGCGCGTTCGTCGCGCAAGGTAGCGCGCGCGCCTCCCGCACGCATGATCTCGAGCATGAGCAGCGTGTCCTGCAAGTGCGGCACGCGCTCCAACTCGACTACGCCTTCAGCGGCCAGGCTCGCAGCGAGGATAGGGACAGCCGAATGCTTGTGGCCGTGGAGGGTGATCGTTGCGCGTGCAGGCGTCGCCGTGCGCTGTACGAACAGTGCCTCGCTCTCGTGCGTATACTTCACGAGTCCCTCCAGCGAGGCTCACGCTCGGAGAGCGCTGCGACCACCCGATTCGTCGCGTCGTCATCGGCAGCAGTAATGCGCACCCACCGCTCAGCGCCTGCAAGGTCGTGGCACCATCGGATCGCGATCTTCGATGCAAGAGCACAGTCGTAGGCAGCTTCGGCTGCGGCCACGTCCTCGGCTTCGAACCAGGCGAAGTTCGCGCGTGACCTACTTGAACGCCAGAGCGGCTCGACCGCGAGAATACGCTCGATCAAACGGTCGCGAACATCTGCGATCGCGCGGTGCGCTTGCCGGAGTTCGTTCGTTTCGTCGAACGCGAAGACCGCGTAGTCGATCGCTGCGACGCTCACCGCGTTAATA
Organism: Kofleriaceae bacterium; assembly: GCA_037720695.1. Classification (GTDB taxonomy): domain Bacteria; phylum Myxococcota_A; class Polyangia; order Haliangiales; family Haliangiaceae; genus JABFXX01. The sequence continues at coordinate 8,141 of JBBJLY010000224.1, read as the reverse complement.
GCGTTGCTCCGCGCAAGGTACTGGATGAGTGTTGGAGCTGCTGCGATCGCAGCGAGACGCAGCCCGGCCGCGCCGAGCGACTTGGAGAACGAACGGATAATGACGATGTTGTCTCGGCGTGACGCCCAGTCGAGGTGGCACGTTGGCGCGAACGCGCCATACGTCTCGTCGAGCACCAGCAGATGTCCATTCGCGGCGGAGCTCGTAGCGAGGCGATCGAGTTCTTCGTCGGCCAGCTGTTCGCCCGTGAACGCGTCGGGGCTCGTGACAACGACGAGCGCAGGTGCGCAGTCCAGCACTGCGAGATCGTCGCCGGCCCGCGGCCACCACCGCTCGACGGACATGCCCTGCACTTCTGCATAGCGCACGTAGTTGGGATAGTTTGGCCAACGCACGATAAGACGGCCGCACGAACGTCCTAGCGACGCGCAGACGACTTGGATCGCGTGGTCGGCTCCAGCGGTCAGGTAAAGGGATTCGACGGAAACTCCGAGCCGCGAGGCGATCCGTGGCAGCTCACGCGGCGGATAAATGTAGTCGTGAAGGCTTGGCCGCCAGCGCCCCGCCCAGCGATGGCTGAGAGCCCGGACCAAGGGGTGCGAGGCCTCGTTGCTCGATAGGTTCAGTAGCCCGCGATAGTCACGCTTCTTTGGCGGCGACGCAGCGGCGAGCAGCGGGTCAATGAACGACGAGTGCACGCTCAGTCTCCCGCCCGCGTTGATGGAATCTGCGTCATGACGCGCGAAGGACGATCGGCGCCGTTTGCGTAGAGCAGACGATAGAGTCGCGCGCGCTCCTCGAGGCACGGCGTCGGGCCGACGAAGAGCTGTCGGTTGAGCGCAGCGGCGGCGTCGACGGTGCGAACCTGGTGGAATAGGTCGTACGGTGCGTAGACAGTCGGGCGTACGCGTCCGCCGACCTCGAGCACCTTCGCAATCGTGCGTTCGACGTCATCGAACCGATCACCGGTTAAGCCAGCGATCACGAAGCAATTGAGCTCGATGCCTACGGCGCGACAATGTCGTCCGAGCGCCTCAAGCCGCATACCGTCGTCGTGTTTCGCACGCGGCAACACTGCGCGGTTCGCTCGTCCAATGGTCTCAACCCCGACGGATACACGCACGCAGCCGCTCCGAGCCATTGTCCCGAGCAGCTCCTCGTCGAGATGAGCGATCGTTGTGGCGCACTTCCACGGATAGCGACGCGGCTCAGCCTCAAGCCGTGCGCATAGGTCGGTGACCCACTGTCGCCGCAACGTGAACGTCGGCGCATAGAAGCTCACGTAGTCGAACGGCCGACGTGCGAACGCATCCACGATGAACGCTACGGTACGCTCGACGGAGACGCGCCTGTCACGCATGCCCTGGACCTTCGGGACGTCGCAAAACGAGCAGCCAACCGGGCATCCGCGCGCGACTGGAACCACCAACTCGCGTCGCTCGGGAATCCCGCAGAATTTCCTGCGGTCGTCGACGTAAAGACGTTCGTAGTCCTCGTACGGCACCTCGTCGATATCCGGGAAGGCCCAGTCGACTGGATCGAGCCACAAGCCTGGCGCGGGGCGCGCACCGGCTCGATCGAGCCAGCGGATACCGGGCACGGCGTGATCGCCTTCGTTTGCAGCACGGATGAAGCCCGCGACTCCAGCCTCGTAGTCCCCAGATTCGACAATGCCGTGGACGCCGGTACTGGCGAGCACGTCCGGAGCCAACGCGCTCAGACGGCCGAACGAGACGATACGCGCGCGGGGCGCCAGCTCGCGCGCGTATCGTACGAAGCGTGGGATACCGTCGGCAGCATCTAGATCATCGAGGATTGCGATCACGTCCGGCTGGTCGATAAGCAACGTGCACGCGTCACGCCAGGTCGCGTTCAGCGCCTGCAGATCGACGCATCGCATCTCGGCGCTGCTGAAGTCGGGCTGACGGCGCAGGTACGCAGCGACCTGGAACGCCGGAAGGTGGTGCCCAGCGTTGAAGTAGCTCGGTACCATGGGCGGGATCACGATTAGAATCTTCACGTGCGGACTCCTCGGAATCGGTGGCGCAGCGCAGCCTCAGTGAGCTCGGTCAACCCGTTTCGTCGAAGGTGAGCAATCAGGCCACCGCACCGTTGTTCGACGATGTCCAGGGCACTCTCGAGTGTTCGCGCCGGCGCGCGCCGGCGTTCGATAGGTAGCGCGGGTGGCAGCGACGCTTCGCTGCGCGCGAAATCCTCGAAGATGTGGGGCCGGGCCACACCTGCGACCGTGAGCAGCGCGGCGGATACCACGCCGGTTCGGTCCTTACCCAGGCCACAAACGATGACGCACGAATGCTTGTTGCGACTCGCGACCTCGGACAGCACGTCGACGATCTCTGCAACGAACCCGATCAGCATCTGCACATACCATTCGGTGCGATCGGCGTCTTCCACCGCGCCGCCCGCGCTGCGCAACGGCCTTGCCGCGAGCGGACGTCGGACATGCGCGGCATTGCCGAACGTAAACGCGTTACGGCCAACCTCCTCGTCGGTCCGCAAATCGATCACCGCGTGCACGATGGGCATCGCCACGACGCGATCTGCTGCGGCGAACGCGGCCATCGACGCCGCCGCCCGAAACAACGCGGGCGGAGCGATCTGGTCAGGTAGCGGGCGGAAGTTGACGAGCACTTCGTCGCCAGTAGCAACAGATGTACCGCGCGGCCCAGCTCCTAGTTTGGCGAAGTCGGCGTGTGCTGCCCGCTAGGGGGCGTCGGGGTTCGTCGGCGCCCGACGAATTCCGTCGTCACTTGGGCTAGTCGCTCGCAGGATCAACGCGGATAGCGGGCCACGTGGTGGCACCCCCTGTGCACACGGCTGCGTCACCTCTCATCCGGAGGAGAAAGGAAACTAAAAGTGCACAAAGAGAAGAAGGAAGTACAGGACCCCGCCGAGCACGGTGGTCGTCTGGAGCTGAAACGCCAGACGATCCGTCGCCTAGACGAGGAATCGCTCGAGCAGGTCGTGGGCGGGCTGCCGTCAACTTGCAGCGCTACCATCTGCTACATCACCACTCTCCTAGAGTGGTGATGTAGGTCCGCCCTCGACGAGGGCGGGCTTCTTTCATTCATGGTCTAGATGCTGGTCAGACTACTACATCCCGAGCCGTCGCAAGCGATCGAGCAAGGTCGTCCGCGGTATGCGCAGTCGTCGAGCTGCTTCGGCCTTGTTGCCGCGCGCGTACCGCAGCGCCGCGACGAGCTTCTCGCGCTCGTCGCGCGCGATATCGCTGTCAACACCAACGCCTGCCACACAGCCTTCGCCGTCCGCGATCCCGTAGAACATCAGATCGTCGCTATCGATGACACCGTCTCCGTCTGCGACCACTGCCGCGCGTTCCATTACGCTCCTGAGCTCGCGGACATTGCCGGGCCACGAGTAGCGTCGCAGACGCTCCAGGGCGGAGAGCGTAAGGTCGAGTCGCTTGCCAAACGCCTCGGCGAAGTCGCGAAGCGCGTGCTCGGCGAGCGGCACGATGTCGTCCGGGCGCTCTCGCAGTGGTGGCAAGACAAGCGGCACGACTGCGAGCCGGTAGTACAGATCCGCTCGGAATCGACCTTGCTCAACCATCCCCCGCAGGTCACGATGGGTTGCCGCTATCAAACGGAAGTCGACAGCGATCGCTCCGTCTCCACCGAGCCGCTCGATCTGCCGCTCCTGCAAGACGCGCAGCAGCTTCACTTGAAGATCGGGGGCGAGATCGCCGACCTCGTCGAGCACAAGCGTGCCACCGTCAGCCTGCTCGATACGGCCGATGCGCCGGCGCGCCGCGCCGGTGAATGCGCCCACTTCGTAACCAAACAACTCGCTGTCGAAGAGCGCGCCCGGAATAGCGGCGCAATTCGTAATAATCAGCGGGTGGTCCGCGCGGCGGCTGCGGCGGTGAATCTCGCACGCGATCCGATCCTTGCCAGTCCCGGTTTCCCCTTGCAGAAGGACGGTGGCGTCGGTCACGGCGACGCGATTCAGTATGCCGTGAAGTTCCGACAGGCCACGAGTCAGCCCGATCACCTCCCCTTCGGCGCCGCCACGGCTACCAACGTCAGACATCGGACGCCCGACTATTCGAGAGAAAATACTTCATATCGGAAGGAGGCTCTCTGCAAGGACGAATCCGGCCCAGACTCGCGCGCAAGGAGCTCATGCGACGCAAGAGGTGTTCGTTGCAATACGATTCTCCATCCAAGCGCGCGAAAGAGTGGAACTCGACGGTGTTTCAGTGTTCCGGTGTTCCGGGACGCGTGTTCCGGTTCTTCGCTGTTCGATGACGAGTTGTTCCGGTGTTCCGGGACGCGTGTCCCGGTGCTCCGGCGGCAAACGTTGTTCGACGGATAGATGAAATTCCAGCTACACTCATCCTGATGGAGAGCCAATGGCGGCCACCCTAACTAATCTCGAGACCTACGAACAGATCGCCCACGCGTATGCCGCGCGCACCCGTGAAAACCCACACAACGCGCTGTGCGAGCGCCCTGCAACGCTGGCTCTCCTCGGCGATCTCGACGGTGAACGGATGCTCGAGGTTGGCTGCGGCCCTGGCCACTATGCTGAGGAGCTCGTGCGCCGCGGGTGTATCCTCGACAGCTTCGACATCAATCCCACTTTTGTTGCACAGACTCACGCACGGGTTGGCGACCGCGCGCACGTCTTCGTTCACGACGTCGCGGCTCCGTGGTCGTTCGCGTCGTCGCCGACCTACGATCAGATTCTCGCCGCTCTCGTGCTCGATTACGTCGACGACTGGTCCGGGATTCTGGCCGAGTGCCGTCGTGTGCTTCGACCGGGCGGCGCAGTCGTCGCCAGCATCGTGCACCCGTTTGCGAGTATTGAAGCAAGTCCGTCGAAGGACTACTTCCGCCAGGAGGTTATTGAAGAGCGCTGGCCCTCGTATGGCGTGACGATTCGCTGCTTCCGAAGGTCCTTGACCGATGTGTTCGGCGCGTTCATTGGCGCTGGCTTCACCATCGACGCCCTTATCGAGCCAGCACCGTTGCCGGAGTGCGCCGAGCGCTACCCCGAGAAGTTCCAGCGACTCACTGCGCGTCCGGGGTTCCTCTGCCTCCGTGCGCATTGACCTCAACACAGAGAAGCAAGCCAATGATCGAGTTTGACCATCTTCGTCCGCGCGCCGAAGCGCCCCTACCGGACCGCAGCCTGTTGATAGCCGTCAGCGGTCTGTCCGGTAGCGGTAAGAGCACGCTGGCCCGGTTACTTGTCGAGCGGCTCCGTACCGAGCGACCTGTGTATCATCTAGATCGCGTCGCCGATCACGCCGCAAACATGGCGGTCATAGCGCGCTACTTCGACGCGCCCTCGACCACGCTAGCGTCGCACGGTCCCACTCAGGAGTTCGAGTTGACCGAGGGAGCGTACCGGCGCCTGCTTGAGATCGTCGGTTCGTTTGCGGCCCACCTCGTCCGCCACGGGGTGACAGTCGTGAGTTCGCTGATCTCTCCGTATCGCGTCGTGGGTGAGAGGCTTCGCGAAGCGGTCGGCGTCGATCGCTTTGTTGGCGTGTTCGTCTCGACGCCGCTGCGCATCTGCGAAGCACGTGACTGCCGCGGGATGTACTCGCGCGCTCGCTCCGGCGAATTGTCGTTCCTGCCAGGGATCAGCTCGCCATACGAGGCTCCGTCGAACCCCGCCGTGATCGTCGACTCGTCGGGTCATACGCCGCCCGAGGTATTGGTCGAGTCGATTCTCGTGGCGGTCAACCGCGCGCGAGCGACGCAGTGAGCGGCGCAGCGACCGCGGTCGTTCTCGACGTGTTCGGCACGATCGTTATTCCCCCGTCTCCTTCGATCGGTCTGTCGCTCGCGGCTCGCTCCGGCGTGCCACCCGACGATCCATGGAGCTATGTGATTGCCGGCGGGTTCGCCGCTGGTGTGCTGTGCCATGCCGCAGGCGCTCCGTTCCGCGCGGTCCGCAGAGTTCTCCAAACACACAGGTTCGGCGACGCGGCTGCTGCGGCGCGCGCAGTCGAGCGCTTGGGGGCGCGCTCGATTCCCCTCGACGTTGTCGACCGCTTCGCACAACTCCAAGCGGAGTGGGTTGCAGGCTACCGGCTGGCGCCCGACGCTGACGAGCTCTTCGCCTCGCTCGATGAAAACCCGCGCATTCCCCGCGCGCTCCTCAGTAACGCCGATAACTGGTCGGGTGGATGCATCGCGCAGTTCGGACTCGATCGACGTGTCGACTGGATCGGGCTGTCGTGCGACCTTGGCGCGGTGAAGCCCGCTCGCGTCGTTTTCGAGACCGCATGCCGCGCGCTCGTCGTCCCTGCGCGTAACGTGTGGATGGTCGGCGATTCGCTGACCAGCGACATCGCTGGAGCGCGCTCGGCTGGCCTTGCGGCAATTTGGATCGATGCTCCCGACGGCGCGCCTGCGTGCGACGAGCCGCGATATCCGCTGGCGGCAGTTGCCAAGATCGTGCGGCGATCTCACGCCGCGTGAGCGCGTAGCAGCGTAACCGCTGCACGGACCCCATCCTTGCGTGAGCCCGCGCGGTCGCGAGGATCGCGGGTTCATGTCGGACACCGTCGAGACCTGGAAAACGCGAGTGGCGAGCTGGCGCGCGTGCGGCCAGACCGCGATCAAGGTGGTCGAGCCGACCCTCGGGTGACGCTTGGTGACGAGCCCGGGCCCGTAGGCGCCACGTAAACTGACCCCTCGCGCCACTAAAACTGACCCCTCCCCGCCGGAGGCTAAGCGATGGATCAGCAACAGGAATTGGTACGGCGACGCTCACGGTCCCGATGGTGGATCCAGGGCGCCGCAGTTCACGGGAACGAACGCGCCGCGCCGTTCGCGATAGCTCGTGGATCGCCTGTGCGGTCAGTTCCTTCCCCGTGCCGGTCTCACCGCGGATCACGACAGGCACCGTGGACGGCGCGATCTTCGCCAGCTCGGCAAACCGGGTCTCGAGCTCGACGCTCACCGTGCGAAAGGCCGGGGGCGACTCGTAGGTCGCGAGATCCAGATCCCCTTGCTCGCGGCCCCCTCGAACCTCGTCGCGATACAGGAGCGTCGCGCCACCGACCTCGATCAGGTCGCCATCGACGAGCACGGCCTGGCGCACGCGAGCGCCGTTGACGGAGGTTCCGTTCTTCGACTCGAGGTCGACAAGCTCCCAGCCATCTTCTCGACGCTGGAGCCGGAGGTGGGTTCGCGAGATCTCGTGATCGCAGATCTGGAGCTCCAGCCCGCGTCCCTTGCGCGTCCAGCTCCTCGTGGGACCCCGGCCGATCGCCACATCATCGACATCCGCGAGCGTGAGTCTCAGCGCTGGCGCGAACGGCCTCCGACACTCGAACACGACGAACAGGCGAGGCACCTCGAGCTCACCGTCGTGACCGGGGGGACGCTCGGCGACCCGGCTTACCGTCGAAGTGGGATCTTCCATGGTCGAAGACTCGTCCGAGCATAGCTCGGCCCACGAGACGGAATTGGTCAACGCGAACGGCCTTTGATGCTGGGCTGGGAGGCACCGGTCCACCAGAGCTGGATCATGGCGAGGGAGATGAACGGTGCGCACGCAAGCGAGAGGCCATGCAGGCACCTCGCGAACCTCGCGGATCCGCGTGTGAGCTCGGTGCGCTTCAAGCCGTCGGTGTTTCGAGGCTGTTCCGGGTGTTCCCTAACCACTGTGTGAACGCCACGTTGCTCGACAGCTGAGCGCTGTCGACGCTCGTCGGATGACGAAGAAATTCGGGCAACAGGACCGCGCCGAGTTGGTGGCAGCGGTCAAGCGAGGCGAACCGGTCCCAGCGGCAGCGAGGCGACTCGGATCGCCCGGTCGACGGTGTACACGTGGATTCGGCGAGGTGGCGCGACGGGGATGCGGCGCAGCCGAGATTCATGGAGTTGATGACAGGTAGAGATCCTGAGGTCGTGTTGGTGGTGCGGGTGGGGACTGCGGAGTGAATCGGCCCGGGTTCTCCGGAGGCAGGTGTACTTGAGTCAGGCCGCCATGGCCTGGCTCTCCTGACTTCGATAGCACGCCGCTTCGTATTCGCCGGCGGCACGTAGCCGAGTGGCTCGAGCAGACGGCGGTTGTTGAACCAGTCGACCCAGACCGTCGCGTACTCGACCGCGTCGATCGAACGCCACGGGCGGCGC
>JBBJLY010000465.1:0-3721 GCA_037720695.1 Kofleriaceae bacterium | reverse complement strand
GTCGCGCCGACGTTCCAGAGCTCGGGCATCGGTCGCAAGCTCAAGGAGCTCCAGCTGCGTGACGCGATGGCGCGCAAGAAGGCCGACGGGACGGCACGCTATCGCTACGTCACCGGTCGCAACCGCGTCGGGCGCACCGCGCAGATGACGCACCTGAACCGCGTGTTCGGCGCGCACGTCGTGTCGATCCTCACGGGCCAGTACGAGGACCCCGAGGGCCAGGCGATCTACTACCGGATCCCGCTCGGGCCGATCGTCCCGGATCCGATCGTCAAGCAGGACGTCCTGCGGCGGCGCGAGCTGCGTGGCGCGGATGCCGACGAGATCACGTTCGATCTCGCCTCGGGCCTGACGCGGCCGTTCGCGTCGGGACCGCAGTCGCTGATCGCGCTCGAGGAGGCCGGGCTGCTGTACGGCCCGGCGGTCAACAAGCTGACGCTGATGAACTACGTCACGCCGGCGACCGTGCGCGCGCTCGAGTGGCTCGGCGCGTTGCTCCCCGAGCTCCCGCACCTGTACCTGACGTCGTCGCGCGACGAGACGATCGACAAGGCGCTGCGCCTGATCCGCGTCACCCGCAAGACCGCGCAGGTCGCGATCGGGCTCGAGGGCGGCTACTACGGCCACACCGTCGCGGCCGCACGCTCGCTGTCGGATCCGGCGGTCCATCAGGGTGGTCCGGTGCAGTTCGCGTGGCCGCGCGTGCCGCATCCCGCGGTCGCCGGCACGGCCGCGACGATCGCCGCGCTGCGTGCGGCGGTCGCCGCCGCCGGTGGCCCGACGAAGATCCTCGGGTTCGTCTACGAGCTGGTGCAGGAGCGGACCGGCCACGTGCTGCCGCCCGCGTTCCTCGCCGCGCTGGCGGACCTCCGCACCGAGCTCGAGCTGCCGCTGATCGCGGCCGAGACCACGACGGCCGGCTATCGTAGCGGGCGCGGCGCGTTCCTGTCGCCGGCGCTTGGCCTCGTGCCCGACGTGCTGACCTGGTGGGGCGGCGGCCAGACCGGCTACCTCCACACCTCCCCGCGCTGGTTCGTCGCGTCGCCGCTGACGCTGGTCTCGACCTGGGACGGTGACGAGCTGTCGCTCGTGCGGCAGCATCACCAGCTGCGCGCGGCGCGGCACCTCGACATCGCCGGCGGTGCGGCGGCGCTCGAGGCCGCGGTCGGCAAGCTCGAGGCCCCGGGGCTCGGGGCGTATCGCGTGATCCACGCCGGTGCGAAGGCCCCGGCGCTGGTCGAGGCGCTCGCCGATCACAAGCTCGCGGTCCGCGTGTTCCCCGGCGGTCGGCTCGGCATCATCCCCGCGCTCGACCAGCTGGCCGACGCGGCCACCGCGCTCGGGGAGGCGCTCGGTGATGCGCTGCGAGATCCGTCGTGAGATCGCTCGCGCTTCCCGCAGGCAAGTCGTATCGCGCGTGGGGGCAGCTTCACGGCGAGAGGTTTCGCGGCGAGATCCGCGCACTCGCGGAGATCCGCACGTACCTGTGCATGAAGGTCGGCAGCTTCACCGAGCGCGAGCAGGTGCTCGCAGCCGCCCGCGCGCACCTCCCCGTGCTGGCGCGCTACCACCAGGGACTGGCCGACGAGCTGCTCGGCATCGCCGAGGGCGCCGGCGTCGCGCCCGAGGCGATCGTGATCGCGAATCACTACACCGATCTCCGCGATCTCGATCCAGATCCGCAGCACTGGGTCACCGCGCCGACGACCGACAGCCCGGCGCTCGCCGTCGGTGGCCACGCGAGCAGCGAGCCCGACGGCTGCAGCATCGTGTGGAGCGAGACGCCTGCGGGGCGGATCCTCGGCCAGACCTGGGACATGCACGCGACGGCGATCCCGTACGTGATGATGCTGCACATCCCGGAATCGGCCGACGGACCGGCCGCGTCGCTCCTGACCGTCACCGGCTGCCTCGGGATGGCGGGGATGAACGCCGCGCGCGTCGGCCTCGCGATCAACAACCTGTTCTCGACCGACGCCACGCTCGGCGTCGTGTGGCCGGCGATCGTCCGCCGCGCACTGCACCAGCGGACCGCCACGGCAGCGCGCGATGTCATCGCGAGCAGCCCGATCGGCTCGGGCCGGCATTACTTCGTCGCCGATCGCCAGGCCGCGTTCGCGATCGAGTGCTCGGGCACGCGGCGCAAGCAGGTGTTCGCGGCGGACCGGCCGTCGTTCGTCCACACCAACCACTCGATCGATCCGGAGATCACGGCGCGCTCCAAGGTGCCGCCCACCAGCACCACGTTCGAGCGCAAGACCTGGCTCGAAGCGGATCTCGCGCGGGCGCCGATCGCGGACCTCGGGGACGCGTGGCGGCGGCTCGGAAGCGAGGATGGCTGGCCGCGCAGCGTGTGTACCAACCTGGCGACGCCCGAGACGCCGCACGGTGTCGCCACGTGCGGCGGGATCGCGATGAACCTCGACACCGGCGAGCTCGACGCGCAGCAGGGCTTCATCCACAACGTCGCGCCGGAGCGCTGGCGGCTGTGACCACGATCCGGTTCGCGACCCCCGACGACGCGCCCGCCATCGCGTCGATCGTCGTGCCCTTGATCCGCGACACCGCGATCAACTTCCACGACGAGCCACCGGCCGCGGCCGCGCTCGCGAGCCGGATCGAGGCCGGCCAGGCGACTCATCCGTGGCTGGTCGCTGTCCAGGGTGACGCGGTCGTGGGCTACGCGCTGTCGCGCGAATTCGGCACGATGGCCGGCGAGCGCTGGACCACCGAGGTCGGGCTGTCGATCGCGTCGGGCCTGCGCGCGAGCGGGATCGGGAGCCGGCTGTATGCGGCGCTGTTCTCGGTGCTCGAGGCGCAGGGTTACCGCACGCTGGTCGCGTTCATCACCGTCCCGAACGAGGCCAGTGCGCGACTCCATCTCCGGTTCGGGTTTCGCAAGGCCGGGGTGCTCGAGCGCAGCGGCTGGAAGCTCGATCGCTGGCACGATACCGGCTGGTGGCAGAAGCTCGTCGGCGAGCCCAGCGCACCGACGCCGATCCGGCCCTCTCACGAGCTCGCGCACATGCTGGCGAGGTAGATCCATGGACTATCCGTTCTTCTTCACCTGGACCGCGCAGAGCGGCGCGAAGCCGTTCGAGCTGACCGGCGGGCAGGGCGCGTGGTTCACCACGGCCGATGGCGGCCGCTGGCTCGACCTCGGGGCGCTGAGCTACCAGGTCAACGCCGGTCACGGCCAGCAGCGCATCGTCGACGCGATCAAGCGCCAGGCCGACGAGCTGTGTCTGTCAGCGCCGAACGCGGTGTTCCCGGCCAAGCTCGAGCTCGCAAACCGCCTGCTCGCGATGGCCGGCCCCGGGTTCTCGAAGGTGTTCTTCACGCTCGGCGGCGCCGAGGCGAACGAGAACGCGCTCAAGATCGCGCGTCAGGTCACCGGCCGGATCAAGCTGCTCAGCCGCTACCGCTCGTATCACGGTGCCTCCATGGGCGCGCTGTCACTGACGGGTGACTGGCGCCGCGCGCCGCTCGAGCCCGGCATCCCCGGCGTCGTCCACGTCCAGGACTGCTACTGCGATCGCTGCCCGTTCGGCCAGCGCGTCGAGACCTGCCGGCGCGAATGCGCGACCAACATCGATCAGACGATGCAGCTCGAGGGCCCGCGCTCGATCGCCGCGGTGTTCCTCGAGCCGGTCCCGGGCGCCAACGGCGTCCTGGTCCCGCCGCCGGAGTACTGGCCGATCGTGCGCGCGGCGTGCGACGC
>JBBJLY010000464.1:0-3722 GCA_037720695.1 Kofleriaceae bacterium | reverse complement strand
TTCGTCGCGGAGGTCGCGTTGGCGTCAGGCGTTGTGGGCGCGGTGAGCTGCGCGCGATCGTCCATCAAGGTCGACATTGTGGCGCGCTGGTCACGGCGTCCACAGCGCGGTCACGCGGTCTCCTCAACCTCGTGGAGTGACAAGGCAACGCGGCAGGTCGCCGACTCGGGGCATCGTGCGTTGTCAGGAGTGGCGATTGGGCAGTCGCCAGAACGAGCTTTTCTCGCGCTCAGCGCGCCGACTCGAGCGTGATCTCGACCGTGACACCCCGCCGGACCGTCAGCTTCAACCGCGTGCCGGCGCGCGCACGTAGCAGCGGACCGAGATGGGCGATGCCCTCGCCGCGAACATCCACGCCGTCCACCGCGGTCACCACATCGCCCGTGACCAGGCCACTGATCGCCGCCGGTCCCGCGAGGTCGATCGCGGCGATCTCGGGGTTCGCGAACCACAGGTCGAGCTCGGGGCGGAACGTGATGCCGAGCGTGCCGGGCGGCTCGCCCTCGCGCACGCGTGGCGACACGACCGCGACCGGACCGAGGTCGATCGTCGGGCGCGCGGGGAGCACGCGCGGCACGACGACCGACCATCCCGTGGCGCGCGACCGTGCGAACACGACGATCGCGCCCGTGCGCGCACCGCGGATCGTGAACCTGCCGCCGGCGTCGGTCACGTGGCTGGCCTCGAGCGATCCATCGGGGGTCGAGAACGCGGTTGCGTCGCGCGGGAACACGAACATCGCGACATCCGGGATCGGGCGCTGGCTCGCGAGCTCGACCAGCGTGCCGGTGACGGTCGCGAGCAGCTCGAGCGCGAGATCGACGCGCGCGCGCTCCCCCGCGACGACGGTGATCCGGGTCTCACCCGCACCGCCGGGCGTGGTCGCGCGCAGCAGGTAGCTCCCAGGCGCGACCTCGGCGAGCGTGTAGCGGCCGCCGGTGCGATAGAACGCATCGGTCCGGCGAAACCCGTCCGCGCCAGCGAGCGTGATCGACAGCTCGTCGGGCGCGCCACCGGCGAGCGAGACCGTGCCCGCGATCGATCCGGTGGTGCCGAGCACGAGCCGGGTCACGCTGCCGACCGCGACGTGCTCGGCCACCGCCTCGCCACCGCCGCGGCGCGTGGCGAGGATCGTGTAGCTGCCGGGCGCGAGGCGATCGAGGACGAATGTGCCGTCGGTGGCGGTCAGCGCAGGGCGATCATTCGCCGACCATCGCACGCGCCCTCGCGCACTCTCGCCAGCCTCCTCGCGGGTCGCGGAGACATACGCATCTCCGATCGCCGCACCTGTTGCATCGACGACGCTGCCGCGGATGGCGCCGACCGCGGCCTCGACCACGATCCGCAGCTCGATCGTGCCGGTCGCGACCGCGACGCGTACGCCGTCCGGCGCGCCCGCGATCCGCAGCGCATCTTCGCCGCGCGCTGCGGTCACCCGATAGCTGCCCGTCGCGAGGCCGGTGATCGCGAACCGGCCGTCGTCGCCTGTGAACCAGGTGTGACGGGTCGCGAAGCCCGTACGCCAGGCGCGAAGCTCGACCCGGGACACCGGTGCACCACGCGGATCGACGACCACGCCGCGGATCGTGCCGCCGGCCGCGCGCGTGAACACGGGGTCCCGGGTCGCGCCGGCGGCGACCTCGAGCACCACCTCGGGCGCGTGGCCGAGCGCGCTGTCGACGGTGACGCGGTGGCGACCGGCCGCGAGCCCGCGGAGCACGAACGTCCCGTCGGCTTCGCTGCTGGCCTCGCGCGCGCCGATCGCGCCACGCGGGATGGCGGTCGCCGCTCGAGCCTCGACGCGAGCACCGGCGATCGGTGCGCCATCGAGCGTGACGCGGCCGCGGATCGTGGCGCCGGCCGTGACGGGCCATTTTTGATCGACGACATCTGCCGCGCCGATCACGACCCGCGGCTCGCCGACCGGCTGGTGGCCGAGGCAGCCGGCATGCACGCCGTAGCTGCCGGGCCGGACGCCGTCCGCGACCAGCATCCCGTCTGGCTGCGCGGCGAGCACCGCGACGACCTGATCCGCGTCATCGATCAGCGCACCTGCTGGCTGCGCGCACGGTGTGTTGCCTGCGACGACGCGACCCGCGACCCGGTACGCGCGATGGACGCGCACGACCACGCCGTCGACGTGCTCGCCGAGCCCCACCCGGACCGAGCCGTCCGAGCGACCAAACACACCTGCATCCTGGACCGTGGCCGCGTAGCGATCCGGCACCAGGCCGGTCACCCGAAACGCGCCGTCGGCGCCAGCGATCGTGGCGCCGCTCGTTTCGCCGGTTGGTCCGCTGATCGTGACGCGCAGCCCGGCGCGCGGCTCCCCCGACGCCGCATCGATCACGCGTCCCGCCAGCGACGACTCCGGCGTCAGCAGCAGATCGATGGTTGACGGTGCGATGCCGCGCTCGCGCGCCTCCGCGTAGCCATCAGCCCGCGCCTGGACCTCGACCGGCCCGGCGCTCACCCACAGCGCGTAGCCACCACGGTCGTCGGTCTCGGTCGTCGCGCCGCTCGCGGTGACTCGCGCCTCACGCACAGGCCCACCCCCGAGATCCGACACCATGCCGTGGAGCTCGACGCCGCCACGCACCAGCACGAGCTCGATCGCGGTGCGCTGATCACCGGCCGCGAGCACCACTTCGGCGGTCCCGGGAGGAAGCCGCGCGCAGACGCGCCGATCAGGTAGCTCGCCGGCGCGAGATCGCGCAGGCGGAACGTGCCGGCCGCGTCGGTCTTGACGCAGCTCGCGCCGGCGCCACCGTGGCGCCTGCGATCGGCGCACGCTTGTCGTCGAGCACCGCACCTGCGATCGCGCCGGGATCCTGCGGCACCACGACGCGCGGCGGCAGCGACGCATGCGAACCGACGGCGGGACCGTGCGGCGCGCCAGGATCGCGACACCTCCACCAGCTCAGCGCGAGCACGATCGCGACGAGGCCGCAGCCGATCGCGAGCGCCCGCTTCACGGCGGCAAGCTCAGACCAGCACGCGGTTGTCGATCAGCCGGGTCGCGCCGACGACCACCGCCATCGCGAGCACGGCGGATCGCGTGACGGTGGGGAGCTCGGTCAGCTCCTCGGCATCGCGCAGCTCGACGTAATCGATCCGGGCCAGCGGCTCGGCCTCGATCGGCGCGCGCGCCGCCGCGAGCAACGCGTGCGCGGCGCGCTCACCGCCCGTGAACGCAGCCTGCGCCGCGGCGAGGCCGGTGGACAGCACGCGCGCGGCGACCCGCTGCTCGGGGGAGAGATACGCGTTACGTGACGACAGCGCGACACCGTCGGACTCGCGCACGATCGGCACGCTCGCGATCTCGACCCCGAAGTCGAGGTCGCGCACCATGCGCCGGATGATCGCGAGCTGCTGATAGTCCTTCTCGCCGAACACCGCGACGTCTGGCAGGGTCGCGTGGAACAGCTTGGTCACGACCGTCGCGACGCCGGCGAAGTGGCCGGGGCGG
Organism: Kofleriaceae bacterium; assembly: GCA_037720695.1. GTDB lineage: Bacteria > Myxococcota_A > Polyangia > Haliangiales > Haliangiaceae > JABFXX01. Next base: position 253 of record JBBJLY010000464.1, on the reverse strand, counting down.
CTCTCGCCGCACATCGGCCGCTGGAGCTCGCGGACCTCGACGAACGTCTGCGCGCCGTCCGGATACATCGCCGCCGCATCGGGGCAGAATGCGAGATCGATACCGGCGCCACGCGCCTTCGCGAGGTCGCCGGCCTCGTCGCGCGGATACTTCGCCAGGTCCTCGGTGGGCGCGAACTGCGTCGGGTTGACGAAGATCGTCAGGATCACGACGTCGGCGCGTGCCCGCGCATGCCGGACCAGGGCCAGGTGGC
>JBBJLY010000463.1:0-3726 GCA_037720695.1 Kofleriaceae bacterium | reverse complement strand
GACGCGCTGATCGGCGAGCTGCAGTCGGCTTAGCTGAACTGACCGTCGAACGGCACGGCGACCAGCGACTGCAGCCGCGCCGTCGCGTAGCAGCTGGCCAGCTGATCGTAGTGCGCGCGGGGAAGGTAGTCGCGAAGCGCGGGAATCACGCACGCAGCCTCGTGCTCGTCGTGGTGGGTGATCAGGACGCGCAGCTGGTGAGCCCGGTCGCGCCATGCGATCGAGCCGCACCGCGTTGCGCGGAGCCCGACCAACGCGTGGTGCTGCGCGGTGTGTGCGGCGACCAGCTGCGAGCACAACAAGTAGACCAGGGGCGGCGGGCGCAGCCCGTCGAGCGCGAGCCCGAGCGCGGTCGCCTCCGCTTCGGCATGTGCCGGGAGCCCGAGGCTTAGCCCATCGAGCGCCACCCGCTGGCTGGCCACCGAGGTCACGCTGGTCAGGACATCCAGCGACCGCTCGAGCTCGGTGTGGTGCTGGTGGACCAGGGACGAGACATCGATCATCGGGCGCGAGGCTACAGATTTGATGCCTTCGCACGAACTTGTAGGCCGCCCGACATCGAGCGCAGATCGGCCGCTGTCATCGCCTCCAGCGCGTCACTACCGTGGATTCGGGGTGCGCGCCGTCGAGACAACACGGTCGCGAACGTGCGCGAACGCGTCAGCTCAGCCAGCGCAACAACGCGTCGCTGCGATCCTCGGGGAGATCGACGCCGGGCTTCGCGACCGCGTCGTCGGGTCCGTGCCAGTCGGAGCCGCCCGTACACACGACGCCATGCTGATCGGCGACCGCGATCCAGCGCGATCGCTCGCGAGCATCGTACGCACCGTAGTAGGCCTCGATCCCAGTCAGCCCCTCGGACTTGAACCGGCGAAGCAGGTGCGCCGACCGCTCGTCGTAGAGGTGCGGGTGCGCGATCGCGAGCGCGGCACCCGCATCGCGCCCGATCGCGAGCGCCTCGACGATCGGCAGCGAGCGGTTGGTGACGTCGACCGGGCCGCCGTCATAGAGGTGACGCGAGAACGCCTCCTTGACCGATGTCACGATGCCTGCCGCGACCATCGCGCGCGCCAGATCGGGTCGACCGATCGACCGCCGCTCGGCTTCCACCAGCAACGGCTGGATGTCGATCGCGATCCCGCGCTGCGCTAGCCGGGCCCCCATCACCCGCATCCGGTTGCGCCGCGCCTCGCGCACCGCGCCGAGCCGCTCCTCGATCGCGTGCCACGCGCCGCCGCGATCGAATGCGAGGATGTGGATCGTGCGGCCGTGGTCATCGCACGTCAGCTCGACGGCGCGAATCGACCGCGCGTTCGGAACCGCGATGCCCGTGCCGGCGCAGGTGTCGTGGTCGGTCAGCGCGAACACCGCGACCTCGCGCTCGCCGGCTCGCGCCGCCACGCGCTCCGGGGATTCGGTCCCATCGGAACAGGTCGAGTGGCAGTGAAGCTCGAAGCGCATCGAAGGTGTATACCAGGGCCATGGTCCAGAGCCTTGTCGCGCTGCGCGATCGCCGCGAGCAGGTGATCGCCCAGGTATCCGACGGCTACGCGACGGAGCTTTACGAGGTCGAGGAGCTCGAACGCCGGCTCGATCTGGCCCACGCGGCCCGGACCGTTGACGAGCTGGAGTTGCTGGTCGCCGATCTCGCGCCCGTGTCGTCCACGGCGCTGGTCCCCGTTGCATCGACGGCGATCGACGATCCGCGGCGAGTGCCGTCCAAGCGGCTGCGCGTGATCATGGGCGCGGTGGAGCGCGAAGGCCGGTGGACGGTGCCAAGCCGGCTCGAGATGCGGATGTTCTGGAGCAGCGCGGTGCTCGACTTCCGCGAGGCCTCGTTCGGTCCCGGCGTCACCACGCTCGACATCCGCGTCACGATGGCGAGCCTCGAGCTGATCCTGCCGCCGCATCTCGCGGTCGATGTCGACGTGTCCTCGATCGCCGGCGCGGTCGAGGAACGCCACCGCGTTCCGCCCGAGGCCGACCCCGCGCGCCCGTTCCTCCAGATCGTGGGGTCGGTGCGGTTTGGCAGCCTCGAGATCACGACGCGGCTGCCCGGCGAGTCGCGTCGCCAGGCGAGCAAGCGAGAGCGTCGCGAGCGCAAACAGCTCGAGCACTCGCGCAAGCTGCTCGACGATGGTCGGTCGAGGTAACCCACCGTGCCCGTCCCGGTGCAGGCGCCGGCGCGCCTCGGACGCTACGAGCTGATCGCTCGGCTGGCGACCGGCGGGATGGGAGAGATCTTTCTCGCGCGGCTGCAGGGCGCGGCCGGGTTCGAGAAGCGCTACGTCGTCAAGCGGATCCTCCCGCACCTCGCGGACGACGCGCGGTTCCGCGAGATGCTGATCGCCGAGGCACGCATCGCGTCGTTGCTCTCGCATCCCAACATCTGCCAGGTCTACGAGCTCGGCGAGACCGACGGCCAGCTATTCATCGTGATGGAGTATCTCGGAGCGACTGCAGCAGCTCGCCGTGATACGCGGTGAGCGCACGCTCGTAGCCGTCGAACACGCCGGGTCCCGCGGCATCGAGCGCGCAACCCAGCATCGTCGCGAGTGCCGCCCGCGGATGGCCCGCGTCGAGTAGCGCGAGCGCGAGGAACCCGGCGAACGCCGGATACCCGGGATCGTCGGCGATCGCCTGGCCGAGGATCCCGACCGCGTCATCGGCGCGGCCGACGTTGCGCAGCGTCGAACCGTAGCCAACGAGGAAGCGCCTGCGATCGGGGTCCGGGACGCCCAGCCGGTGCGCCTCGTCGTAGTGACGGATCGCGGCCTGCTCCTCGCCGGCGTGGTCGTGACCGTAGGCGGCCTCGATCTGCGCGAGCACGTCCTCGGGCTGGTCGGCGGCGAGCGCGCGGGCGGCGACCCGGTGCTCGTCGCGGCGCCCTGCAAGCCGCAGTGCGCGAACCTCGGCCGGCGTCATCGCCGCGCCTTTGGCTTGGTGTTCGCCGGCGGCTTCTTCACCGGTTTGTTTACCGCCTTGGTTACCGGCTTCTTCACGGGCTTCGGCTGTTTGAGCTTCTTGGGTGGCTCCGGCGCGGGAATCGCTCCGAGTGCGACCACCCGTTCGAAGTGCGCCTGGGTGATCGGTTGCACCGACAGCCTGCCCGGCTTCAGCAGCAGCATGTCCGCGAGCGCGGGTTCCGCGCGCATTCGCCAGATCTCGACGAAGTGCGGCAAGGTCTTCACGTACTCGACGTCGACGCAGTCCCAGGTCGGCGTCTCGCGCTTCGCGGCCGGATCGTAGTACTGGCTCGCCGGGTCGAACTGGGTCTCGTCGACGACGCCGGTGCGGACGACGCGTGCGAGGCCCGCGACGCCGGGCGGATCCACGCTCGAGTGATGGAACAACACGTCGTCGCCGACCTGCATCTGACGCATGTACGCGCGGGCGAAGTAGCTGCGCACCCCACTCCACGGCTCGACCTTGACCCGCTCGAGGTCCGCGATCGAGAACGAGTCGGGCTCCGACTTCATCAGCCAGTACTGCTTGCTCATGGACGAGCTACCTCGAGCGTGTGGACCGGAAGCTCGCGCGAGACCGTGCGCATCTCCTCGGCAAAGCCGGTCAGGTCGACGTTGAACGAGAACCGCGCGGGGCCGCCGAGCGGGCGGAAGAAGTTGTCGTAGTGGGTCGGCACGACGAGCTTCGGGTCGAGCGCGCGCACGATCCGCTCGAGGTAACGCGGCGTGAACCGGCGGCCGGAGATCCCGCACAGGAACA
>JBBJLY010000223.1:0-14417 GCA_037720695.1 Kofleriaceae bacterium | reverse complement strand
ATTTTCACGTGGCGTTTGCGCGTGCGGCGATCTTGCCAAGCGATGCCGGCATCGCGATCGCCGTCGCCGCGCCTGCCGCGATGTCGCTGTTCGGGACCGTATTGCTGGTGATCGCGCTCGGCATGCTGCTGCACATGGGTGCGCCGTTCGGCTTCATGTTCGTGCTCCTCGTGATCGGCACCGCGATCGTCAGCGGCGGCGTATCGCTTAGCAATCGCGCGCTCCGGTTCAAGAATGCGCCGATCCAGCGCTGCGTCGCCGTGATCGTGAAGGAGCGCACGGAGGTGTTCAGCGGGGAGCACCGCGCGACGACGTCATACTTCGCGACCCTCCAGCTGCGTGGGGGCACGCGGGTCGAGCTCGCGACCTATCGCTCGGTGTCGAGCAAGGTCGTGGTCGGGGATATCGGGATCGCGTACGTGAAGTCGCAAACGCTGGTCGACTTCGCGCGGTTCGACGTCGAGTAGGGTGTGCTAGCGTCTGCCGGTGTCCGTGTGGCAAGGCATTCAAGGACAGGACCGCGTCATCGCGCAGCTGCGGCGCGCGATGACGCGGATCGCGTGCCGCACGCGTATCTGTTTTCCGGCCCGCCCGGCGCGCCGCTGGTCGACGTCGCGCTCGCGCTGGCGACCGGGTTGAACTGTAGCTCGCGCCCGGGGGTTGGCTGCGACGAGTGCGATGCGTGCGCGAAGATCGCGTCGTCGATCCACCCGGACGTGGTCACGCTGGTGCGTGAAGGTGCGGCGCAGATCGTGCCGATCGAGAGCGTCCGCAACCAGGTGATCGCGCGGATCGGCCTGCCGCCCCACGAGGCGCTCGTCCGCGTGTTCATCGTCGAGGAAGCGACCGCGATGGCGCCACCCGCGGCCAATGCGCTGCTAAAGACCCTCGAGGAGCCGCCCGCGCGCACGCTGTTCGTGCTGTGCACCACGGCGCCCGAGCAACTGCTGCCGACGATCCGCAGCCGCTGTCAGCGCGTGCGGTTTGGCGGTGGCGCACCGACCACGACCGCCGATCCGACCAAGGCCGAGCGCATCGCACTCCTCGGTGCCGAGCTCGCGGGTGATCGCCACGACTCCACCCTGCCCGCCCGGATCTCCGAGGGCAAAGGTGAGACCGCGCCGATCCTGGTCGCGGCCGCAAACGCCCTCCATGCCCGCGCCCGCGAGGCCGCCACGCGCGACGATCCGGACACCGCGCGCAAGGCGTCGGCTCGCGCGCAGGCAGTCCTTGGCTGGCACCTCGCCGTGACAATCCACAACGCCAACCCGCAGCTCGCGATCGACGCGCTGGTCGCTCAGCTATCCCAGCTCCCGGCAGTCGGATCGGTGCGCCCGTGAGCGAAGATCCACCCGGAGGCGACGGCGGCGACGGTCCCGCACTACCAGACGTCGCGGGCCCCGAGGGCGAACAGCGCCGCAAGCGCCGGCGCCGACGCCGTCGTGCCGGCGAAGGCGACGCCAGCGCAGCGGCACCAGCGGGTGATGCCCAAGCTGCGACCGCCGAGGTCCCGCAGCGCGAGGCCGCGGCTGGAGATCGCGGCGCACCCGACGTTCATCCACCGCCGCCACCGGGCGGCCCCGATGCGATCCACACGCGCGAAGATCCCAATGCCCGCGGCGAGCGCACGGGCCGGCGCCGGCGGGGCCGCGATCGCGAGGCACCGGCCGGCGATGCCGCACCGGAGACGCCGCGTGACGGCGGCCGGCGCGCGCGCGTACGGCGCACGGTTCGATGGTAGCGAGCCCGCACCTCCCGCACCTCCCGCACCGGCGCCCGACGCCGCACCCGACGCACCGCCTGCGGCCGACGCTGCACCGGCTGCCGGTCCTGGCCGAGACGCACGCGGAGCGCGTCCCGACCGCGGACCGCGCGCGGGGGCACCGGACAGTCGTGACAGTCGTGACGGTCGTGACGGTCGCGGTGCACGTGGCGGCCGCGGCCGACCAGATGACCGTGGCGCGCGGCCCGACGAGCGCAGTCGCGAGCGCACGGGCGATGCACCTCCGACAGCGCCGAGTGCCGCGACGCGGACGTACGAGCCGATCACGCCGCGGCTCGAGGCCCGCCGCACGCAGCCCGACGAGCTCGACGAGCTCGCCGATTCGTCGACCAGCATGCCCACGATCGCGTGGGGGACCGACGACGAAGGCCCCGCGTCAGTCGTCGTGCTCGCGCCCGATCGCCGGCCGACGCGCCCGCGGACGACGAAGATCCGCTGACGTTCCCGCTGCTCGACGGCCCGAGCGCGAGCCTCGGCGGTGACGTCGCCAGCGTGTGCGGCGTTCGCTTCGTGCCGGGCGGCCGACTGCAGTGGTTCGACGCCGCCGACGCCGAGCTCGTGATCGGGGACCGCGTGCTGGTCGACAGCGAGCGTGGCACTCGACTCGGCTGGATCGCCGCGCCGCCGGTTCGCAGGTCGTCGCGTGAACGCGGACTGCGGCGCGTGATCCGCCGCGCGACGGAGCAGGATCTGCGCGGCGAGCGCGACGGCGAGGGCGAGCGCGGACGCGTGCTGCGGCTCTCGAAGGACATCGCCTCCACGCTGCGGCTGCCGCTCAAGGTGTTCCGGGTCGAGGTCGCGGGCCAGCTCGGCCGCGGCGCGAAGCTCAACATCTACTACACCACCGACGAGCGGCTCGATCTGCGCGACTTCGTGCGCGAGCTCGGGCACGAGCTCCAGGGTGCGCGGATCGAGCTCCGCCAGCTCGGCGTTCGCGACGAGGCCAAGGCCGTCGGTGGGATCGGATCGTGCGGCCTCACGCTGTGCTGCACGACGTGGCTGCCGGACTTCGTGCCGGTGTCGATCAAGATGGCCAAGGATCAGGGGCTCGTGCTGTCGCCGTCCAAGGTGTCCGGCCAGTGCGGCCGGCTCAAGTGCTGCCTGGTCTACGAGCAGGCCGGCTACGCCGAGCTCCGCAAGGGCTTGCCGAAGCTCGGCAAGCGCGTGGTCGGCGCGCGCGGTGATCGCCGCGTCGTCGAGGTCGACGTGCTGCGCCAGCGCGTGCGCGTGTCGTACGGACCGGGAGACACGGAGGTCGTGCCGGCCGCGGAGGTGACGCCGGTGTTCCCATCGGGGAACGCGGCGCCGGGCGAGGCGCGCGAGCGGCCGCCGCGTGAGGCGCGCGAGCCGCGTGGCGATCGCCGCGATCCGAAACCTGCCGCCCGCGAGGTCGATCCCAGGTCCGGGGGTGACCCCCGGCCCCTCGATTCCCGGCCCGCGCTGTCCGAGTACAGCGACCTCGATGACACCGACGACCCGAGCGCGCTCGAGGATCTCGGGCCGACCGACGATCCGAGCTCGCTGCATCACGTTCCAGATGACGATGCGGACAACGATGCGGACGACGGCATTCCCGAGCCAGATCCGCTCGCCGACGTCCCCGATCTCCCCGACGACGAGCCCGCCTGAGCCCCATGTCCAGCACCTTCTACATCACGACGCCGATCTACTACGTCAATGACGTGCCGCACCTCGGGCACGCGTACACCACCCTCGTGTGCGACACGCTCGCGCGGTTTCATCGGATGCGCGGCGACGACACGCGCTTCCTCACCGGCACGGACGAGCATGGACAGAAGGTCGAGGAGACCGCCGTCAAGCGCGGCCTGTCGCCGCAGCAGCTCGTCGATCAGGTCGCGCCGCGGTTCGACGAGACGTGGAAGTCGCTCGGGATCGCCGACTACCGGTTCATCCGCACCACGAGCGAGCGCCACAAGCAGGTCGTCGGCGAGCTGTGGCGCGCGATCCGCGAGCACAGCCCGGACGACCTCTACCTGGCGTCGTACCAGGGCTGGTACTGCGTCGGCTGCGAGGCGTTCTACAAGGAGACCGAGCTCGAGAAGGATCCCGAGCAAGGCGACCAGTGGGTGTGCACGATCCACGGCCGGCCGGTCAGCTGGCTCGACAAGGAGCGCAGCTGGTTCTTCCGGCTGTCGCGCTACGCCGAGCCGTTGCTCGAGCACATCGCCGCAAATCCCGACTTCATCCGTCCCGAGGCGTACCGCAGCGAGGTCATCTCGTTCCTGAAGGGTGGGCTCCGCGATCTCAGCGTGTCCCGCACGAGCTTCCAGTGGGGCATCCCGGTTCCGGAGGCGGATCCCGAGGGCATGTCCCACGTGATCTACGTGTGGCTGGACGCGCTCACCAACTACCTCTCGGACCTGTGCCCCGACGGCAAGATCACCGGCGAGCAGGTCGCGAAGTACTGGCCCGCGGCGATCCACGTGATCGGCAAGGACATCCTGCGGTTTCACGCCGTGTACTGGCCGGCGTTCCTGCTCGCCGCGAAGCTGCCGCTGCCGAAGGGCATCTTCGCGCACGGCTGGTGGCTGGTGCGCGGCAAGAAGATCTCGAAGTCGATGCCGGCGACCCGGATCGATCCGATCGTGCTCGCCGACGCGCTCGGCGGAACGTCGGGACGCGGCATCGGGGTCGACGCGATGCGCTACTACCTGCTGCGCGAGGTGCCACTCGGCAACGACGGTGACTTCACGTTCGAGTCGCTGTTCGGCCGGTTCAACGCCGACCTCGCGAACGACCTCGGCAACCTGATCAACCGCAGCCTGACGCTGATCATGAAGTTCGCGGCGGACCATCCGCCCGTGCACGACGAGCGCCTGGTGTCCGACGGCACGGAGAACCCGTACTTCCAGCTCGAGGTTCACGCGCGCGAGGCGGTGAAGCACGCCGCCGCGCAGTTCGAGGCGATGGCGCCATCGCGCGCACTCGAGCTGGTGTGGCGGTTCATCGGGTTCGCGAACCGGTTCATCGATCAGACCCGGCCGTGGGAGATGGCGCGCGGCAACGATCCCGCGCTCGGGCAGGCGCTGTGGTCGCTGCAGGCGAGCCTGTGGTTGATCGCGCGGCTCGTCGCGCCGGTGTTGCCGGAGACGTCGCGCACGCTGCGCGGCTGGATCGGAGATGCTCCCGAGACCGAGCCGACCTGGCCCGCACTCGATGGTCCCGCGCTCGGGCAGGCCCCGGCGACGCTGGTCGCCAGCGCGCCGACGCCGCTGTTCCCGCGGCTCGACGAGCCGATGCAGAATGCGATCTTCGACAAGGTGCTGCCCGAGCTGGCCGATGCGCCGCAAGCCGCCCCGCCACCGGCCGCGGCAGACAAGCATCCGCGCAAGCACAAGCCGACCAAGACGACCAACCCGGTGTTGCCCGCAGGGCCGATCGAGTTCACGGACTTCGCGAAGATCGAGCTTCGCACCGGCAAGGTGCTGTCGGCGACGCGCGTCCCGAAGCTCGACAAGCTGCTCCACCTCTCGGTCGACCTCGGCGAGGCCAACCCGCGCTCGATCCTCGCCGGGATCGCGGAGGTCTATGCGCCCGAGCAGATGGTCGGCAAGCAGGTGCTGGTGGTCGCGAACCTCGCACCGCGCGAGATCCGAGGCATCCGATCCGAGGGCATGATCCTCGCTGCCGGCGACGAGGCCATCCTGGGACTTTCGGCGCTCGATCGCGACGTCCCCCCCGGAACCCGGGTACGATAGCCCCAGAAGATGTCGGAGCTTCGTCGCGCCGCGCGCCTCGTGGTCAACGCACCTGCCGTGGTCGAATCGATCGGCCAGGTGCCGATGACGTTGCACCCGAACCTCGCGGCGGTGTTCCGGCGGGTCGAGGCCGACCTCACCACGATCGGCTAGCGGTTTCCCTCGGTCGTTCGTGATCTGTCGACCAACGGCGCCTTCATCGCGGGCGCGCCGCTCCCGCTGCTGTCGCGCGTCGCGCTCAAGTTCGATGTCCGCGGCATCGGACCTATCGACGCGGTCGGCTGGGTGCTGTGGCAGCGCACCGCCGACTGCGAGATGCCGAGCTCGGCCTCCGCTGGGTCGACGATCTCGACGCTCCCGAAGGGCTTCGGCATCCTGTTCGAGTCGATCCCGCTCGACACCCGCGCCGCGATCGCGGCACTCGTCGCCAAGCAGTGACGAAACGATTCCGGTTTCGCCCGCGCTATCGCGGCATCGCGTGGTCGAGTGTCGGGGTCGGCGGCTCGCTCGCCGTCGTCGCCTCCGTGCTCGGCTTTGTCGCCCTGCCCCTGGTCACCGGGCTCGTCGGCGTCGGCATCGGCGCCGCGTATCTCGGGTCGCCGACGTGGCGACTCGAGGTGATCGTCGACGACGAGGCGCTCGAGGTCGCGTCGCCAAAGCGCAGCCGGTTCAAGCTGCTGTGGAGCGAGGTCGTGAAGGTGACCGTGTCACCGGCGACCAGCACGTGCTTCGTCGACGGCGGGACCCCCGAGCGCAGCTTGCTGGTCCCCGGCGATGGCGCGCCGGCGCCGTACGATCTCGAGGATCGCAAGACGCTGGTCGCCGAGATCCTGGCGCGCGTCCCGGCCGACAAGGTCGAGACCGTCGAGACGCTCGAGCAGGTCAAGGCCAGCCCTGCGACCAAGCCGTAGGCCTGCTAGGGTCGGCCCGTGTCGTACCTGTTTCCCGCCACGACGATCACGTTCGATGCGGCACTGCGCGACCTCGTGCAAGGCAGTCCGCGGGCGCGAGCGTTCGCGGCTCACGCGCTGGGCGATGTCACGGACGCGACGGAGAAGCGGCGCGCGCTCGAGGCCTTGATCCGCGCGCTCGACGACGACCGGCTCGAGGTCCGCGCCGAGGCCGCCGCCTCGCTCGGCGATCTGCGCGAGCCGTCCGCGATTCCGGGGCTCGTCAAGCGGCTCGCCGACGGCGCCCCCGCCGTCCGCCAGAACGCGGCGATCGCGCTCGGCTCGATCGGCCACCCCGACGGCTTCGAGCCCCTCGCCGAGGCGCTGCGCGACGGCCCGGGTGACCTCCGGTTCCAGGCCGCGACGTCGCTCGCCGAGATCGACCGCGTGCGCGCGTACGAGCCACTCGCCGCGGCGCTCGGCGACCAGGACCCGCAGGTGGTCGGCGCGGCGGCGCTGTCGCTCGGCGCGATCGGTGACGTCCGCGCCATCCCGCAGCTCGCGGCGCTGGTCGAGCACAAGGATCGCGGCACCCGGTTCGACGTCGCCTACGCGCTCGCCGAGCTCGGCGACGCCGGCGGCCGGCCGGTGCTGCTCGAGGAGCTCGACGATCTCGATCGCGCGTGGGACGCCGTGATCGCGCTGCAGACGCTCGGCACGCCCGACGACGTCAAGGCGCTGTCGCGCTCGCTCGCGAACCGGCGCGTCCCACCCGAGGCCACCGTGCTGGCCGCGGGTGCGGTGCTGCGGCTCGGCGGTGGCAGCGTGGATGCGGCGCGCCAGGTGATCCTGACCGCGCTCACCGCTCGCAAGGTCCACGTCCGCGGGCTCGCGATCGAGCAACTCGCGGAGATCGGCGGCGTGTGGGCGCGCGAGCCGCTCGAGAAGCTCGCGCGATCGGGCAAGGGCAGCGAGCTGATCGAGCCGATCGCGCAGGCGCTGAACGCGATCGCGGCGCGCGGTACGCGAGGGCCGTGATGCTGTTCGATTCGCATGCCCACGTCGATGGCCCCGAGTTCGACGCCGATCGCGGCGACGTGCTCGCCCGCGCCCGCGCGGCCGGCGTCTCGCGCATGATCGTGATCGGCGCGGTCGGCGATCCCACGAGCGCCGAGCGGTCGGTCGCGCTCGCCGAGTCGGACCCAGAGATCTGGGCGACCGTCGCGACCCATCCGCACGATGTCGAGAACATGACGCCCGACTGGTGGGCCGTGCACGAGCGGCTGGCCCCACACCCGCGGGTGGTCGCGATCGGTGAGACCGGGCTCGACTACTACTACGATCACTCGCCGCGCCAGCTGCAGCAGGACGTGTTCGCGCGCTTCATCGAGCTCGCGCACACAGTGCAGAAGCCGGTGGTCTGCCACATCCGCGACGCCCACGAGGACGCGCGCCGGATCCTGGTCGCCGGGCGCGCGATGGAGCTCGGCTGCGTGATCCACTGCTTCACCGGGACGCCGGAGGACGCACAGGCCTACGCCGCGCTCGGGTGCTACGTGTCGTTCAGCGGCATCGTGACCTACAAGACCGCGCAGCTGCTGCGGGATTCGGTCCCGCTGGTGCCCCGGGACCGGCTGTTGATCGAGACCGACTGCCCGTACCTGGCACCGATCCCCAAGCGGGGTCGCCGCAACGAGCCCGGGTTCCTGACCCATACCGCGGAGGTCGTCGCGACCTGCGCCGGCATGAGTTTCGCGGACTTGGCCGCTCAGACGACCGAGAATGCCTGCCGGGTCTTCCGGCTAACGCCCGCTTGACGGTGGCAAACCACGCGGGTATAGATTGCCCCCTCGTTTCGCAAGGATCGCTGTCATGACCCTCAAGATCGGCCTGCTCGGCAAGAAGCTCGGAATGACCCAGGTGTTCGCCGATGACGGCGAAGCAGTTGCGGTCACCGTCATCCAGACTGGCCCAAACCTGGTCGTCGGTACGCGCACGATGGAGCGCGACGGCTACTCGGCGCTCGTCCTCGGGTTCGAGGACAAGCCGGTGCGGCTCGCCACCAAGGCGGAGCTCGGTAACGTGAAGGACATCGGCGGCAAGCCGCAGCGGTTCGTTCGCGAGCTCCGGCTCCCGGTCGAGGAGGTTGCCAAGTTCACGGTCGGCCAGTCGATCGGCCCGGCGGACGTGTTCGCGGTGGACAACGCCGTCGACGTCGAGGGTCAGAGCAAGGGCAAGGGCTACCAGGGCGTGATCAAGCGGCACCACATGCGGGGCAAGCCCCGCACCCACGGTGTGCACGAGTACTACCGCCACGGCGGATCGATCGGCTGCCGGCTGACCCCGCAGCGCGTCCACAAGGGCAAGCGCATGGCCGGTCAGATGGGCAACGAGAAGGTCACCGTCCAGAACCTTCAGCTGTTCAGGATCCTCGCGGAGGACAACTGCATCCTGGTCCGCGGCTCGGTTCCCGGCGCGGCCAACGAGTACGTCGTGGTGACGCAAGCTGCGACCCGCGCGTCGTACAAGCGCCGCGGTCTGGGCAAGGAAGAGGTTCGCTCGAAGAACCCGCTCAAGGCGTCCAAGAAGGCCGCCGCGGGTCGCTGAGCTTCCCGATGTTCGACAACGCCCGGCACCTCGTGTGTCGGGCGTTTGTTTTTGGGCCATGACCAAACGTCTCGACGATCGAGGTACCCGGCGCGACCGCTTTCATCAGAAGGCGAAACGCGAGGGCTTCCTCGCGCGCGCGGTCTACAAGCTCGAGGAGATCGACAGCAAGTTCGATCTGTTCGCGCCCGGCGATCGCGTGCTCGACCTCGGCTGTGCGCCGGGCTCGTGGCTCCAGTATGCCCGCCAGCGAATCGGCGAGCGTGGCGTGATGGTCGGGCTCGACCGTGAGCCAGTTCCGACCGCCCCGCCGGAGGCGCGGATCGTGGTCGGCGATGTGCTCACGATCGATGTCGCCACGCTGCGCGGTGACATCCCCGCGTTCGACGTCGTGCTATCCGACATGGCGCCGGATACGACCGGTATTCGCAACCTCGATCAGGCGCGCTCCGAGGCGCTGTTCGAGCGCGCGCTGGAGATCGCGTGCCTGACGCTCGCGCCGGGCGGCAACTTCGTCGGCAAGTTGTTCCAGGGTCCCGACTTCAAGAAGCTGATCGAGGCCGTGCGCGCGCGGTTCGGCACGGCGAAGAGCGCGAAGCCGGCGTCGAGCCGCCAGATCTCGATCGAGCAGTACGTGGTCGGTACAGGCTTCCGGCCGCTGCAGGACGCGTCGTGACCGAGCCCCTGCGTCTCGTGATCGATCCGTGGGGCGAGCCTCCCCAGCGCAAGATCGCGCAGGCCGTCGACATCCTGCATCGCGGTGGGGTGGCTGCGTACCCGACCGACTCGATCTACGCACTCGGTTGCGCGATCGAATCACGCGACGCGATCGAGCGCATCTACCGCGCGAAGGGCATGCACAAGAACCAGCGGCTCGCGCTGATCTGCCCGGACCTGTCCACCGCGTCGGAGTACGGCATCTTCTCCAACACCGCGTTCCGGCTGGCGCAGCGGATCTTCCCGGGCCCGTACACGCTGGTCGTGCCGGCGACGCGCACCGTGCCGCGTACGCTGACCGACCACAAGCGGCGCACCGTCGGCATCCGGATCACCGGCCACCCGGTCGCCCAGGCGCTCGCGCGCGCACTCGGTCGGCCGCTGCTGACCACCAGCGCCACCGTTCCCGAGACCCACGAGGCCTGTCGCGACGCGGACGAGGTCCTCGACGTGTTCGAGCGCCACATCGACGTCGTGATCGACAGCGAGCAAACGGCCGCCGAGCCCTCGACGGTGATCGAGGTCGACGGCGAGGACATCACGCTGATCCGCAGGGGTCAGGGCTCGCTCGAGGGGATCATCGATCTGCCGATCGAGATCGCGGGCGAGCTCGAGCAGTCAGTCCGGCACACGGGCTCGCGTCGCTAGTTCGCGACCACGGTGAACACGAAGTCGCGCGGGGCGCCACCATGGCATCCGACGCACTTGTCGTGGCCCTCGCCGTTCGCGATCACGTCACCCGGCGCGCCTTCAAACCAGTACCAGGTGTCGCCGCCCGTCCCTTCAGTGACCTTGCGGTAGACCGCATGGAGCTCGATCCCTCCGGCGGCATTCACCAGCTCCTTGACGGCGGCGGCGCCAACCGGGAACGCTTCGCTCGAGGGAGCGGTGCTGAGGGCGTTGTTGGTACAGATCCGGTTGCGGCCGTGCGCCCCCGGCGGCCGTGCCGGGTGCGGCTCCGGCTCGCAGTTCCAGGCCAGGTAGTGACCGGCCTCGAGCCAGGTGACGACATCCTCGGAGCCACGTGGCGGTAATTGCGGGTCCGTCAGCTCGTCGCCATAGCTCGCATCACCGTCGTCTGCACACCCCGCGAGGGCGCACAGCAGGATGCTCGAGATCACCGTCCGGAGTCTCGGCTGATCGGCCAGAGGGACTCGGGCACCTTGGGGCATTCTGGTCATCGGGCTGCTACGTCGGTGCGCGGGCCGGGTTACTGGCGTTTCGCCGGCGGCGGCGATCGCTGTGTGCGGCGCGGTCCCCACGCTACGATTTGCCGGGCTGCTCGCCAGCCGCCGGCTCGTAGTCCTCCGGGCTCATCAGCTGCCGGATCTCGACCTCGATCGGGCTGTGGCGGTGGACCTCGGTGCCGAACGGACTGCGCTTGGCCCACTCGATCGCCTCCTCGCGCGACTTGACCTGGATGATCGAGAACCCGGCGATCATCTCCTTCGCCTCGGCGAACGGTCCGTCGGTCACCGTGCGCTTGCTGCCTTCGAACCGGATGCGCGCGGCCTGGCTGCTCGGGGCCAGCCCGCCGAGCTCGAGCAAGATGCCGGCCTTCTGCAGCTCTTCGTTGTAGTTGTGCATCGCGACCAGCTCGTCATTGGTCGGCGGCGCGCCCGCTTCGGTTTCCTTGGTCGCCTTGACGATCAGCATGAACTTCATCCCGGTCTCCTGTTCGTTCGGTGTTACCGAGCGACGAACGAGACCGCGCGAGATCGACAACGGGCGCCGGTTTTGGGGCCGTCAGCGGCGGATGACCTGGACCTCGGCGCCCGCGGGCCAGCTCTCCTTTGCGAGCCACGGGTCGAAGCCCTGGGACTTGATGGCGACCAGGATCGGCTTGGTCACTTCCTTCGGCGTCCCCAGCGCAGCGTCGTACGACACGAACACAGTTTCATGCGACAGATCGAAGCCGAGCTCGTAGACCGCCGGGACGTCGGCGAGTGCGGTGCGCACCTTCACCGGACAGCTCTCCTCGCAGTACATGCCGATCGCCTTGATCGTGACCCGCGTCAGGCTCGCGGGTCGCGGCGGCGCCAGCTTCTCCGGCACGGATGCCGTTGCGGCGGGTTGCTGCGCGGGCGCGGGCTCCCGGCTGCAGCTGGCGAGACCGAGGACGAGGCCGAGTGCGAGCCGCATCACGTCGGTAACGCGCGACCGGCGACGGTCATTTCCGCCGCCGGCGCGGTGGCTTCGGATCCTTTGGCTTATCGACGCCGCCCGGCGCGGGGAGCTCGAGCTCCTTCGGAAGATCCGGATCGAGCAGCGCCGCGATCCGGCCGAGCTCGGCAGGATCGACGTTGGCATCCTTCAGCTTGATGATGATCTGCTTCGCCTGCTCCTTGTCCTTGGCCGGCGTCTTCGCGCGGATCAGGACCTCGGCGTAGACCATCTGCACTGCGGGCGTGTTGAACGCAGGCTTGGTCGTCAGCTGCTGGAGGTAGGTCAGCGCGCGATCCGGCTCGTTGTTGAGCAGCACCGCGCGGACCCGCATCATCAGCGTCGGGAAGAATTCGGCGTTCAGCTTGAGCGCCTCGTCGATGTGCTTGCCGGCGCGCGCCGGATCCTTCTCGAATACGGCGACCTCTGCGAGTGCCGTGTGCGTCCGGTACAGCAGCGGATTTGGCGACGCCTCATCGAGGGTCGCGGCCTGCTCGAGCTGCGTCTTCGCCGCGCTCTTGTCGCCAAACTTCAGCAGCGAGACGCCGAGCGCATGCCGGCCGAGCTTGCTCTTCGCGCGGCGTGCCAGCGACTCGAGCTCCTTCAGCGCCTCGTCACGATCCTTCTCGACATACATCCGCGCCTGCTCGCGCAGGATCTGCGCCTCGACGTTGGACTTCGCGACCGCGAGCACCTTGTCGGCCTCGGCGAGCGCGTCGGTGCCGCGATCCAGGTCGAGGAACGCGTAGGCACGGATCAGCTGGGCGCGAACACCGTCGAGCTTGGACGCGCGGTCGAGCGCCCGCTCGGGGTCGCCGTCCGCCAGCGTGAGCGCCGCATCGACCAGCTCGACCGTGGGATCGGGCTCGGATGCCTTGTTCGCGGTGACCTTCTCGAGCGCCTTCTTCGCGAGCTGGGTCTTGCCAAACGTGGCCTGGACCCACGCGACGCGCGACCAGAACCGCGCTTCGCCGGGCGGGTTGCCGCCAGTCGCCTTGCTCAGCTGCTCGGTCGCCGTGCCGTAGTTCTCGACGCCATTCAGGATCGCGCGGATCAGCGCGCGATACGCGACGCTGCGAGGCTGATCCTTGATCGTCGCCTCGTCGAAGTTGTCGTTGAGCTCGCCGATCGCCTCGTCGGTCTCGAACTGGCCCTCGGCACGCGCGAGCGACTTGCCGAGCACCGCGAGCGGGTGATCGTTGGGCTTGCCGTCCTTGGTATGGAGCTCCTTGCCCTTGGCCACGGCCTGCTTGAACAGCTCCATCGCCGCCTCGATCTTGCCGTCGTCGACGTCGAGGTTCGCGAGATCGACCATCGCGACGACGAGCCCGTCGCTGACGTCAGCGGCCTTTTTGAACGCGGCGCGCGCCGCGCCACGCTCGCCCGCGGCGAGGTGACTGCGACCGCGCAGCCAGCGCGCCCACTGATCCTTTTCGTTCGCAGCGAGCAGATCGTCGAGTGGCTTGTTGATCGTGGAGAGCACGGTGCCTGGCGTCTGGCTCTGATGGAGCCGCGACAGCTCCAGCGCCGCGCGGCCGATCACGACCTCGCGTGCGCCCGGCGCACCCGGAGTCAGCTCCTTGCCGATGTTCTTGATCGCATTGATGACGTCGATCGGCTCGGTGCCGTAGAGCAGGGTCTGCAGCCCGGCCGCTTCCGCGATGTACGCGTAGGTGACGGGGTTCTTCTTGTCCGACTCACGGGCCTCGAACAGCTTCACGAGGCTGTCCCGGAAGCCCTCGAACGTGCCGGCGACGAACAAGGTGCGCGTCTCGCGCTGGAGCTGCGCGACCTCCTCGGCCTGCTGCTTCTCGGACCACCAGTACCAGGTGCCGCCGCCGCCGAGCCCGATGACCAGCACGACGAACAGGAAGATGAAGGCCCGGCGCGTCGACCGCCCCCACCGGCGGTCCGGCCGCAGATCGAAGTCCGAGTCGGGGACGCGAACCCCGGCGACATCGAGCAGGCCACCGGTCAGCAGATCGTTCAGGTAGGTCTCGCCGACCGAGGCGGACTGGCGCAGCGAGGCGGCCGCCGCGTTCTGCGGCTTCTCCTGTGCGATCACGCGCGGCCGAACGCCCTCGACGCTCATCGGCGGGGGTGCGGTCTGCTTCGCGGCCGGACGCGCCGGCATCTGGGTCGCGAACCCGGCGGACGCTTCGGGGAACGTCGGCGCCGACGCGTTCGGATACATCGGCGGTGGCTGGAGCGCCATCGTGGGCATCGCCGGTGCGGACGTCGGGACCATCTGCGGCTGCGCCATCGCGGGGGCGCGGCTCATCTGCATCGGGGGCGGCGCGATCGGCGGCGCCTGCCGCGAGCGCTGGATCTCGACCCCGTTGTCGGTCTCGCCGCGCGGTGGGATCGGCGTCGGGACCGGGCTCGGCGCATCGAGCGGCTGACCGGCGCGGGCGCGGCGCAGCATCGACAGGATTGCGGGGCTGGTCGGGTCGAGATTCTGCGCGTGCTGCAGCACGGGGACCGCACGCTCGAAGTCGACGCGGCGGAGCAGCACCTCGCCGAGGAGCGCGAAGCCCT
>JBBJLY010000462.1:0-3753 GCA_037720695.1 Kofleriaceae bacterium | reverse complement strand
GGTGAGGGACGCCGGATCTTCGTGCGTGACGGCGACCGCTGCTGGTTCGTCGCGGTCGAGGACATCGTCGTGCTCGAGTCCGAGGGCAACTACACGCAGATCGTGTTCGGAGCGCACCGTCCACTGCTCCCGCGCTCGCTCGCCTCCCTGGTGGATCGACTCGACCCCGCGATGTTCTTTCGCGCGAACCGCCGCCAGCTGATCAACCTGCGGCACGTCCTGTCGCTGGCGCCCGCCCTCGACGGTGGGCTCGCAGTCGAGCTCACGGGTGGCATCACCGTCGAGATGTCGCGCCGGCAGACCCGGCTGTTTCAAGCGACCACGAAGCTGTAGCACCCCGCGCGCAAATTCCCAGGCGGCACGAACCGCCATGACGGTGATGCGCTACTCTCCGGGTCGGGATTGATGAGTCGTACGCGCGATAATGCGCCGCCGCGATCGACGACGCTCGCGTTTCGCGATGACGAGTCGCTGCGCGTCGCGTTGATGAGCGAGCTGTGTCCCCTCGAGGTCCAGGCCAAGGGCGCGTACGTCGCGCGCGATGGCAAGACCGTGTACCTGGCGCCCGACGCGCCGCTGCCGGCGGCGGCGATCGCGCAGCTCGCGGCGGCTGGCGTCGGGATCGACGTCAAGTTGCCGGCGGGTGCCCACGCGGTGCGCTGCTGGGCGGAGGCGGTCGAGCTCGAGCGCACCTCGGTCGAGCAGACGCCTTCGCTCGTGATGCTGGTGACGCCGGATCGCGAAGGCGTGCTCGATCTCAGCGCGGAGCTGCTGCGCCTCGGCTGCGAGCGCCAGGAGATCCTGGTGACCGCGAATGCCGGCATGGTGCGCGCGGTCGACCTGCCGACGTACACGATCGTGCGAGCCATCGATCGTGAATCGGGGTTGCGCGCGTATGCGCCGGATCCCGCCGGCCAGGAAGCGGTGTGGACGCAGCTCGGTCATCGCCACCCGCTCGCCGGCCGGCTGGTGACCGAGCCCGGCAAGCTGCTGCTGATCGCGCCCGACGGCTGGCGGCTGGTCGAGAACGACGGCTGGCGCAGTCTCGAGAGCGCGCTCCAGCTCGCGGTGTCGGGCCCAGGCGTCGAGCTCGCGGCGACGCCGCTCGAGACCAAGCGGCGCGTCGAGCTGCGGTTCGCGCCCGGCCGGCGCGAGGCGCCCAGCCTGTGGGTGATCCGAGAGGGCGGGATGGCGGCGATCGACAAGCTGCTCGAGTATTTGCCCGAGGAGGTCGTGCAGCGGCTGACGTTCGCGGCGACCGATCGCGCGATCATCATCCGCGCGCGTACCGGTCGGCACGGCCCGCCCGATCTGTCGCTCGACGCCGAGGAGTATGCGCCGCTCTCGCACATGCCCGATGTCTACGGACCCGCGGGCTCGATCGTCGAGCCGCCGCTGCGCGGCGAACGGCTGCGCCAGGTGCTCGGCGTCGATCCGGGACAGGTCGCGTGGCTCGCACCGGTCGCGCAGATCGAACGCGGCGCCCCGATCCGCGGCCCGTTCCGCGTCGAGCGCGTGCCCGACAGCGTGTTCGCGCCGCTGGCGGACTGGGCGGACTACGTGATCCATTCCAACGCACCTGCCCTCGTGCCATGGACGCGCGACACGCTGTTCGACTTCGAGCCGTTCGTGTCGACCGGGCTCGAGTGGGCGTCTGGCCCACCCGAGAAGGATGGCGAGCCGCGCGACAAGAAGCCCGAGCGCAAGCGACCGTTGCGCTCGCGCGAGCGCGTCGCGCCGGTGACCCCCGTGCAGGGCCCGCCACAGGCCCGCGAGCCCAGCGCGCGGACGCCGCGGCGCACCGACGACACGCCGCGTGAAGACGCGATCGACACCGAGCTCGCCGGGCTCGAGGCCGAGTTCGTCGCGCTCGCCGCGCCGGCCGATGCGCCCGAGCGGCTCGAGCTCCTCGAGCGCCTGGCGCGGACCTACGCCCGACTCGGCCGGCGGCGCGATGCCGGTCTGTGCTTCGCGCGTGCGGTGTGGGAGCTGTCGGGTACCGCGGCGAACGAGCGGCTCGATGCCTGGCTCGCGGGTGACCTCGGCACCGCGGACCCGGCGAAGGCGCTCGCGACCCAGCTCGCCAGCACGTCGCCGAGCCTCGACGACGTCCGGTTGGTCGCCGCGATCGCGGCACGTGCACCCGCAGCCGTCGCAAAGGATCCGCACCGCGTGCTGCGCTGGCTCGACGATCACGATGGCGAGCTCGATGCCCGCACGTTGTGGCTGGCGCGCGCTGGTCTCGCGCGGCTGGCCGGCGGAGACACGCTCGGACTCGCGCGCGCACGCGATCGGATCCTGGCGCGACTCGCCAGTGGCCTGCCGGTCGAGCGCGAGCTCCCCTCGTTCCTCCGGTTCGCCGGCCGGAGCGGTGCGCTCGGCAACGCCAGCGGTGAGCACCTGAGCAAGGCGCTGGTCCAGCTCGCCGACAAGATCACCAGCACCAAGCGCAAGCGCTCCCCCGTCGAGGCGCCGGTCACGCAGACCGGCGCGTACGTCTCGTTCCAGCTCGGGCACGGGTTCG
This sequence comes from Kofleriaceae bacterium, assembly GCA_037720695.1. GTDB lineage: Bacteria > Myxococcota_A > Polyangia > Haliangiales > Haliangiaceae > JABFXX01. The sequence goes on along the minus strand of JBBJLY010000462.1, from coordinate 1,229 downwards.
CGCGGATCGGACAGCTCGAGCGCGCACGCGCGCTGTCGACCGAGGCCCAGACCGCGCTCGCCTCCGTGATCGCTGATCCGGTGCACGCGTATCTCGCGTCGGCGTACGCGGCCCGCATCGAGCAGGCGATCGCGGGGTTACCCGCCGAGACGCCCCTGCCCGACCCGCTCGGGACCCGGCTCGCGGCGCTCGATCGTGTCGCGCGCTACAAGGTGGATCGGCTGCGCGAGGCGTCACGCATCCTCGAGCCGCTCGAGCGCCCCGACGCGATCGGCGCGTTCTCGAAGCGCCAGCACGACGCGCGCGGACCCGAGTTCGCCGCGCTCCGCGCGATCAGCGATCCCGCGGCACGCGCGAAGGACATCGCGAAGCTGGTCGAGATCGCGAGCACGGCGATCGAGGCCGAGCGGTCGCGCCTGCTCGACGGCGTGTTCGACGTGCTGCTCGAGATCCCCGAGTCCGGTGCCGTGCCGATCTTGCACCGCGCGTGGCCGATGATCGAGACGCTCCCCGAGCCACGCCGCGCCGTGCTGTATGCCGAGGCGCTCGTGGTCGCCGGTCACTTCGGCCGCACCGATCTGATCCCCGAGCTGCTCGACCAGCTCGGCGTCGCCGTCCGCGCCGTCCCGGGGACCGAGCTCGATCGCGTGCTCGATCAGAGCCTGCGCGCGCTGCGCCGGATCGGACTGCGGCGCGAGATCGCGGAGCTGCTCGCCGACGTCGAGACCCACCTCGACACCGGCGCGACCAACCTGCGAGCCCGGCTCGCCCTCGCCGCGGGCCTCGCGTTCCTCGGTGAGACCGCCCGCGCACTGCCAATCCTCGAGCAGGCCCGCAAGGCGCTCGGTGAGAACATGACGTTGACGGCGCGGCTCGAGCTGACCCGCGCCCTCGCTGCGGCCTACGCCCAGGCGCCGATCGCGGACGCCCTCGCCGGGATCGCCGAGCTGTCGGGCCAGCTGCGTGACATCACCGACAGCTTCGGCACCAACAGCCACTACTGTCTGTCGGTGCTCCACTTCGTCGAGTCGCTCGTGCTCGGCATCACGTCCGACGACCTCGCGCTGGGCGAGGCTGGGCGCCGGTTCGTCGAGGACGACGAGCACCTGATCCGACGCCGTTTGCATCGTGACCTTGGAGGTAGTGCGTGACCGCTCATGTTTCGAACGCTCCACCAGCCCCCCCGGCAGCCCCCCCGGCAGCCGCGGCCCCGCCGGCCGGCCCCCGCG
>JBBJLY010000461.1:0-3757 GCA_037720695.1 Kofleriaceae bacterium | reverse complement strand
ATCAACGCGCCGAGGTCGCCGGCACGCTGCATCGCCCGGAAGATCTGCTGATCGTCGACCAGGAACACGCCCGGGTAGGCCATGAACAGCTTGAACGACGTGATGCCCTCGCGAACCATCGCGCTCATCTCGTCGAGCGTCGACGGGTTGGCCTCCGTCATGATCATGTGGAAGCCGTAGTCGATCGCCGCCTGGCCCTCGGACTTCGCGAACCACGCGTCGAGCCCCGCGCGCATCGAGCTGCCCTTGGACTGGATCGCGAAGTCGACGATCGTCGTGGTGCCGCCGTGGGCCGCCGCGACGGTGCCGGTGTCGAAGTCGTCGGATGCGGTGGTGCCACCGAACGGCAGGGACATGTGCGTGTGGCAGTCGATGCCGCCGGGGATCACGTACTGACCGGTGGCGTCGATCGTGGTATCCGCGGTGCCGAGCACGGTACCTGGCGCGACCAGCGCCGCGATTTTGCCGTTCTCGATCCAGACGTCGGCCGCGAACGTGTCACTCGCGGTGAGCACCGTGCCGCTCTTGATCAGCGTCCTCGACATGGCGCTAGTCCTCGACGAGCGGGCCGTAGGCGTCGGGACGGCGATCGCGATAGAACTGCCAGGTGCGGCGCACCTCCTCGATCATCTCGAGGTCGAGCTCCGCGACCACCAGCTCGTCCTTGTCCTCCGAGGCGCAAGCGATGATCTGGCCGCGTGGATCAACGAAGTACGAGTTGCCGTAGAACTTGCCGATGTTCCACGGCGCCTCCGTGCCGACGCGATTGATCGCGCCGACGAAGTAGCCGTTGGCGACCGCATGCGCGGGCTGCTCGAGCTTCCACAGATACTGCGACAACCCGGCGACCGTGGCCGACGGGTTGTAGACGATCTCGGCACCGGCGAGCCCGAGTGCGCGCGCGCCCTCCGGGAAGTGGCGGTCGTAACAGATGTACGCGCCGATCGTCGCGTAGCGCGTCTTGAACACCGGGTAGCCGAGGTTGCCCGGGCGGAAGAAGTACTTCTCCCAGAATCCGCTGGTCTGCGGGATGTGCGTCTTGCGGTACTTGCCGAGGTAGCTGCCGTCCGCATCGAGGATCGCGGCGGTGTTGTAGTAGACGCCGGCCTGCTCGCGCTCGTAGAGCGGGACGACCATCGCCATCTGATATTTCTGCGCGATCGGCGCCAGCTTCTCGAGCGTCGGGCCCGGGACTGGCTCGGCCGCGTCGTACCAGCGCTTGTCCTGGCCGGGGCAGAAGTAAGGGCCGTTGAAGATTTCCTGCAGGCACAGGATCTGGACGCCCTGCTTGCCGGCGTCGTGGATCATCGGCAGATGCTTCTCGAGCATCGCCGCCTGGACCTCGGCGACCGACTTCGACTCGTCGTTGATCGGGTTCGACGCCTGGATGAGACCGGAGATAACTTTGCGTGGCATGGCTTTCCTCAGTTCGTGACGAGCGTCGACGTCTCCTTGGAGATGTCGCCCTTCCAGGTCTCGGTGTCCTTGTTGGTGCGGCTGCGCGCGGCTTCTTTTGCATCGCGGGCCGCCTTCTGGCGATCCACCAGATCGTGATGGGACGTGAAGTACGGCAGGCTCTTGCCGATGAACTCGCGGATGTTGGTGAACTTCGAGTCCGTCATGAACTTCGATAGCTCTTCCTTGAGCTCGCTGATGATCTCGTAACCACGGAGCATCGCGCCGGTGCAGATCTGCACGGTCGACGCGCCGAGCAGGAAGAACTGCGCCGCGTCGAAGCCGGTCTCGATCCCCCCGATGCCGCTGATCTCGACGCCCGGGTTGGCGCGCGCGACCTCCATCACCTGGCGCAGCGCGATCGGCCGCACGGCCTGGCCGGAATAGCCGCCGGGCACGCTGTGTCCCTCGACGGTCGGCAGCGGACGCAGCGTCTTCAGATCGACGCCGGTGACCGACAGGATCGTGTTGATCATCGCGATGCCGTCCGCGCCACCGCGCAGCGCGGCCGCGGCCGGCACCGTCGGGTTGCCGACGTTCGGCGTCATCTTCGCCCACACCGGGATCTTCGCGACCTCCTTCACCCAGCCGCAGACCTCCTCGACGATGTCCGGGTTCTCGCCCATCGCCATGCCCATCTTGCGCTCGGGCAGGCCGTGCGGGCAGCTGAGGTTGAGCTCGAAGCCGTCGACGCCGGTCTCCTGGACCTCGCGCGTGATCTGCTGCCAGGTCGCCTTGTTGTATTCCTCCATGATCGAGGCAACGAGGATCTTGGTCGGGTAGTTCTTCTTCAGCTGCCGCAGGTCATCCAGCCAGTCCTCGTACGGTCGGTCGCTGATCAGCTCGATGTTCTGGAAGCCGATCACTTCCTCGCTGGTGCGGCCACGGTGCTTCGCGTAGCGCGGCGCGGTGTTGATCACCTTCGACGCGTCCAGCGAGAACGTCTTCGCCACCATGCCGCCCCATCCGAGGTCGTACGACCGCGCGATGACCTTGCCGTTGGTGCCGGGAGGTCCGGAGCCGAGGACGAAGGGGTTCTCGAACTTCATGCCGTTTACCGTGATGGACAGATCAACAGTCACGTCGCCTCCAGAGGGAGCTTGGGGAATCAAATCGGAAACGCCTGGCCTAACACGGGTTTCGAGCCGCGTTCAACTGGCTTCTCGTGACGTCGCTGAATTCCCCGTCGTGGCCGCGCCAAACACGACCAGCGGCGACGAGCATCACGCTCGCGCCGGCTTGATCGAGGTTGAAGATTGGAAGTTGGAGTTGGAGGTCAGCGCGGCGGCAGGCCGCAGACGTTTCGCATGTTCTGCAGCGTCGCCGTCGCGCGCGGCCCCGCATTGCCATCCGTTCCGAACGGGTTCCAGCCCCGCGTCGACGGATACTGCTGCGCGGTCTGACTCACGACGTTATCGACGCACTTCGCGTAGTCCGATTGTGACGCCTGGACCGACGCGCCCGGGATGCTGACCCCGGTCGTGCTCTGTTCACCACCAACCACCTCGGCGAGGCGGGCGAGCTCGATGGTCTGCACGTTCAGCCCCCCGAGGGCGGCAGGCCGCAGGTCTCGCGAACATCGCGGGGCGTCGAGCCCTGCATGTTCGACACGACGTCCGCGCACTTCGCGTAGTCGCTCCGCGACTGCGAGCCCTGGACACCGACCTGGACCGGACCCGCGCGCGTCGGGACCGAGACCCCGACGTTGCCGCTGATCTGCTCACCGGCGCCGCCGGTCACCGTGACGAGGTTCTCGATTTCGATGGTCTGGAGTGTGGATGACATGGAGCTGACGAATTGCACGAGCGAGACCAAGCCAGCACGCGCTGCGAGGCCGCGCACGCGCGGATCGCAGCGCCGGTGCTGCTTCCGTGGGTAGACAACGCGCGACCCGTGGTCGGCAGCCGCCGGCGATTTTTCCGGCCAGCTCGCAAACGCCCGTGATACGGCTATCGCCCCATGGCTACGAAGACGATCGGACACTGGATCGACGGCAAGGCATACGAGCGCACGGCGGAGCGGCACGGTGACGTGTTCAACCCGGCCACCGGTGAAGTGCAGGCGCGGGTCGCGTTCGCCACACCGAGCGTCGTGGACGAGGCGGTCGAGTCGGCCTGGAAGGCATCGCAGACCTGGCGCTCGGTCTCGCTCGCGAAGCGAACCAAGGTGCTGTTCGCGTTCCGCCAGCTGGTCGACAAGCATCAACACGAGCTCGCGAAGCTGCTGACGCTCGAGCACGGCAAGGTCACCGGGGACGCGCTCGCGAGGTCAACCGCGGCCTCGAGGTGATCGAGTTCGCGTG
>JBBJLY010000222.1:0-14502 GCA_037720695.1 Kofleriaceae bacterium | reverse complement strand
AGCCGGTCAGCATCGTGAACATGCACAACCCGAGGCCGTTCATCGCCTGGTGCGCGTTGGAGTGCAGCGCCTGGGCCTTACCCTTGCCGGCGGTGCCCTTCCACTTGACGTTCCAGTCCTTCTTCTCGGCGGCGGCAGGCAGCGAGAACCCGGCGCCGAACGTCTCGTTCCACGACGCCGAGCCTGCGGTGTGCCGGCCGGGTGTTGGATCCGCGATGTACGTGACGCCCATCAGCGAGGTGAACCGGCTGTCGTGATACGCCGGCTCGCCACCATGGATGTGGATCGCGAACGCTTCGCTGCCCTTGCCGAGATGTGCGGCCGCACGCGCGACGCCGTTGCCGAGCCACGCGCCACAGCCGTCGCCAGTACCGATCTTGATCGTGAGGGCGAGCGCGGCCTCGCCATTGCCCCACCGCATGTCGATCCCGTCGAGGTCCTGCGCGGTGAGCAACCCCTTGTCGACCGCCTCGCACACCCAGCCGAGCGTCATCGACGATGACACCGCATCGATCCCGTAGCGATTGCACGCGTCGTGGCACGCGGTGACAAGCTCGATGTCGTCATTGAGCAGGTTCGCGCCGAACCCGACGATCGTCTCGTAGTCGGGCCGCCGCACGTCGGTGAGCCCGCGCGACTTCACCTTGACGATGCCCTTGCACGGCATCGGACAGTCACCGCACGACAACTTCTTGGTGACGTATTTGTCGACGACCTTGCCGTCGACCTTCATCCCGCGCTTCGCGAGCGGAAAATCCTTTGACCCGACGCCGAGCCAGTTCTTGATCGGTGCGTCGCCGTTCTCGACGGAGAGCGCCACCGCGGCCGTCGTTCCGCGCTGCGACCACAGCCGGCGCATCGACGCGGTGGGCGACTGCAGCTTCGCGCCCATCCGCGTCATCAGGCGATACATCCAGCCAAGCCAGCTCTTGGGCTTGGCCATGTACGTGAAGAACCGCGCGACCACGCCGAGGTCGCGCTTGTACTCGTCGGTGATCCGCTTGCAGATCGCCTTCAGCTCGGCAGGCTTCGCGACCGGAATCTCGCCGCTGCCGCTGACCACGATCGCCTTCAAGTTCTTGCTGCCATAGACCGCGCCAAAACCCTGACGACCGAACGCGTGATAGCGATCGTTCATCACCGCGGCGATCCGCAGCTGCTGCTCGCCCGCCGGCCCGATCGCCGACACGCCAACATCGCGCTTGCCGCCGAACCGCGCCTTCAGTGCATCGAACGTCGGCGGGATCTCCTGTCCCCACAGCGCGCCCGCGGGCTCGAAGCTGATCTCGCCATCGCGGATCACGAGCAGCGTCGGCTCGGCCGCGCGGCCCTTGACGACCAGGGCGTCGTAGCCCGCTTGTCGCAGGTGACTGCATACGCTGCCGCCGGAGTTGGAGTCGCCCCACGTCCCGGTCAGCGGGCTCTTGCCGACGATCTGGATCCGGCCGGAGAACGGCGTGTGCAACCCCGTCATCAGGCCCGAGCTGATCGCGAAGCACGCCTCGGGCGCGAGCGCGTCCGCCTTCGCCGGGAAGTGCTTCCACATCAGCCACGCCCCGAGGCCGTAGCCGCCGAGGTAGCTGCGGTACACGGACTCGTCAACTGCATCGACGTGATAGCTCTGCTCCGTCAGATCGACGAACAGCACCTTGCCGCGATGCCCGAACCGCGCGTCACCCATGCGCGCAGTGTAGCGCCCTGGGGCCTGCTGGCGGACGTCAGCGCATTTTAGGCCACGATGCGCGAAACCCTGAGATGCTCCGAGCCGTGTACCGCTCCCTGATCGCGCTCTGCCTGGCAGGATGCGTCGCGTTTGAGGGCAGCCCGCCAACCACGCCCGATGCGACCCCGGTGGTGCCCGACGCGACGGTCATCGACGGCTCCGAGACCCTCGCCGAGGCATCCGAGCGGGTGACCACCAGGTTTCAGGCCTGCATGATGCTCACCGACTTCGTCGAGTCCAACATGACGATCTGGGCCGAGCTCGCGGCTGGCGCGCCCCAGGGCAAGTGCATCAACTGCCATGGCAACGGTGAGTACGGGTTCATCGCGTCCTCCGATCCAACGACGTTCTTCGAGGCGCTGCGGATGACCAAGATCCTGCTTCTCCAGTACCTGACCCCGGACCTCACCGAGGGCCCGTCGCGGGCAAACATGATGGTCAATACGAACCACCTGCTCACCGTCGGTCAGGGTGAGGGCGGGATGCACTCGATGTTCGAGCCCCAGCCCGGCCTCGACGCGGCCGAGCGATTCGTGGCCGCGACCCAGGCGCGCGCCGGCTGTCCGTAGCGGGCTACGCCAGGCGCAGCACGATCGCGTCACCCTCGACCGCGACCACGCGTGACGACGCCGGATCGAAGTGATCCGCGACCCAGCGCCGATCGTCGGGCCCGGCGACCTGATCGCCGGGCTCGATCCGTTCCCCGGCGGCGAGCGTGGCGGCGACGTCGCGCAGCAGCAGTGCTGCATCGGGCCCGCCGTCCGGCGCGATGCCGAGGATCACGAGATCGGGGCGGCCGAACTTGCGCAGGCCGAGTGACCACGCGGCGAGCGAGCCGTCGCCTTGATCGTCGAAGAACAGCGTGACCTCGTGCATGACATCGAAGTTGCGCTCGGGCGGCAGCGCGGCGACGTCGACGCCGAGGTGCGCGCGCGCGGCGTAGACATCGATCACGACCGCGGCACCTTCTTCACACACACACTTCGCGAGCGCCCATGCGGCCTGAAGATGGCCGAGATCGTCCGGATCGTCGAGCTGGGCTTCGATCACGTAGGCATGTTCCGCGGCGAGCGCGGTCGCGGCGGCGGACGGGCCGAGATCCGCGACGATCAACGCCGTGAACGGCGCGAGCACCTGGTCCGCGAACCACGCCGGGTCCTCGGCGCGATCGCGTGCGACGAGTGCCACCGACTGGGGACCGTCACCGTCATCGGGCATGCCGTGTTGCGTGCGCGACACCGGCAGCGGATCGGGCAACCTGGCAGACGACAGCGCGATCAGCGCGATCTCGGCGGCGCCACCTCCCGCCGTGTACGCCGCGCGCGGCCAGGGCGACGCCACTAGGCTTCTTCCGCGTACATCGCTTCGATCTCGCGGGCGTATAGCTGAGCGACGACCTTGCGCTTGATCTTGAGCGTGGGCGTGAGCTCACCGGTGTCGATCCCGAACGGCTTGCCGAGGATCGCGAACTTCTTCACCTGCTCCACGCGCGCGAGCGACTTGTTGACCACGTCGATCTGGCTCTGGATCGCAGTGCGCAGCTCGTTACCCACCAGCAGGTTTGCGACGGTGTCGTCGATCGTGATCAGGCAGGTCAGGAACTTCCGGCGATCGCCGATCACGACGGCCTCGCCGACGAGTGGTGACTCCTTGATCGCGGCCTCGATGTTCTTTGGCGCGATGTTCTTGCCGCCCGCGGTGATGATGATCTCTTTCTTGCGGCCGGTGATCGTGAGAAAGCCATCGTGGTCGAACGCGCCCAGGTCGCCTGACGACAGCCAGCCATCCTTGAGCGACTCTGCGGTTGCCTCGGGCTCCTTGTAGTAGCCCAGGAACACGTTCGGACCACGCACCAGGATCTCGCCATCCTGGGCGATCTTGACCTCGATCCCGGGCAGCGGTGGGCCGACCGAGCCGAGCCGGGTCTTGCCGGGCAGGTTGTACGACGTCGGGCCGGTGTCCTCGGACTGGCCGTAGATCTCGCGGATCGGCAGGTCCAGGCTCGCGAAGAATTGCAGTACGTCGGGCGCGATCGGGGCTGCGCCCGAGATCAGGACCGCAGCGCGATCGAAGCCCAGTGCGACCTTGAGCTTGCCGATGACGAGCCGGTGGACGATCGCGTACTGCACCCCGAGCCTGCGTGGGATTGGCTGGCTGCGGTCGCGGAGCGCATTGACCTCGGTGCACACCTTGCGGGCCCAGGCGACGAGCCGCTTCTTGACGCCGGTGACCGCACCGAGCTTCTGGGCCAGCACCGCGTGAAACTTCTCCCAGATCCGCGGCACGCCGAAGAACACCGTGGGCCGGCAGTCTTTCAGGTTGTCCGCGATCTTCTCGAGCGACTCGGCGAAGAACACCGTGCTGCCGACGGACGCCGGCATGTGGATGGTCGCCATCTGCTCGGCGATGTGAGACAGCGGCAGGTACGACAGCGAGACCTCTTCGTCACGCTTGCCACCGACGGCGATCAACGTCCTTGACGTCCACGCCAGGTTCTCGTGCGACAGCATCACGCCCTTGGGCGGGCCCGTGGTGCCCGAGGTGTAGATGAGCGTCGCGAGATCCGCGTCCTCGATCGCGTCGATCCTGGCGTCGAGCGTCTGCTCGGTCACGCCTTCCGCGCGGGCGAGAAAGTCCTCCCACGACAGCGCGTCCGGCGACGCGGCGGCACCGCGCATGAGCACGATGTGCTTCAGGTGGGGGAGCTCGCTGCGGCGGCTCAGCACCTTCGCGAGCTGGCCAGCGTCCTCCACCAGCACCACATGCGCCTCGCTGTGGTCGACGATGTAGTGGACCTCGTCGGCGGAGCAGGTCGTGTAGATGCCGGCGCAGGCACCGCCCGCCATCATCGAGGCGTGGTCGAGGATCACCCACTCGGGACGGTTGAAGCCGAGGATGGCGACCTTGGCACCGCGCGCGAAGCCGAGCCCGATCAAGTCGCGAGCAGCGGTCCGGATCTGGTCGACGAACACGCGCCAGGTGGTGGGTTGCCACCGATCGTTGACCTTGGCCTGGTACGCGATCGTGGAGGGCTTCTCGACCGCCTGGCTCAGCAAGCGGTGCGTGATCGTGTCGCGGGCCATGGTGGGCTCAGTTCTTCTTGCCGCGCTTACCTGCGAAGTACGTCGTGGAGCGCTTCTTGCCCTTGGTCCCGATGGTCCCGTCGGCGATCAGCTTGCGGATCGGCAGTGCCAGATCCTTCGTCGACGAGCCGAGCTGCTTGTTGATCTGCTCGATGCGGAGACCCGGGTTGGCGCGCACGAACTCGACGAAGGCCACCGCGAGCTGGTCCAGCTCGTCGGAGGTGCGCTTGGCACCGCGACCGCGCGGGCGACCCACCGAGGCGGTACCACCATTGCGGCCGCCTCGGACCTTACCGCCGAGTGCAGCCTGCAACGTATCGACGGCGGCACGGCGAGCTAGCTCGGTGATCTGAGCCACGAACCCCTGCACCACACGATTCATCTCGGTTTGCAAATCACTCATTCGGTATCCTCTTCGCCGATTCAGGATAAGGAATCAGCGTTGGCCGCAATGGACCATACAAGAGGTCGCCTTACAATGAGGGACCGCCGCAATAGCTAATGACCCCGAGGCCGTCTGGCCACAGGGTGATCGGGTCGAAATTTCACAGCATCGGTGTTACGGACGGGGGCCGGCGTCCAGCAGCCGGGTGGCCGACAGGTTGTTCGCCGTGATCGTGGCGCCGGTTCCGGCGACCGGGGGCCCCGCCGCGAAGTAGCTGTTCGAGAAGTCACCCGAGACGCCAGGCATCGTGTCGACGTCCTTGTTCGGGGTCGGTCCGGCTTCCCAGTTGTTCGCGGTGAAGATCGCGTTGGTGCCGCTGTAGAACATCAGGCCGTACGGGGCCGTGTTGATGTTGCTCTTGGTGATCGAGATCGTGTTACCGGTGCCACCGAAGTGGAGCTGGCAGTGCGTGCTGTCGCCGGGGCCCGAGCCGAAGTTCGAGTAGCTCGCGGTCACCGCGCCGCCGTTCATCACCAGGAAGTCACCCGAGACCTTGGACAGCGCGGAGTCGGTGATCGTCGCGGTCGCGCCCGCATTGGTGTAGATGCCGCCGCCGGTCTGGACCGCGTAGTCCATCGTCAGCGTGCCGTAGACGTGCAGTCCGCCATGATTGACACCGGCGCCGGGCTCGGTCTGGAGCGTGACCTTCGCGGCAGCACTGCCGTTCACATCGAGCGTGCCCTTGATATCGAGGCGAGACGCCGGGGCAAAGTTGATGACGGTGCCGGCCGCGACCGTGACCGTGACGCCGGGGTCGATCGTGACCGCGCCGCCGTCGGAGGTCTTGCCGTTGAGCTTGACCGTGCCGGACCACTCGGTATTCGCGGTGATGTGGCCGCTCAGCCCATTGGCCGACCCGCTGCCACCGCCACCGCCGCCGCCGTCTCCGTCGCCGTCACCACCACCGGGGTCGCTTCCGACGACACACGCGACCAGGGGCAGGCACAGCGCAAGCAAGGCGAGCTTTCTCATGTAACGAATGTAAAGCAACGCATATGCCGCCAGCGCACGGCGCCGACCGCGCGTGATCGTGAAGATCATTGAGATCGGCCCGTGTAGGTCTGGCCGCTGGCATGGCCGATCGGGGCCTCCTCCCCCAGTCAGTGGGGGTCGACGCTCCGCTAACGCGGAAACAGGAACCGCAGGAACCGCCAGGTCCGCGCCTTCCAGGCGAGCTCGTCGTGGGTCGCACCGGGTTCGGCGTGATAGCAGAGCGCGTCCGGACCCGGTGCGCAGGCGGGCGAGCTAGCGAGCTGCCAGCCGATGCCGCTCAGCAGGTCGCGGACCTCGATCGAGTCTGCCGCGCCATCGCTGTTGTTCGCCAGGTTCCCACCGTGGTCGAGGTAGATCGCGAGCGCTTGCTTGCCGAGCACCGGCAGCTTGTCGCGCAGCGCCGTGCCGGTGTCCTGACCGGGCCAGAACGCGCCCGACAGCGACACGGCCGCGCCGTAGGTCTCGGGATACGTCAGCCCGAGCGTCATCGCGACCAGCCCGCCCAGCGAGCTGCCGGCGACGGCGACGCGCCCTCCGTTCCACCGCACCTGCGCCAGTGCGCGGGGCTGCAGCTCGGCGACCTGGAATTCCATGAACGACGCGAGCTTCTGCTCCGACAGTCCGTACTCGTCGTTGCGCGCGCTCGAGTGCGCCGCGGCGATCACGATCACGGGCGCAACGCGACCGGCGGCGATCTCGGCGTCGAGCGTGACGTTGGTCTCCCAGCCCGTGTGACCGAAGCAGCAATCGTGATCGTCCCATACGTTCTGTCCGTCGTGCATGAACAGCACGGGATAACTACGATCGACCTGATCGAGCGCGTCGTAGCCCGCTGGGAGATACGCGGTGACGTCGCGACAGTTGCCGAGCGCCGCCGAGCAGGCACGCTCGAGCTTCACCAGGTAGCCGCGACCCGAATCGGGAGTCGCGAGCATGCTGTTGATGCCTTCGGGATTGCCGCCGAAGTCGTCGTACGCGAATGCGGGATTGTCGGGATCGAGCAACCAGCTCGTGCCATCGGTCAGCTTGTATGGGTGGTTGCCCGACGCGACGTCGAGCGTCGCGAGCACGAGCTCCGTGCCGCACAGCGGGGCAGTCTCGGCCGCGGTCGGCGACCAGCCATTGAAGGAGCCGGCGACGTGGATCGGCGCGGCGGTCCGGAACAGAGCGCGCCCATTGGCCCACAGGGGCCCGAGGGTCCGTCGCGCGTCGAGCTCGATCCGGAGCTTGTCGACCGCGACCGGGTCGCAGTCGGCTGCAGCGTCGGCCAGCGCGAGGATGCACGCCGCTCCGGCCTTGCCCGCGGGACAACCCTGCGCGGCGGCGTCGGCATCTGCATCTGGATTCCGGCCGTCGGCCGTCGCACCGTCGCCGATCGAAGGCGTGGCGGACGAGCTACAGGCGACGAGCAACGCGGGCAGGAGCAAGGTACGCATGTTGACCTTCGCAACGTGATCCCGGCCAAGTCCGTTATCGTAGGTGCGATGCGCGCACCCGCAGCAAGCAACGTGCCGGCACGAGTGCCCGACTACGCGGTCCACTCGGCGCGCAGGAGACCAAACAGCACGATGTCGTGCAGGTGGCGGCCCTTCTTGATGTGCTGGCGCTTCGTGCCCTCGTTCACCATGCCCAGCTTCTCGAGCACGCGCATCGACGCGCCGTTACCGGCGAGCACCTGCGCGTAGATCCGCGCGAGTCCGAGCTCCTGGAACCCGAACATCACGGTGGCGCGCGTCGCCTCACTCGCGTAGCCCTGGCCCCACGCTGCGGTCGAGAGCCAGTAACCGAGCTCGGCGCGACGATCGCGGGCATACCGCCGCAGACTGACGCTGCCGAGGAGCTCGTTCTCGTCGCGCCGCGTGATCGCGAACGTCACGCCCCGGCCCTCGTGCCACCACCTCGCGCGGGCACTGACCCACGCGCGTGCGAGTGCGATCGGGTACGGCGAGGGAACCGCGATCAGGTAGCGCGCGACCCGGCGATCACCCGCACCTCGGGCCACGGCCCCCGCGTCCTCCGGATCGAGGGCGCGCAGGACCAGCCGCTCGGTAACGAGCACGGGGACGGTGGCGGGAGCGAGGCGCTGGATGGCCTGAGGATACGCAAGTCCCCTCGGGGTGGACCAGGAAGTCCGCCCAGGAAGTCCGCTATGTTCGCGGCCGCCACGTGTGAAAGATGCCCCGCTCGCGTCGCCGTGCCTATCATTTCGCCGCTATCGCGTTCGTCGCGTCAGCGAGCGGTGCCGTGCACGACGTAGAGACTCATCGCCTCGATAATGGGCTGACCCTGCATATCGCCGCGGGACATCCTGCGCCGGTGGCCGCCGTCCAGGCGTGGGTCGGCGTCGGCTCGTCGGACGAGCAACCGCACGAGGCGGGGATGGCCCATGTCGTCGAGCACATGTTGTTCAAGGGCTCGCGCGCGTACGGGCTCGGAGATCTGGTCCGCCTGATCGAGGGTGGAGGCGGCGAGATCAACGCGTGGACCGCGATGGACCACACCGTCTATCACGCGGTGCTGGGCCGCGACCACGCCGAGTCCGCGATCGACGCACTCGCCGACACGCTGCTCGAGCCACGCGTCGATCACGAGGAGCTCGTGCGCGAGCGTGAGGTGATCCTCGAGGAGATTCGCCAGGGCGCCGACGATCCGGCGCGCACGGTCGCGCAGAGCCTGTTCGCGACCGCATTCGTCGCGCACCCGTATCGCCGGCCGGTGATCGGGACCGCCGACAGCGTGCGCGGGTTCTCGGAGCGCGAGCTGGTCGCGTTCTTTCGACGCTACTACGTCGCCGACAACCTGACGCTCGTCGTCGCCGGCGATGTCGACCCCGGGCGCGTGCGCCGGATCGTCGAGCGCCGGTTTCGCGCGATGCCATCGGGCCGCCCGGCCCGGCTGGTAGCCAGCGAGCCGGTCCAGACCTCGCCTCGCGCCAGCGCCACGTTTCGCGAGCTGTCCGAAGCGTATCTGTCGGTCGGGTTCCATGTCCCTGCGACGCGACATCCCGATCTGGCCCCGCTCGATGTCGCCGCGATCCTGCTCGGTCAAAGCGAGTCGGCGCGACTGCCGCGCTTGCTGCGCGATCGAGACGAGCTAGTGACCAGCGCCTACGCGAGTGTCCACGCGCTGCGCGATCCGGGACTGCTGGTGCTGTCGGCGACCGCGCGCCCCGAGGCCGCGGAGAAGGCGGTCGGCGCACTCGTCGAGCACGGGCGGACGATCGTGGAGGAGCTCGACTCCGAAGAGCTCGACAAGGCGCGGATCGCCGTCGAGGCCGCGTTCGTGCACCAGCTCGAGACCGCACAGGGCCGCGCGCGCTCGCTGGGCTGGCACGCGACGGTCACCGGTGATCCTCAGTTCGGGCACGTCTACCTCGATCGCGTGCGCGCGGTGCGCCGCCACGACGTCGCGCAGGTGATGCGGAAGTACCTGCGCGCCGACAACGCAAGTGTCGCCGCGGTGCTCCCCACGCCCCGCCGGAAGGGTCGCGAGGTGTTCGCGCAGCGCGTCGCGCAGCGCGTGCGCAAGGCGCTGCCGGTCGCGCCGGTCACGCTGCCCACCGTCGACAAACGCGTCGTGCTCGCCAACGGGATGCGCCTGATCGTGCGCCGCGATCCGTCCGTACCGGTCGTCGCGATGCGCGCGGTGTGGACGGGCGGGCAGCGCGTCGAGGAACCGGCGCGCGCCGGCGCATCCACCTTGCTCGCGCGGATGGTCGGGCGTGGCTGCGGCAAGCTCGACGCGGCGCAGTTCGCCGATCGCGTCGACCGCCTCGGCGGTTCGTTCGCGGGCGTCGCCGGTCGCAATAGCTTCGGCATCTCGGCCGAGTGGCTCGCCCGATCGTGGCAACCGGGCATGGAGCTCCTCGCCGACTGCATCCTTGCGCCGACCTTGTCCGCAGTCGAGCTGGCGCGCGAGCGCAAGCTGCTCGGTGACGAGCAGGCCGCACAGGTCGAGAACCCGACCCAGGTCGCGTTCCGCCTGTTCAGCGAGACGCTCTACGACACCCATCCGTACGCGCGCGACGTTCTCGGGTCGCCGACGATCGCCGAGCTCACGCGCACCGAGCTCCTCGCGTTCTATCGCGCGCACTACCCGGTCAGCGGACTGACGCTCGCGATCGTCGGAGATGTCGATCCTGACGACGTGATCGCGCGGGTGCGCAAGCGCTTCGAACGGATCGCGAAGACCCGGCCACTGGTCGTTCGCGTCCCGCCTCCAGCTCCGGTCGGGGCGCGCGAGGTCTATCGTTATCTCGATCGCGCGCAGGCACATCTCGTGGTCGGGTTCCCCGGCGCGACGCTCGCCGCACCGGATCGGTTCGCCCTCGAGATCCTGGTCGCGATCCTCGGCGGGCAGGGCGGCCGGCTGTTCAGCGAGCTCCGCGAGAAGCGCGGGCTGGTGTACCGGATCTCCGCGCACTCGATCGAGGGCGTTGACCCTGGGTTCGTCGCGGTCTACCTGGCGTGCGCTCCGGAGAAGCTCGGGACCGCGGTCGAGGCCGTGCGCGGGAGCTCGCGCGCATCCGTGCCGACGGCGTGACACCAGCCGAGCTCGAGCGCGCGCGCAGCTACCTGATCGGCAGCCACCAGATCGCGATGCAGCGCCGGGCCTCGGTCGCCAACGCGATGGCCTATCACGAGGCCTACGGGCTCGGCTGGGACAGCTGGTCTCGCTACGACGACGCGATCCGCGCGGTCGCCCCGGCGGACGTCGCGGCCGCTGCGACCAGGTACCTGCGTGCCGATCGCGCGATCACGGCCACCGTGCGCCCGCCCGCGGCAACCCCGGCCGCGATCAAGCGGTCGAAGCTGCCCGCGCAGCGCAAGCACGCCCGGAGCAAGTCGTGAAGCGTCCCGCCGTGTGGTCGGGTCACGGCGATCTCGCCGACAGCCTGGTGCTGATCGTCCCGCTGCTGCTGGCGTATCAGGTCGGGGTGCTGTTCGCGGGTCACGTCAGCGGTGCGGACGTCGTCACCCGCGCGGTGTACGGGACGCTCGGTCGAACCAGCTACCTCGGGCTCCAGGCGATGATCGCGTGCGCGTTCCTGGTCTGGATCCGGCGCACCCAGCGTGGGCAGGTGCTGTCGCTCGAGGTCGTCGGGCCGATCGTGTTCGAGGCCGCGGTCTACGCGCTCACCCTCGGCGCGCTGATCTCGCTCGTCATCGATCGCATGCTCGGCCTGAACCTGACCGGCGGCCACGTGATCAATGCCCTCGGCGCCGGGGTCTACGAGGAGCTGGTGTTCCGGCTCGGGCTGTTTGGCGGCGCGGTCGCGCTGCTGTCGCGCCAGCCGTCACGAGTCATCGTCGTGGTCGCCCTGATCGCGTCGTCGATCGTATTCTCCACAGCGCATCATGTGGGCGCGCACGGCGAGCCGTGGAACCTGAACGTGTTCGCGTTTCGCTGCCTGGCCGGCGTGGTGTTCGGCCTGATCTTCTGGTTTCGGTCGCTGGCGCACGCGGTGTACGCGCACACGCTGTACGACCTGCTCGTCTACTCGCGGCTGCTCTAGCCTTCCATGCCGACGTACGAGCCGTCGAGGTCCATCCGGCCGACGTAGAGCTCGAACTTGACGCGCTTGATCTGATCCGAGTTCGCGGTCGATTGCCCGACCGCGGCGCTGATCAGCCCCATCTCGTAGAGATTGATCGCGAACAGGATCTGCTTCTTGTCGGGGCCGAGGAACTCGATCGATCCGGTCTTCTGCGCCTTGGTGTCGCGCTGGCCGTTCTGCACGTAGTCGCGGTGCCACTGGAGAAACTTGTCGGCGTACTGCATCGCGATCGTGCCCGTGATGTTCGGGAAGTCGACCTTGGTCGGCTCGATCTGCGCGTGCCGGCCCTGGCCCGTGTAGAACTTCTTGACGCCCTGCTTGATCGTGAACGACTCGATCTTGTTCGCGAACCGCGCGTCGTCGATACCGTCGATGTTGAAGCGAAACGAGGACGGGGTCCACATCTTCTGCTTCGAGCCGAGCGTGCCCTCGACGCTCTGCGTGGCGGGCAGCAAGCTCTCGACGGTGCGCTCCGCCAGCACCTTGATCTTCATGTACGCGGCTTCCTTCGCGGAGCCATCGAGCGCAGGGAACGTGGTCTCCGTGATCAGCGCATCGTAGAACTCGCTACGAAACGTCGCCTTGAGATCGAAGTTCGCGTGCGTGATCTGACCCGTGCGACGCGCGAAGTTCTTGCGCCACGAGTTCTGGATCCACTTGAGGATGTCCTTTGCACCCGCGATCCCGAAGTCGATCGAGAACGGCTCGACGTCGATCGTGGACATGTGCTTGATGCGCTGGTTGTCGGGCCCGATCGGCTCGTCGACCAGACTCCCCTTCGTGGCGCCACCATCGACGGACTTCAGATAGGCGGTCGAGCGGTGACCGTCGATCATCAGTTCGAAGTGGCCGGAGGTGTAGGAGCGCTTCTGGACGGTCATTGGGACAAACCTCAGCTTAACGCACCTCTTACGAGTGCTGGCGTCTGGATCCCCCCGGAGAGGCCCACGGTCTCCAGCGGGAACGGAGGTCCGCGATCGTGGAATTCGGGTCGCTGGACAAAGGGGTATGATTCCGAGTGATTGCGGTAGCGCGCGTCAGGGGCGGGTGGGCGATCGCACGATCCTCGACGTGCAGACCCCGGCACGAGGCTTGTAGAATGAGGCAGCATGGCGGTGAAACTAGCGTTCGTCGTCCTCCTCCTCGCAGTCGTCGGAGTCCCGGCCGCCCACGCTGAAAAGGCAAAGGCGAACCAGTCAACCTCGATGTTCAATCGCAAGGGAGAGGCCGGCAAGGTCCTCGTGAAGCTCAAGGCGGGGCAGGTGGTCAACGTCCTCAAGAAGGAGGGCCGCTGGCTGCAGGTCCGCGCGATGGGACGCCGCGGCTGGGTCCCGCAATCCACGATCGACGTACCGGACGATGACGCGGTCGCGCGCAACACGCGCCGGCGGCCCTTCGTCGACGGCCGCAGCACCAAGCGCGGGTTCGGCGGAGATGGCGCTCCCGAGGATCGCGTCGGCGCTGACGCCACGACCGACGTCGAACCCGGCGACGACGGCACCCCGAAGGGCGGCGGTGACGACGAGGATGACGGCAAGGGCAGCAGCGATGGCGGTGACGACGAGGATCCGCTCGCCGGCAAGGGCAAGGGCAAGGGCAACGACGACGACTCGGGCGATGGTGGCGACGAGATCATCGACGACCGCCCGAAGGGTCGCGTCAGCAAGCAGGTCGCGGTGCTCAGCGAGGCCGACGGCGACAGCGAGGAGCAGTTCAAGGCGACGAAGTCCATGACGCTCTACGTCGGCGAGAAGAAGGGCAAGTACACGTTCGTCGAGAACGATGAGGGGGACGCTGGCTACGTGCTGTCGTCGCAGCTCAAGGTCGAGGACTCAGATGACGGCGGTGGCGGCGCGGTGATGGGCCCCCGCGGACGGCAGATCGAGGTCCGCGGCCGGCTCGGCGTCACGCTACTCTCCCAGGGCCTGAAGAGCGGCGGCGCCGCGGAGATCCCGGACAACTACGACCTCTCGACCTCCGCCGCGACGCTCGCGGTCGGTGGCGGCATCTTCTACCCGTACGGCAAGCGGATGGTCGTCGGCGCCGAGTTGTCGTACGCGTTTGCCAAGGCGATCCCGGGCATCAAGTACATGGACACCACCACCGGCATCACGCTGCACGACATCAACGCGCGCGCGATCGTCGGTTACGATCTCAAGAAGAAGAGCGGGATGATGGTGATGGGCCGACTCGGGTTCAAGTACAGCTCGTTCCAGGTCGGCAACGTCGAGGACGTCAACAAGAACCGCGCGCTCCTACCGTCGGAGATCTACTACGGTCCGGCGATCGGCGCCGCGCTCGCACTGCCGCGGCTGACCGACAAGATCGGCGTCCGGCTGTCGCTCGACACCATCCTGTTCGGTTCCAAGCTGACGCAGACCAAGAACCTCGAGGACGGCTCCAACCCGAGCGCGAAGAGCGCGTGCTTCGGCCTCGGCTTCAGCTACCGTTGGAAGCAGGCGATGGACCTCCAGGCGACCTACGACCTCAACTACGTCAAGGCGAAGTTCGGGGATCCGCCGGCGGACTCGATGCGGCCGCATGACAACGCGTCGCGCACCGACATCTCGCACGCGCTCACGTTCGGCGTCGGCAAAGCGTTCTGAACGTAAACGTAAACCCGAACGTAAACGTAAACGCGTGCTGGGCCCCCTGTGCCAGGGTTGTTGTCGCATCGCGCGGGTTGAAGCTCGCGCTTGAT
>JBBJLY010000221.1:0-14517 GCA_037720695.1 Kofleriaceae bacterium | reverse complement strand
AGGGCTACGGTGCAGTCGGCCTGGTGCTGAACGATCCCGCGCGCGTCGACGCCGCGCTCGCCGAGGCCAAGGCGATCGCGAAGACCGGCCGCCCGGTGTGCGTGAATGTCCACCTGCGCGCGACCGACTTCCGCAAGGGATCGATCTCGATCTGACCGTCAGCTGCGCAGCGACTCGAGGAAGTCCCGCGCCCAGGCCGCAGAGGTCTCCTTCCAGACCACCGCACGCAGCGCCCCGTGACGCGCGAT
Source organism: Kofleriaceae bacterium (assembly GCA_037720695.1). Lineage (GTDB taxonomy): Bacteria > Myxococcota_A > Polyangia > Haliangiales > Haliangiaceae > JABFXX01. The sequence goes on along the minus strand of JBBJLY010000221.1, from coordinate 14,269 downwards.
CCGCTCCTCGCGCGACATCCGCAGCGCGATGTCGAGATCCGCGGCGACCCCGTCGACGTGATACGGGTTGGTCAGCAGCGCGAGCGTCATGTGCTCCGCGGCGCCACAGAACTTGGACAGCACGAGCACGCCGGGGTTCTCCGGATCCTGCGCCGCGACGTACTCCTTCGCGACCAGATTCATGCCGTCACGCAGCGGGGTCACCAGGCCGACGGCGGCGATCCGGTAGAGCCGCGCGAGCGTGGTCTGATCGTACGACCGATACAGATAGCGCACCGGCGTCCAGTCGGCCTCGCCGTACGCGCCGTTGATCCGCCCGACGACGCCTTCGACGCGCGCGCGGAGCTCCGCATATTCGGGGACCTCGGACCGGGTCGGCACCGAGACCTGGACGAACGACACCTTGCCGCGCCATTCGGGGTAGCGCTCGAGCAGCCGGCCGTAGGCCTCGAGGCGCTCGGGGATGCCCTTCGAGTAGTCGAGGCGATCGACGCCGAGGATCAGCTGGCGGCCGCCGAGCATCGCCTCGAACGAGCCGAGCTCCGGAATCGGATCGCCGACCGCCGACTCTGCGAAGCGGTCCGGATCGATGCCGACCGGCACGACGCGCAGCCGATCGCGTGCTCGCGATTCGCCTTCGACGCCCAGGAGGCCGCGCGCCGTCGCGATGAAGTTCTCCGCCCAGCGCGATGACTGCAGGCCGATTCGATCGAACTCGAGCAGCGCGGCCATTACCTCGGTGGCCCACGGCATGGTCTCGAACACGTCGAGCGGGGGGAACGGGACGTGGAGGTAGAACCCGATCCGCCCGCGATGCCCGGCGCGCCGGAGCTCGCGGCCGACCAGCATCAAGTGGAAGTCCTGGACCCAGACCTCGGCGGCACGGCCACCCGCCTCGAGCAGCAACTGCGCGTAGGCGCGGTTGGCGTCGACGTAGCAGGACCATTCGTCGTCGAGATACCGTACGCGGCCCGCGAACGCGTGAAGCAGCGGCCACAGGCTCTGGTTGCAGAAGCCAGCGTAGAACCGCTCGCGCCAGGTTGGCGGGTAGTCGAACTGCGCGCGCGTGAACGACTCGCCGTCCTCGACGCGGAGCCGCAGGCCGGGCTCGCGCTCGGCCCCGCTCCAGCCGAGCCAGATTCCGTTGGCCTCGGCAAGCACCGGGACGAGCGCCGAGACCAGGCCGCCAACCTCGCGCTTGCGCTCGGGACTGGGGGCGGCGGGCAGGCGGTTGGACGCCACGATCAGGCGTGCGGACGCGACGATCTGGCCGAGAGCGCGGCGCTGGCGCGCGAACACCAGCTCCGGCATCGCCGCCGGGATCAGCGCGGGGCGGGCCTTGCGGGCATCGATCAGCCAGCGCAGGAACCGGTGCACCGCGGCGGGAGAGGGCAGGCGCAGGCCAGCCTGCGTGCGGCGCGGGTGGTCGGACACCAGGACGCCGACGTCCTGTTCGCGCAGGCTCACGAACATGTCCTCGTCGGTGATGTCGTCGCCGATCGCGAGCACCTGCGAGCCTTGCGGCGCGTGGCTGCGAAGCCAGTTGAGCGCGCCACCTTTGTGCGCCGCGCGGTGCCGGACCTCGAGTGCCTCGACCTCGGGCAGCCGCTCGAGCTGCTGGTGGATCTCGAGCCACTCGTCGACCAGCACCTCGGCGGCAGCCGCGACGTCGTCGTGGCGGTCCGGCGCGACCATGCGCCAGTGGAAGCACACCGAGCACGACTTGCGCTCGACCAGCGCGCCCGGGTTGCGAGCCGCAAGCGATCGCAGCGAGGCCTCGATCTCGTCGAGCTGCGGCACCGGGGGCAACGCGGCTTCCCACACGGTGTTCTGGCAGCGCCACACGCCGTGCTCGGCCGCGAACGCGACCCCGGGGAACAGCGGCGGGTACTCGGCGATCATGTCGCGCGGTCGGCCGCTGATCACCCCGACCGTGACGCCGGGCAGGGCCGCGAGGGCGCGGATCAGCTCGGCTGATTCACCATCGAGCCGCGCCTCCTGTGGGGTCGGCGCGAACGGGATCATCGTGCCGTCGAGATCGAGCGCGACCACCAGGTGTGCGGCCGACGCGAGTTGCTGCCATTCGGCGTGCACGGCCGAACCATAAGAGCTAGCGACCCAGATGTCTGTCAGCGAGCGCGAAAAAGACAGCACGGCTCGAGGACGTGCGATCTGACGTGAGCTCGCCATCGACGATCGCTCTCGGTCGTGTCCCGCGCCGCGCTTGACGACTGGTGTTGCGATCGACGTGCGAGCTAAAATCGGTCGCGAAGCTCGCCGGATTCCGACGTCGGATCGAACGGATCTTGATCGTCGAGGACGATCGACGCCGCAAGTGTCCGTTCTAGCTCGAGCGCGTGCAGCAGCTCCTGCTCGGCGAACCACACAAGCTGTGCCTCGACGCGCGCCACCAGCGGGCGGCGTGCTGCCAGCCAGTCATCGCACCATCGGATCACGCCGAACAGCTCGCCGCGCCTCGTCACCTCGCGCAACAGCTTCACGACCTCGGTCCCGTGCCGGAGGTCGAGGAGCGCGGTGCGATACGCGCGCTCGGGATCGATCGAACGGTCGAAGATCAGATCACGCATGGTCGCGAGCGTCGCGCCGAGACCGCGCTTGGAGTTGACGTCGTGCCCGGCGAGCACCTGGAGGAAGCGCGGCCGCATCCCCGACGCGTGCGCCGCGACTTCACGGAGCGCGACGACCGGCGGCGCATCGCCTCCGACCCGGCGCTGTTCGCGCGATGCGTGCTCGATCGCCTGCAGCTCGGAGCGGCCGATCTCGCGGACCAGCTTGTCGAGCAACCGGCGATCGGGATCGAACGCGCTTTCCATATGGCCGGGGTGTGCACCGTCTGTGCCGCCAGGCTCCCGATGGTTCGCTCATCATCTAGGACCGCGCTGCGCGCCGACGCCACGTCGAGCCATCGCGCACGTCCGCGCGATCGCGACGTAACCTGACAGCTCGTCACGCGGGATCGACGGGTCGGGAATCTTACCAGTGGCTGCCAGCGCGGTCGGGCTGGCTCGGTACCATCGGGAGGTGGCTTCCGAGACCCTCGGCCGCAGCTTCGCGAAGACACTGCTCCTGAGCGTCGCGATCGGCTTCGCCGTCGGCGTGATGTTCGCGATTCCCGACGGCATCGAGCCGGGCGAGCTCGCGATCTTCACCGCGGTGTCGACCCTGTACTCGGCCTCGATCGGCGTGCCCGCGATGCTGCTGTTCCGCACGATCGGACCGCGGCTGCGCGGCGTGTCCCAGCTCCGGCAGTGGCTGATCTACGCGGGCAGCCTGCTCGTGCTGACCGCGGGCGGCACGCTGTTCGCGCGCGTGGTGCTCGCCGCGCTTGGCCTGACGTCGTACGACGCGATGTGGGACGGCTACCTCACGGGCCTCCAGATCGCGCTCGCGATCTCGGTGCCATGCACGCTGGGCGCGATGACGTTCGCGCGGCTGCACTCGCGCCTCGCGTCGAGCGAGCGGCTCGCGACCGAGGCGCGCCTGGCTTCGCTCGAGTCACGCGTGCGGCCCCACTTCCTGTTCAATGCGCTGAACAGCGCGATCGCGCTGATCCCCGAGGACCCTGCACGCGCCGAGGACATGCTCGAGCGGTTATCGGGGTTGCTGCGGTTCTCGCTCGACGCCCAGGCGCGCCAGGTGCCGCTCGGCGAGGAGCTCCGCGTCGTCGTCGATTACCTCGAGATCGAGCGCGCGCGGTTCGGCGCGCGACTCGCGTACGAGATCGACGTTCCTGATCCGCTGCGCGCGCACTCGGTGCCGGCGTTCGCGATCCAGACGCTGGTCGAGAACAGCGTCAAGTACGCGGTGTCGCCGCGCAAGCAGGGCGCCACGATCGCGATCCGCGCGCGGCGCGACGGCGAGCGGATCGCGATCGAGGTCGCGGATGACGGGCCCGGCTTCGCGGGGCCGGTCTGGGTCCCGGGACACGGGCTCGACGGGCTTCGTGCGCGGCTCGACGCGATGTACGGTCGCGAAGCCGGGCTCACGTTCGGAACCGGACCGGGCGGGCCCGAACGGGGCGGTGCCCGCGTGACGATCGAGCTCCCGGTGACGACATGATCCGCGCGTTCCTCGTCGACGACGAGCCGCTCGCGCTGCGCCGGCTCGCGCGCATGCTCGAGGCGACCGGGCGGGTCACCGTCGTCGGCCACGACACCGACCCACATGCCGCGATCGTGGCGATCGAGGAGGCGAGCCCGGCGGTCGAGCTCGTGTTCCTCGACATCACGATGCCGGAGCTCGATGGCTTCGGCGTATGCGAGCGTCTGCCGCCCCACGTGGCCGTCGTGTTCACGACCGCGCACGACGAGCACGCGCTGCGCGCCTTCGAGGTCAACGCGATCGACTACCTGCTGAAGCCGATCCGCGACGAGGAGCTCCGGCGCGCGCTCGACAAGTGTGCCCGACTCCGCGCGGGGCCCGACGCCGAGGCCCAGCTGGTCGCGGCGATGGCGCGGATCGCAAGCGCCGCACCGGCGCGGATCGCGTCGCGGCTCGGCGACAAGATCCACTTGGTCGAGCTCGACCGCGTCACTCACTTTCACGCCGAGGACAAGCTGACGTATGCGGTGACCACGGAGCGCAGCTACGTGGTCGAGCCGTCGATCGCGGAGCTCGAGACCCGCCATGCGGCCGCCGGGTTCTTCCGGATCCACCGCGCGACCCTGGTGCGGCTGGCCGCCGTGGTCGAGCTCCACGCGACGACCGAGGGCACACGGGTGCGACTCGCTGATGGGAAGGAGCTGAGCGTCGCGCGCGAACGCGTCAGGTCACTGAAGGAGCGGCTCGGCGTCGCCTGATCATGCGTGATCAGAGGAGCGGGAGCGCACCCGTGATCGCATCGATCTCGTCGACCCAACCGGGACCGACCGCACAGCACGTCTTGGTCGGGACGCCGTGGAACTCGGTCTTGCCGGAATCGACGATCAGCGCGCATGGCAGGCCGGCAGCGCGAGCACGCTCGACGATCAGATCGAGCGCGGCCTCCGAGTCGACCGAGACCGCGACCTTCGCGAACCTGCCGCCGAGCCAGGCCGCGATGGCAGGAGTCATCGCGAATGCGAACCGGTCCGCGGCCTCGCTGCCTCCGGCATCGAGCAGCACCTTCAGCGACGCGTGCGCGCCCTGTGCGATCATCTTGCCCTTGCGCATGTTGAGATCCTTGCGCATCACGATCACCTGCTTGGCCGCGCGTTCCATGTCGTCTCCTACGCCAGCTTCGCGCGCGTGAACGCGGCGAGGAACTGGCCCGCACCGCGCAGCATCGACAGCTTCGACAACGGCGCACCGGCGAAGTCCTGGACGCCGAGCCGGAACAGCTGATCCAGGCGCGGCATCAGGCGCTCGATCTTGGGACGCCGCCGGCCGTAGAACGCGCGGTAGCAGCCGTGGCGGATCGCGAGCTGCCAGCCGAGGTGGTGGCGCTCGACGGTGCGCGCCCAGTCGGAGAACCCGAGCTCGTCGCGTGCGAGCGCGCGTGCGAGATAGGGACCGGCGATGGCGCCGTACTCGATCGCCTGCCCGATGCCTTCGCCGGTCGCGATGTCGATGCCCGCCGCCTCGCCAACGAGCAACACACGCGGCCTCGCGATCGCCGCTCCTGGCTCGAAGCCTTGCTCGGCGAACTGCTTGAGCTGGTAGCGAGCAGGATCGAGCCCGCGCGCCGTCAGGTACCCGGTCATCCGGGTCCGCACGTCGTCGCGGCCCTTGCCGTCGTGGAGCACGTAGATGCCGCGACATACCAGCGGCTGACCGGCGACCTGGGTCGGGAAGTCCCACGCGTACCCGCGCATCGCGGTGGTCTCGAAGTCGAACACGACCGTGTTCCGCGGCTGATCGACCGCGACGCCCTCGGTGTCGAGCTCACCGACCTGGGCGCGCAGCGCGCCGCGCGGGAACCCCGTCACGCGCCGCACGATGCCGGCCACGCCGTCGGCGCCGATCAGCGCACGTGCGCGGACCGGCTCTCCGGTGGTCTCGATCGTCACGCCCTGGTCATCGACTGCGATCTTCGTGACCTCGCAGCCATCGCGGACGTCGATGCCGCGGGTGATCGCCGTGCGGGCGAACGCGTGATCGAACTCGAGCCGGCGCACCACTGCGCCGCAAGCGGGCTGCTGCACGACGACGGTCTCGCCCGCGATCCGCATCGCGACCGCGCCGAGCTCGACGCGCGGACAGTCAACCTCGATCCCGATGCGCTCGAGGATCCGGAACGCGCGGCCACCGATGCCACCCGCGCAGATCTTGTCGCGCGGGTAGCGGGCCTTCTCGAGCACGACCACGCGCGCGTGGGGCGCCGCGGCCTGGACATGCAACGCGGTCGAGATGCCGGCCGGGCCGCCACCGATGATCGCGAGGTCGATCACGGGCCGTCTGTAGCACGCGGGAACCATGCTATGACCCAGACAGGTAGCCAGAGTGCACGTAGCTGCATGGTGCAGCACGCGACCCTCGGACGGCATACTCGAAGAAAGGTGGAGGCATGAAGACCACGAAGGTCACCATCCACACGCTGCGGCAGATGAAGGAGCGAGGCGAGAAGATCGCCATGCTCACGGCCTACGACGCCACGTTCGCGCGCTTGCTCGACGAATCCGGCGCAGATGTCCTGCTGGTCGGAGATTCCCTCGGAATGGTCATCCAGGGTCACGACACGACCCTTCCGGTGACGCTCGAGGAGATTGCATATCACTGTCGCGCCGTCGGGCGCGGCGCGCGCCGGGCGCATGTCGTCGGCGACATGCCGTTCATGTCGTATCAGGCGAGCTACGAGCAAGGCGTCACCAACGCCGGCCGGCTGATGAAGGAAGGCGCGTGCCACGCGGTCAAGCTCGAGGGTGGCGCGGTCCATGCCGAGCTCGTCCGCCGCCTGGTCGCCGCTGGCATTCCGGTGATGGGGCACATCGGGCTGACCCCGCAGAGCTACCACCAGCTCGGCGGCTTCAAGGTCCAGGGCCGCGACGTCGGCGGCCGCGAGCGGCTACTGTCAGACGCGCGGACCCTCGAGGAAGCCGGTGTGTACTCGATCGTGCTCGAGGCCATTCCCGCGGACATCGCCCGCGAGATTACGGAGACGCTGTCAATCCCGACCATCGGCATCGGCGCCGGCACCGCGTGCGACGGCCAGGTGCTGGTCTCGTACGACGCCCTCGGAATGGACGAATCGTTCAAGCCGCGCTTCGTCCGCCGGTACGAGACGCTCGGCGCGCGGATCAAGGATGCGATCACGCACTACATCGCGGACGTGCGGTCCGGCGCGTTCCCGTCGGATGCCGAGTCGTTCTCGGTCGCCGAGAACAAGGCGACGCCGACCGCGATGGACGCGCCGTACTCGAGCGTCAGCAAGAAGTAATCACTTCGGATCGTCGGGACGCACCACCGTCCCGACGCCGGTGTCGGTGAACAGCTCGGCGATCACGTTGTGCGGCGCGCGGCCGTCGATCAGATGGACCGCACGCACGCCACCGGCGAGCGCGCGCAGGATCGCGGCTGCCTTGATCGCCATGCCTCCGGTGACCACGCCGGTATCGAGCTTGTGCTTGAGCTCGGTCGCGGTCAGCTCGCTGACCAGCTCGCCCTTGTCGAGCACGCCGGCGACGTTCGACAGGTAGAGCAGCTTCTCCGCGCCGATCCGTTGCGCGACCTCGGCCGCGACCTCGTCCGAGTCAAGGTCGTAGCTCTCACCGTTCTCGCCGATGCCGATCGGTGACAGCACCGGGATGTAGCTCTGGCCGAGCAGGGTCTCGATGAACGCGTGGTTGACGCCGATCAGCTCGCCGATCTGGCCGAGGTCCCGGCCATCGCCGCGCACCATCTTGCGCGCGCGGAACAGCGCCGCGTCCTTGCCCGACAGTCCGACGGCGTGGGCGCCACGGCGGTTGAGCTGGGTCACCAGCTCGCCGTTGATCTGACCGGTGAGCACCATCTCGACGACCGCGAGATCCTCGTGGTTGGTGATGCGGATCCCGTCGACGGTCTCGGCGCGACTGCCGGCCTTGTCGAGCGCGCGCGCGATCTCCGGCCCGCCGCCGTGGACGACGACCGGTGCGAGCCCGACCGAGTGCAGCAGCAGCACGTCGTCGCAGAACGACCGCTTGAGCGAGTCCTTGGTCATCGCCGCGCCGCCGTACTTGATCACGCAGCGTCGCCCGCGAAACCGCGAGATGTACGACAGGGCCTCGACCAGCAGCGCTCGCTTGAAGGCCGGGCTGTAGTTACCGAGCCGGTCGTCCTTGGCCACGCCGCCGCCCGGTGCCTCGATCAGCATCGAGGTGTAGTCGGCGTTCAGCTTGACGTAGTCGTAGGACAGGTCGCAACCGTAGGCGCGGGCGCTGTGATCGCCGGCGCGCAGCTCGACATCGATCACGACCTCGGGCTCGCGCAGGCGCGCGCGTAGGCCGACGCGATCGAACGGCTGCGGCGAGCCGTCGTAGACCTCGACCCCTTGGATCGTGACCTCGGCGTTGGCAGGATCGAGGTCGTAGCCTTGCGAGCCCGCGCGCGAGCCGACGGTCGACAGCACGCGACCCCAGTTGGGATCGCCGCCGAAGATCGCGGCCTTGACCAGCGGCGAGGCGGTGATGCTCTTCGCGATGTCGCGGGCGATTAGCTCGCTCGGTGCGCCGGTCACGATGGTCTCGATCCGCTTGGTCGCGCCCTCGCCATCGGCGGCGATCGCGCGCGCGAGCTCGTCGAGCAGGTCGGCCAGCGCGGCCGCCAGCGTGTGGTAGTCGGTGCCCGTTGCGGCGGTGATCTGCGCGTTGCCGGCGCGCGCGTTGGCCAGCACGAACACGCTGTCGTTGGTGCTCATGTCACCGTCGATCGTGAGCTGGTCGAACGTCGCGCGAGTCGCCGCCTCGAGCGCGTCGTCGAGCACCTCGGCCGTGATCGCGGCGTCGGTGACGACCACCGCGATCGTCGTCGCGAGCTGCGGCGCGATCATGCCCGAGCCCTTGCAGATCCCGGCGAGCGTAACGGACTTGCCGTCGAGCTCGATCGTGCGTGACGCCAGCTTGCGCGTGGTGTCGGTGGTCATGATCGCCTCGGCCGCGCGATCGGGCTCGACCGACAGCGACGCGACGCAGCGGGGCAGGGCGTCGACGATCTTCTGGTGCGGCAGCTTCATCCCGATCACGCCGGTCGACGCGCTGACCACCTGGTCGGGCCGGACGCCGAGCGCGCTCGCCGCCGCATCGATCACCAACCGCACGGCCGCGAGCCCTTCGGGACCGGTCAGCGCGTTCGCGTTACCGCTGTTGATGACCACCGCGCGGAGCCCTTCGGCGGGCAGCCGGTCCTCGGCGTCGATCACCGGCGCGGCCTTTGCGCGATTGACGGTGAACGCGCCGGCGCACGCGCAGTCCCGATCGGACACGACGAGCGCGAGATCGGGACGGTGCGGCTTGATCCCGCACGCGACGCCCGCGAACTGAAAGCCTGGTGGAAACTTCACGCGTGCCTCGCGAGCTGGGTGAGCCCCGCCATGCGCGGAAAGCCGCACATCAAGTTCAAATTCTCGATCGCCTGGCCGGCGGCGCCCTTCAACAGGTTGTCGATCGCCGCGGTCACGACCACCGTGCGCTTGTCGGACGCGACGCCGAGCAGCACCTGGTTCGTGCCGACGACCTTGCGCAGGGTGACATCTTCGGCCGCCGGTAACACGGTCACCGTCGGATCGTGCGCGTAGTCGTCACGGAACCGCTCGACCAGGACCGCGGTGTCATGCGGCTGCGCGAGACGTGCGGTCAGCGTCGCGAAGATGCCGCGCGCGACAGGCAACAGGTGGGTGGTCAGCACGACGCGCGTTGGCACGGCGAGCTTGGCGAGCGCGGCCTCGATCTCCGGCACGTGCTGGTGACGCAGCACCTTGTACGCGCGGACGTCGCCGTACATCTCGCCGAGGGACATCGTCTCGTCGGCCGTCTTGCCCGCACCGGTGACGCCCGAGCCCGCGGCGACGTACAGATCGCCCTCGACCAGGCCATGGCGGACCAGCGGCGCGGCGGCGGTGATCACGGCGGTCGCGTAGCAGCCCGGATTGGCGACCAGCGAGGCGCCCGCGATCGCCTCGGCCGACCACGATGCGAGCCCGTAGATCGCCTGCGGATCGTCGCGGAACGCGTGAGATAGGTCGATCACCTTGAGCTCGCGGAGTCCGGGGGCCAGCGTGCGCGCGGCGTCGGGTGGGACGGCGAGCAGCGCGACCTTGCAGCTCGCGGCGATCGTGCGCGCGGCTGCGGTGGTCACGAACACGAGGCCATCGTGATCGCGACCGGTGAGCTGGCCGACGTGCTTGCCGGCATGCGTGTCGCTGGCGGCGCAGCGGAGCCGGACGTGTGGATGATCGGCGCACAGCTTCGCGAGCTCGAGCCCGGTGTATCCGGCCGCGCCGAACAGCGCGACATCGATCGGTGTGGTCATCAGGAGGCGCGCAGTGTAATCGCTCGCTCGCCAGAGTGGCGGGTCCGTAGCCACTAGTCGCGCGAGGAGCGCCGCATGGGAACGACGAAACCGCGGGCCTCGTCGCCCGGGTGTGGGAGACGTTCGACCCGCGTTCGCGCGATACGATCGTCGGCATTAGCGCCTCGCATCGCTGACGCCGACCGCCGACTTGCGCTGGTTGGCGACCGCGAGATCGTAGCTCGCCTGCACCTGATCGATCTGCGCCTTCAGCACCGAGTCGTCGAGCCGCGCGATCACCTGGCCCTTCTTGACCTGCTGATTGAAGTCCGCGTGCAGCTCGACCACGCGACCGGAGACCTGCGCGCCGACCTGGACGGTGCCGCGAGCGGACAGCGTGCCGCTTGCGGTCACCTGCGCGGCGATCGCGCCCTTTCCCACCGCGACGGTCTGAAACGTGATCGCGGGGGCACTCTTCGCCCACGGCTTCTTGATGACGAGGAATGCGACGCCGCCCGCGACGACGGACAGCACCACGATGCGAGGGAGCCAACGTTTCAGCACAGCTTTCAAGATAGGACCTCGTTGCGAACCCGGCATTTCGTGGGTGTTGCCATATGTTTCCTAGTCTCTACGCGGAGATCGGGACGCCGAGCCGCGCCGTGGTGCCCTTGCCGACGGTCGACTCGAGCGTGACGTCGCCACCGTGCGCGCGGGCGATCCGGCGCGCGAGCGCGAGGCCGAGCCCGACGCCGCCGGTCTTGCGCGTGCGCGAGCCATCCGAGCGCCAGAACGGGGTGAACGCGCGCTCGAGATCCTCCGCCGACATCCCGATGCCGCGATCGCGGATCTCGAACAGCACGTGGGTGCCATTCGGGGTCACCGCGAGGTTCACCGGAGTCGCCGGTTCCGAGTACTTCGCGGCGTTGTCGAGCAGGTTGTCGAGCGCGCGCCGCAGCAGGAGCGGGTCGCACTGGACGTCGCACTCGGCATCGCTGATCGCCTGCTCGAGCACGCGATGCGGGTGGCGCGCGAGGAACCGCTGTGCCGCCTGATCGGCGAGCTCGCCGACGCGCGTGGGCCGGCGCATCAGCCGGGTCTCGCCATCGAGTCGCGCGGTGGTCAAGATGTCGCCGATCAGCTGATCGATCTCGTCGAGATCGATGCCGACGTCCGCGAGCACGTCGCTGGCCGCGACGGGATCTTCGGCCGCGAGCTCGAGCGCGACGCGGATCCGCGCGAGCGGCGTGCGCAGCTCGTGCGAGACGTCGGCCATCAGCTGGCGCTGGGCGAGCAGCAGCGTCGCCGTGCGCGCCGCCATCTCGTCGAATGCCCGCCCGACGTCACCGAGCTCGTCGTCGCGCTGGAGGTTGGCGCGGGCGGAGGTATCGCCAGCGCCGAACTGGCGTGCCGCGGCGGCGAGCTGGCCGAGCGGGCGCGCGAGCCGGCGCGAGAACCAGACCGATGCGGCGAGCACGAGCAGCAAGATGAGCGCGCACATCGGCAGCACGTACAGCCATGGAAAGTTTGGCCGGTTCGGGTGGTAGACGCCGATCAGCGTGCCGTCGTCGCTGCGCACGACGATCCGGCCGTACGATAGGGCCCACTTCGCCTTCGCAAGCGCGGCGAGCTCTTCGTCGGTGGCTGGCGGCAGCGGCGGATCGGTGTTGCTGCGCACCAGGGCGCCGCCGCCGAACATCGAGAGCTTGCCGCGCAGCCGCGGCTCGATGCGATCCATGATCTCGTGAAACTTCGCCGGCTCCTTTAGCGACCAGCGATCGACGTTGTACTGGAGCAGTGCGGCCTGGGGCTCGAGGTAGCGCGCACCGCGCATGTAACGTGGCAGCACGAGCAACGCGACCATGATCGCGATCGAGAGCACCGCGACGAAGGCATAGACGCTGAACACCAGGCGTCGCCGCTTGATCACGTCTCGGCTCCGGCGAGTAGATAGCCGACGCCGCGGACCGTCTTCAGGATCTTCGGGCTGCGGCTGTCGTCGCCGAGCTTCGCGCGCAGGCGCGACACGTGGACATCGATCGACCGATCGAACGACAGCTCGGCCGAGCCCTTCGCCAGATCGAGCAGCTGCTCGCGCGACAGCACGCGACCCGGGCGCTGGGCCAGCGCGCGCAGGATCGCGAACTCGTAGGCGGTGACCTCGATCGACTTGCCGTCGAGCGTGACCGCCATGCGCTGCGGGTCGAGCACGAGGCCGCCGACCTGGATCGTCTGCTGTGCCGGGCCGGTCTGACCGCGGACCCGGCGCACCGTCGCCCGGATCCGGGCCAGTAGCTCGCGCGGCGAGAACGGCTTGGTCACGTAGTCATCGGCGCCGACCTCGAGCCCGATCACGCGATCCGCTTCCTCGACCCGGGCGGTGACCATCACGATCGGGACATCGGTCCGCGCGCGGAGCTCACGCGTGACATCGAGACCGTCCTTCCCGGGCAGCATCAGGTCGAGCACGATGCAGTCGTACTGGCGCCGCAGCGCCTCGGCCTGACCCTCGATGCCGTCACCGGCGATCGTGACCAGCACGCCATGGGTCTCGAGGTAGCGCGCGGTCAACTGCGCGAGGCGCGTGTCGTCCTCGACGAGCAGCACCTTGATCGAGGGCATGGGAGTCTCGGGCGCGGTCACCCGCGCAGGATACCGAGCCGCCACCCGATGCGTGACCCGATTCACACTTCTTAGCGCAGGCGCTTCGCGAGCGTCTCCTCGGCTGCGGCTGTGATCACAGGAGCAGGGCGTCCTCGATGTCGGTGAACGCGCCAGCGCGCCAGCGCGCGAGCGGCGATTTGCCGGCGATCAGGCTCTCGGTCTCGGCGAGCACGGCTGCGAGATCGACCAACCAGCAATAGGGGTCCGCGGGCGAGCGCGTCGCGATCGCGCCGGGGAGCTCGATCGGAGGCATCCACGCGACCATCTTGTCGGTGGCGCCGGACAGCATCGCGCGGATCGCGGCGTTTGCGAGCCGGCTGCCGAGCAGGCGATCGAACGCCGAAGGCCTGCCACCGCGCACGACGTGGCCGAGCACGGTGACCCGGGTCTCGATCGTTCCCGGATCGGCGCCGGGCGAACGCTCGCGCAGTCGCGCATCGACCTCGATCTTTAGCTTGTCGACCGGGATGTTGACGCCCTCGGCCTTGATGATGATCACGCGTCGCGCGCGGCGGCCGACCGGCAGCGTCGCGGGCCCGATCGGTCGGTTGCGCACGGTCATCACGGTCTCGACGATCTGATCGACGATCTCGGACTCCGGCTTGCCGGCCTCGGGGAACAGCGCGAGGTCCGCACCCACGGCGATCGCGGAGGTCATCGCCAGATATCCGCAGTCGCGGCCCATGACCTCGACGATGAACGTGCGGTCATGCGCGGTCGCGGTGTCCGCGATCTTGTCGCACGCGTCGACGATCGTGTTCATCGCCGTGTCGACGCCGATCGACAGCCCGGTGAGCCCGAGGTCGTTGTCGATCGAGGCCGGGATCCCGATCACCGCGAGGGGCGGTCCATCCCCGCGCTCCGCGGCGGCCGCGAGGTGAAGTGCGCCGGTCAGCGAGCCGTTGCCGCCGATCACGATCAGACCATCGACGCCCTTGTTCGCGAGGTTCGCGCGCGCCTTCTCGCGGACCTCCTTGTGATGAAACTCCTTGCATCGCGCGGAGCCGAGGATCGTCCCGCCCTCGCGCAGGATCGACTGCACGTCGCCGGGCATCAACGTGACGAACTCACTCTCGAGCAGACCCTTGTAGCCGCGCTCGATGCCGAGGATGTCCGCGCCCAGAGATCTACCGATCAGCGCCGTCGCGCGGATCGCAGCGTTCATTCCGGGGGCGTCGCCGCC
>JBBJLY010000046.1:0-40901 GCA_037720695.1 Kofleriaceae bacterium | reverse complement strand
TTCGCGAGCGCTTCCCACAGCAGCGCGCCAAGCGAGAACACGTCGCTGCGGCGATCGCCCTCCGCGCCGCGCAGCCGCTCGGGCGAGCTGTAGGCGACCGCGCCGCTGGCTGGCAACTGAAGCACCACGTCACCGGTCGCGGTCACGAGGATCGCCTCGGGGGAGAGTCGACCCAGTGGCTGGCCCTGGACCTGTGCCTTGTGGACCCGCTCGGCGGCGAGCTCGATCAGACGCGCGATGGACAGCTCGTCGAGACGGCGCGCCGCATCGATCACGGCTCGTAACGAGACGGCGGCACCGCTCGCAGGCACCGACGCGAGTCGCTCGGCTTCAGACACCACCGCATCCTAGCGTACCGCCGTGGCTGTGGGGGTGTGCTTCGTCGTGATGCGGGTCGCATCCCGGCGCGGACAGGGGCAGCCAGCTACCGGCTGTTGACGAGGATCGATCCGATGTAGTCGAGCACGTACCGCGTGCCGCCTTCGCCAGCGGTCGCCGGCGCCCCGAACATCCGGACCTCGTACTCGCCATCGGGCAGCCGGCAGGTGATCGAGGTCTTGGCCTCGCGCGCGATCGTCTCGCAGCGCAGCTCGGTGCCGTCGCGGTTGCCGTCATCGAGCGTGGCATGGCCGCTGATCTTCGCGTGATACGGATTGTCGAGCACGATCGTGACCTCGCCGTCGACCGAGACCTGCGACCGGGTCGGCTCGTCGAGCGACAGCCCGAGCTCGCCGATCGATGGCGACAGCAGCGGCTGGCGGGCGAAGTCGCCCGGCGACAGCGGCGTCACGACCAGCTGCCACGCCGGGTCCTCCGGCAGGTGATCGAACGCAAACAGCTTTGGCGGCGTGAACAAGTAGGTCGTTCGTACCGGCTCGGTCGCGACCTTCGGATCGTCCCACGTGGTGTCGATCAGCATCCATTCGTCGTCGATCAGCGCGGCGTTCCAGGCGTGCGAGTAGCCCGCGAGCGCGGACTTGATGGTGTCGTCGGAGCCGGCCGCGACGATCCGGCGCTGGGCGTCGCGGATGTAGCCAGTGACGTAGGCGATCTCGACGCTCGCGGCCTTGCCAAGCGCGGTCATCAGCCGAGCGTAGCCCTCACACACGCCGGTCTTGCTCGCGAACACGTCCTCGGCCTTCTGCGAGGGCACGTTCGCGTGGTCACCCGCGACGATCAGCTTCAGCGCGGCGTCGTCGTAGGTCAGGCGCAGCGCGACGTAGTCGTGGATCGCGCGGGTGCGCAGCTTGCGATCCGGGAAGCTGTCACGCAGATACGTCCCGACGCTCTCGATCGACGCCTGGACGTTGGCCGGCATGTTCGCGACCTTGGGATCGGTCGCGGCTTCGAGCGGCCAGCCGGTGTCGTACTTCGGCGGCCCTTCCTCGGGGGTGTTGACGATGGTCGCGTCCGGCTTTCGCACCGGCTCGTCGTGCGGCTTGATCCGCGAGGGATCCGGCGCGTCGTCGCTCTCGCCGTAGTGATCCGGCGCGCTCCGGCGATCGAAGCGATCCGCGAACGCGAGCAGGAACCCGCGGAGCCCGCTCGCGATCGAGCCGTGATGACCGTCGACGATCCAGTCGCCACGCACCGCGAGCGCGCGGACCGCGGTCGTGCGCGCGAGCCCCAGCATCCCGGCGATGAACAGCCCGTTGACCACGAGCGTGCGGAGCACCAGGCGGTCGAGCCGGGTCAGGATCGGCTTGCGGGGCGGCTGCTTGCTGCGCCGCCACACGAACACCAGCTCCCAGACCAGCGGGAGGATCGGGAACAGCACGAGCCCACCGGCCAAGGCGAGCCACTGCGACGCGTTCTGGTACGCGGCGAATGACGACGCGAGCCAGAACCCGAACAGCGGCGTCAGCACCATCGTGCTGATCCACAGCACCCGCAGGATCGTGCGCAGGATCAGCCACCCAACCTGCGCCGGTCGCGATCCCATGTCTCCAGGCGTAGCCGGTGACCCCGGGTGGGTCAAACCCGTTTCACGGCGAGAGCGGGATCAGCTCGAGCTCGTTCGGCGTCGAGCTGCGCGCGAACTGGCGCGGCGTACACGCGGTGTTGTTCACCATGCCGGTCGCCGGGACGTAGGTGCCCGTGCAGTTCGGGCGCTCGCCGGGCGGGTTGATCGAGCCATACGGTCCGCAGCCCTCGGCGCCATCGCCATTCGAGTCGATGCAGATCCGCAGCGGCGCCGACACGCTCCGGTTGCCAAGCCCGTCCTCGACCAGCACGGCGACGCACGTCCAGCCGTCCGCGATGTTGGTCGCCCGGTTGTCGATCGCGAAGCCGAGGCAGTTCCCACTGCTCGACGGCGGGATGCCGTAGACCTGGCCGCGCTGCAGGTACGGCACGCCGATCGCGGCGGACACCGACTCGCCGGCGCACAGCGGGGGCGGCGGCGCCGTGTCCTGGCCCTTGCCACACTGGGTGGCATTCGAGCCGCCGAACACGACCGACTCCGGGAAGAACCCTGCACCGCCGCGGGGGATCTCGACCAGCTCGATCACGGCGGCCTCGCTCGGCAGCATCGGGACGGTCGCCGGGACGATCTGCGGATTGATCGCGTCGCACACGCCATCGGTGCCGGTGTCGACCACGAGCGGCTTGGTCTCGTCGGCGAACACGAACATCTCGACCTTGGTGGTGCCGGCGTGCGGGATGAACAGCGTCGTCGACAGCGTGCCGGTGTTCGACAGATCCAGCACGCGGGCGCGCAGCTCGACGAGCTGGGGCACTGACTCGCCATCGTTTGGCGCGTCGTTGCCTACCGGATCGACCGCGACGCTGCACTCCTGGACGCCGCCGGCGAGCCGGGTCAGCCGGATGTTCGCCGGATCGAACGCGCCGAGCGGCGGCTCGTTGTCGAGCACGATCGAGAACCCGAGCTCGGCCATATCACCCCCGAGGTCGACCGCGCGGACGACGATCGTCGGCGCCACCAACCCGCGCAGCGCCGAGCTGTCGGTGTCGTAACGGCCGGCGTAGCGCTTGCCGCTGACCAGCGCCATCGGGATCGCATACTGGCCGCCGATCGTCGCGGTCACGTTGCTGATGCCGGTGTCGTCCTCGACCTCGACCTCGAGCTCGAGCTCGCCGGCGAGCAGCGTGCCGGGCATCGGGCCGATGATCGTGATCACGGGCTTGGTGCCGTCACGCGGCCCGTCCGTTCCGGCGTCGGTCGGCCCGCCATCCCCGTCACCAGAGCCGGAGCCAGAACCATCGGGGCGCGGCCCCGAATCGATCCCGCCCGGCGGCAAGTCGTAATTGTCGTCGCTACCGCAAGCGAGGACGCCGGTCACACAACCCAGGACACCGAGAGCACGGAATAGACGATTCACGTTCGAATTCTCTCCGGCCCGGCCACAAGGCGCAACAATGCCCATGTGCGAGACCCACCGAGGCTTGTTGCGTTAGGCAACAGAGGGTTCGACCGCCCTCGATTAACATGTTGATCCTCGACGGCTCGCTGGGGCACGAATCGTGCTGCCCGAGGTCCCCGTCGATGCCGATCACGCTCCGTCACGTTGCCTTGGCTCTGGCCTTTGCCCTTGCGTGCGGTGGCGCGGGTGACCTGGAGCACCCCGCAGACGCGCCTCACCAGGCCAACGCCGGTCTCGACTGGCGGGATCAGGTGATCTACCAGATCATGATCGACCGGTTCGAGAACGGCGATCCGAACAACGACATCAACGTCGCCCCGTCGGTCCCCGGCCGCTACCACGGCGGCGACTGGCAGGGCGTGATCGACCGCCTGGACTACCTCGATACGCTCGGCGTGACGGCGCTGTGGATCTCGCCCGTCGTCAAGAACACCGAGGAGGACGCCGGGTTCGCCAGCTACCACGGCTACTGGACGCAGGACTTCCTGCGGCCCAACGCTCACTTCGGCAACCTGACCAAGCTGCGCGAGCTGATCGACAAGGCGCACGCCCGCGGGATGCTCGTCATCCTCGACGTCGTCACCAACCACGTCGGCCAGCTGTTCTATTACGACATCAACGGCAACGGTCAGCCCGACGACACGATCTCGGGCGGCGGCTTCTCGCACACCTGCCTCCAGATCTGCCGCGACAACCCGGCGCTGTGCTCGTCCGACGAACAGACCTACTGCGCCAATGGCAGCGGCTACCTCGAGCGCATCATCGAGTGGGACCCCGACTACGACGTTCGCGGCGTCCAGGGCTGGACCTCGCTCGGCTTCTCCGGCTCGGCCGACGTCCGGTTCACCGACTGGCCCGAGACCAATCGGACACCACCGCCTCGCCCGCCCGACTGGTTCGGCTGGCCCGACGACAAGCCGTGGTTCGAGGACCCGAGCTGGTACAACCGCAAGGGTCGGGTCTACGTGTGGTGGCACGAGAACGACTACACGAAGGAGTTCGTGCGCGAGCAGGAGACGCGCGGCGACTTCCCGGGGGGCCTCAAGGATCTCGACACAGATCACCCCGACGTCAAGGAAGCGCTGATCCGTTCGTTCGAGTACTGGATCGAGGTCGCCGACTTCGACGGCTTCCGGATCGATACCGTGAAGCACATCGACCGTCCCGAGATCGCGCGCAACGTGCGTGGCTTCTGGGGCGACTTCACGGACCGCATGCGCGCGAAGGCGAAGTCGCTCGGCAAGCAGAACTTCTTCATCTTCGGCGAGGGCTTCGACGGCAACGACGAGCTGATCGGCAGCTACACGTTCGGCGGCACCGACGGCGGCGGCAAGTTCGGCCGGTTCGACTCGATGTTCTACTTCTCGCAGAAGTACCGCGGTATCGACGCCGTGTTCGGCCAGCACCAGCCGACCAAGAACCTCGAGTGTCTCTACAACTCGCGGATGGGCCGCATGGCCTCGGATCCGTACTGCAGCAGCAATGGCTTCCCCGCCGGCCCGACGTACCAGAACACGCCGCACGCCGCGCCGGCCGACGGCGGCATCGGCCTCGCGCCGAGCCAGGTGAGGGTCAACTTCCTCGACAACCACGACCTGCCGCGGTTCCTGTTCGGCAAGCCCGATCCCGCGGCCCTGCGCGCGGCGCTGTTCTACCTGATGACCTGGGATGGCATCCCCTGCATCTACTACGGTACGGAGCAGCAGTTTTCGGGTGGCGTCGATCCGAAGAATCGCGAGGACATGTTCCGCGGCAACTTCGAGCAGGGGTTCGCGCCGTTCACGACCGACCACGCGGCGTTCGCGCTGGTCCAGGGGCTGATCGCGATGCGCAAGGACAACGCAGCGCTCCGCCGCGGCACGGTCTCGCCCGTGTGGTCGACCACGCTCGCCGGTGCCCGCCGTGATGCAGGCATCTTCGCGTTCGAGCGCGTCGCGCCGGAGCAGACCGCGCTCGTCGTGCTCAACGCCGGGACGACGCAGAGCGAGAGCTGCGCACCGGTCGCCGAAGGCGGCGCGTGCCTCGACACGACGTTCCCCGCGGGCACGGTGCTGACGGACATCGCACCGGGCGGCGGCGGCACGTTCACCGTCAAGGCCGACGGTACGGTCGCCGTGATGGTGCCGGCGCAGTCGGGGCGCGTGCTCGTCAAGAAGTAGTTGGCACCGGGATCGCCTCGGTCGCCGTTGCGGGCCTGATCAGTTCCCCGCAGCTGCGAACCGATTATCGACGTAGTCCCTGAGATCAGCGTCGAGCTTCGGCGCGGTGTGGTGCGCGGGGTGAAGTGCCAGTGCCTTCGCGAATCCGGCAGCCGACACTGCGGGGGTTTTCGGGACTGCCGGGGCGTAGATCTCGACGAGCTTTGCGACATGCGCGCGGTTCATGTCCGGAAACGCGCGGAGGATGGCAACCACAGCCTGGTCAGGGCGCTCGTGAATGAGGCGTTGCGCCTCGGCGATCGCCGCGACGAGCTTCGCGACGTCGTCGCTCCGCGTATCGCGCAGCTTGCGGCTCACGACGAGCGCCTGGATCTGCCGGTCCGCCAACTCGGGAACGTCACCCGCTTGTTGATTCACGACGATGACCGCGCGCTGCTCGAGTAACGCTGTCTCGAGGTAAGGCGAGTGACAGTACAGTGCGTCGATGCGACCGGCGCCAAACTCGATGTTCTGTGGCTCGCCCTTCAACGTGACGATCGTGACCTCCTTGTCCAGGTCGAGGCCCTGCGATGCGAACAGGGCGCGGAGGCGACTGGGCGGGCCTGACGCGACGCCGATCCTCAGACCATGAAGCTTCCGCAGCCGTTCCCCGAGCGGCAGGGCCCGCGAGAGTCCGAGACGCTCGGCCACGTGGCGCTGAACCACGAGCGCGATGCCGTCGTTCGCGAGCAGGTTGGCGACGAGTACGACCGGGGTGCGCCGCGAGATCAGATCGAGGTAGCGAGGCGGCGGCAGGACCGCCGCATCGACCTCGCCACGCTCGAGTCTTGCACTCGCCGGCATCTCGGGCGTGCCGCGCACCAACTCGACAGCCACGCCGTGCTTCGCGAACAACCCCGCACCCGTCGCGACCCAGAACGTCAGGTACTGGAGGTTGTCTCGCTTCGGCGTTCCGATCGTGATCGGCGCGCGACCCACCTCCCGTGGCTTGCTGCACGCGCCGACGACCACGAACAGGATGCAGAGCAGCGCGGTTCGCATGGACCGAGAAGGTAACCCGGGGGCGCGCGGTTGCGACGTTCTCACTTCACGACTCCTCGACGCGAGAGCGTCCACATCCAGATCACACCGAGCGCGCCGAGGCAGGCCGGCACTGCGAACGCAGCCGTCCGATGGCCGGTCGCCAACATCGCACCGACAAAGACGCTGGAACCCAGATCGCCGAGCGCGTTGGCACTCGCGAGGATGCCGAGTCCGAGGCTGCGACGCTCGCGCGGCAACATCTCCGCGACCACCGCCTTCTCGAGAGTCTCCTCGATCGCGATGTAGACGCCCGACATCGCGATCGCGATGACGAGTAGCGGCACCGATGCTCCGCTGAGCGCGAGCGTCAGGTTCGTGACGACACCGAGTGCGTAGCCGCCGACCAGTACCTTCGACTTCGATCGCGCGTCACCGAGCTTGCCGGCGGGATATGCAGCGAGTGCGCTGACGAAGTTGTGGCCGGCGTACAACAGCACGGCCGTCGAGAGCACGCCCGAGGCTCCGCCGTGCTCGCCGAGCACCGTCGCCGCGAGGAAGATCAGGAACGTCCGCGAGAAGTCACCGAGGCCGAACACCAGCACGCCGCTCACGAACAGCCAGAAGTGTCGCGGGAGCTTGCCGGCGGAGGATCTCGGGTCAAGGGCCGCGGGAGCTGCGGTGGTCGGCCCGGGTTCCGCGACGCGAGGCCGCTCGCGATCGCGCGTCAGGCCGAAGATCGCGATGACGGAGATCACCGACGGAATGAGGCTCCACAGGATCACGCTCTTGAAGTCCATGCCGGACCACACGAGCGCGGCCGCGATCAGCGGTCCCACGACGGCGCCAACCATGTCGGCGCTGCGCTCGAACCCGTACGCGCGACCGAAGTGTGTCGGGCCGACTTCGTCGGCAAGCAAGAAGTCTCGCAGCGGGGATCGAAATCCGCGACCGAACCACGCGAACGTACGGAACGTGATCACGGCGGCGAATGCGTGGACAAACGCGATCGCGCCCGTGCCGAGCGTCGTCGCGAGATATCCTGCCGTCGCCCACGGTCGCTTTCTCTTCGCGCGATGGCCGACCGCGCCACCCGCGAGCTTCGACAAGCTGAACGCGAGGTCTGCCGCACCTTCCATCATGCCCAGCGCCGCCGGCCCGAGGCCGATCCCGGCGAGGTACAGCGGCAACACCGCTGTCACCATCTCGTGTCCGACATCAGAGAACAATGTCGCGACCACGATGCCGACGACGGTGGTCGTGACCCAGCGCTTGTTCTGCCCCTCGATCATCGCTTGCTACAACGGCGTGACACGGCGAGCAGGTGATGGGACCAGCGACCTCACCGTCGGCAACCAAACCCCCAATGGACGGCCCGACCCGGATTGTCGATCCTCCAAACCGATGCGGATGAAGCGATCACTGCTGCTCACACTCTTGCTGTCGGTTGCCGCTTGCAAGGGATCGTCCGACCGATCGTCGCAGCGCACCGGTTCCGCAACCATCGCACCGACCGCAGCCGCCGGCCCCTGGCCTCCCGATGACCTGGCCGAGAAGATGCGCCACTGCCCGGTGACGGTAATTGGCGTGAAGACCGAGCTGGAGGATGTCGTCACCGGCGTCCGATTCGTGCTGCGCGGATCGACGCCGGCCATCGCGATGGAGGCGCGGCGCCGAGCGAGGTCCCTCGCCGACTTCACCGCCGGGCGCAGCAAGGAGAAGCACGGGGGCGGCAAGGGCGGCGGCTTCATGCGGAACTGTCCCATCCTCACGAAGGACGCGACGGTCCTCGCCGAGGACATCGACGGCGGGGTGCAGATCACCGTGACGCCAAACGACCCGGCGAAGCTCGCCGAGTTTCGTGCGACCGCGCGCGAACGCTTCGACCGTGCGCCACTCGAACGCGCCTCGATCGTTCGCGAGGAGAAGTCCGACCAGGGCGAGACACGTCTCTACTCGGGCAGCGTTGCGGATCTCGATGGCGACGGCACGTTGGAGCTCGTGGCCGGCGGCTTCGTGGCGGACGCGAACGGCCAGCGTCCGACACTCGTCGTCTATCGTCAGCGCGGCGACTCGTGGGCACCGCTGACCGAAGCGAGCTGGGACAGTGAGCCTGGCTCCACGGTGCGCAACGTGGAGATCGCCGACACCGACGGAGACGGCAAGCTCGACGTGATCGCACTCGGCCGGATCGGCGCGTCGACGCATGTGGCGAGCGCGCACGTGACGATCTCGTCCCTCGAGGGCGGCAAGCTCGTGCAACACGCACGGCAGGACTGGCGGACCGGCCAGTACTCGCACGGGTACGGGCTGGCGATCGGTGATCTGGACGGAGATGGCAAGCCAGAGATCGTGACGAGCGGGTTCGAGTCCGACGGCAAGACCGTCGAGAACGGTTTCGTTCGCATCTGGAAGCACGAGCGCAAGGGCGTGATTGCACCGCATGGATCGGTCGTGCTCGACGGCCAAGGATCGCCCAGCATGCGGGTGAACGACATCGCGATCGGGGACGTCGATGGTGATGGAGCCCCCGAGATTGTGGCTGCGGGCCGACACGGACCGCTCAAGACCGAGGACAGCAAGGATCTCTCCAAGCGTCGCGAGACCGGCGATCTCGCGGTGCTGTCGTTCAAGCACGGCCAGCTAACGATCCTCGCCCGGCATAGCTGGCTCAGGGGAACATCGACGCGCTTCCGGACGGTCGCGATCGCCGACCTCGACGGTGATCGCAAGCCCGAGATCGTGGTCGGAGGTCAGTACGACGGTGATGGCAAGGCAGCGCTCGTGTCGCTCGGGTTCGAGAGCTCGAAGCTCGTCGTGAAACAGGACGCGTCGTCGGCGACCGAGGGCGTGACGGGCGAGGTCAAGGATCTCATCGTCGCGCGCGACGCGAAGGAGCTGCGGCTGATCGCGACTGGCGTCATGGGCGACAAACCCGGACGTCAAGGCACCGTCGGCGCGTGGCGCGTCAAGCACGGCCAGATCGTTCGCGATGCGAGCATCGTGTCGCGCAATGGTGACGAGACGCGCACACGTGCGGTCCTCATCGTGCCTTCGAAACACGGCAACAAGGTGATCACGATCGGCCATGCGAGAACCGGCACGGCGGTGGTCGGTCAGCTGTTGCAGTGGACCGGCGGCGACTTGCTTTGAGATCGCCTTCGCGCGGCGCCGCTCGAGTGATCACCACGCGCATCGGCTTCGCACATCGCGTAGGATGCCGCGCATGTACTTCGAGACGTTCGGTCAGATGAAGAAGCAACTCGGGCAGGTCGACAAGTGGCTCGATGCCGCCGTCACGTTCGCCGAGTCGAAGAAAGCCGATCCAAACTTGATGCTCGGGTCGCGGCTCGCGATCGACCAGTTCGCGCTCGTGCGCCAGATCCAGATCGCGTGTGACACCGCTAAGCTCGCGGCCTCGCGCCTCACCGGCAAGGAGGCGCCGAATCACGCCGACACCGAGCAGACGATCGACGAAGTCCGCGCCCGGCTCCGCGCGGTGCGGTCGTACCTCGACGGGCTCACCGCCGCCGACTACGAGCAGGCCGCGACGCGCGTGATCACGCAGCCTCGGTGGGAGGGCAAGACGATGACTGGCGCGGACTACTTCATGGAGCACGCGCTGCCGAACTTCTACTTCCACCTCAGCCACATCTACGCGATCTTGCGCAACCTCGGCGTGCCGCTCGGTAAGCGCGACTATCTCGGCTCGCTGACCCAGACCGCGCCGTAGCTCAGGTCGTCACGGCGCGTCGCCGCACGGTCACCATCACGACCGCGGCCACGAACATCAGCGCGCCGATCGCGAACACGGTGTCGCCGACGACGCGCAACCAGCGCAGCGTGTCCATCAGCGGGGTGTGCAAGAACTCGGCGCTGCGCGCGTACCAGTAACCGGTGTCGACCGCAGCCCAGGTCTGGAGCAGGCCGACCGGGAGGACGCTGAGCACGATCATCGCGGCGAGCCCGATGTTGATGCTCCAGAACGCGATCTTCAGCGTGCGTTCCGGCCACCGCAGCGTCGGGCGCATCGACTTGACCGCGAACAGCACGAGACCCATCCCGAGCATGCCGTACACCCCGAATAGCGCGGTGTGGCCATGGGCGGCCGTCGTGTTGAGGCCCTGCATGTAGTAGAGCGCGACCGGCGGGTTGATCATGAAGCCGAGCAGCCCCGCGCCGACCAGGTTCCAGAACGCCACCGCGATGAAGAAGTAGATCGGCCAGCGATAGCCGCGCATCCACTCGCGAGACCTCGAGTGCTTCCAGTTCTCCCAGGCATCGAACCCGAGGAACACCAGCGGCACGACCTCGAGAGCGCTGAACGCGGACCCGAGCGCGAGGGCGGCCGTCGGCGTGCCGCTGAAGTAGAGGTGATGCAGCGTGCCGACGATGCCGCCGGCGAGGAAGATCGTCGCGGCGAGCACGCTGGCGCGACTGGCGGCGGCCGCACCGATGAGGCCGAGGCGCACGAACATGAACGCGACGATCACGGTCGCGAACACCTCGAAGAAGCCCTCGACCCACAGGTGCACGACCCACCAGCGCCAGTACTCGGCGACCGCGAGGTTCGTGTGGCGGCCTGCGCCGAGCGCGGCGAAGTAGAAGCCGCCGATCGCGAACGTCGAGATCAGCAGCAGCACCAGGAGTGGGCGCTGGACATCCTTGCGCTTGAGCGCCGGCCACATCGCGCGCGCGACGAGGAACACCCACAGCGCGAGCCCGGCCATCAGCGCGAGCTGGTACACGCGACCGAGGTCGATGTACTCGTAGCCCGAGTGGCCGATCCACCACACCGCATCGTCATCGAGGCTGCCGGCGACCGCGAGCAGCTGGCCGACGAGCGAACCGCCGACGACGAGCAGCAATGCTCCGAACAGCACGTTGACCAGCAGCCGCTGATAGCGCGGCTCGCCGCCGACCATCGGGGCGATCACGAGTCCTGCCGCGAGCCACGCGGTCGCGATCCAGAAGATCCCGAGCTGGACGTGCCAGGTGCGCGCGACCGAGTACGGCAAGATCTCGGCAAGCGGGATCCCGTAGAACGAGCTCCCCTCGACGCCGTAGTGCGCCGTGATCACGCCCATCAGGATCTGCACCACGACCAGGGCGCACACGATCCAGAAGTACTTGATGGTGGCGAGCTGCGACGGCGTGGGCGTCGTACCGAGCAACGGATCGTGCTCGGGGACTTTCGTCGCGGCGTCATCCACGCGACGCGCCGCGTGCCAGAACGCGAGCGCGCCGATGCCAGCGAGCAGGAGCAGGATGCTGACGCCGGTCCAGATCAACGAGTCGGACGTCGGCTTGTTGTTGATCAACGGCTCGTGCGGCCAGTTGCTCGTGTACGTCACGGTCTCGCCGGGGCGATGCGTGGCGGCCGCCCATGCACTCCAGAAGAAGAAGGCGGACAGCGCGCGGGCGCGTGCCGGCTCGACGATGGTGCGCGCAGGAAGTGCGTAGTCGTCCCGGCCCTCGCGAAATAATTGCGCGTAGTAGGCGATCGTCGTCTCGATCGCGCTCGCCCGCTCGACGGAGACAGTCAGCGTCCCGGTCGCGGTGTCGTACTGATTGCGACGGTATTGCGCACGCAAACGCTCGCGCAAGGCAGCCTGCCCCTCGCCACCTAGCTGTTCGTACGTAGTGGCCGCATCGCGTTGCGCCCACAGCTCGAGCACCGCGACCAGCTCGCGATGTAGCCAGTCCGCGGTCCAGTCGGGCGCGACGTACGCGCCGTGCCCCCAGATCGACCCCAGCTCCATGCCGCCAAACGATCGCCAGACATCCTGACCTGCCGCGATCTCGCCGCGACCGAACACGACCCGGCCCCCCTCCGCGACGACCCGATCCGGGATCGGAGGGGCCTGCTGGTAGATCCGCGAACCGACCCAGCCGAGGATCACGAACGAGACCAGCACCACCGCAGCGAACGTCATCCACAGTCGGCGCATGCCAGGCGGTCCTGCATGAAGGGCGCCGCAGCCGGCGTTGCATTCGGCAGCACGCCTGATCCAGCCGAACGACCAACCACGCGATCCGATTGAGCCGCGCCCTGGCACGCCCCCTGCGTCGCGGAGCCCACGATGTTGCTCCGCGTTTGCGTGATCCTGCTCGCCGGCTGTGTCGGCGCCGAATCTGCTTCTGTCACCGCCGGCGCGCCGGTCATCGGCAAGGCCGACAGCACCGATCGGGCGGACCACGGTTGCCAGGTCGTGCTCCGCGATCTCGAGCGCAACTGGACCGGCCTTGGCTGGGAGACCGTCGGCGACAGCTGGGTCTGGCAGGGCACCCTCGAGATCTCGGAGCAAGCGCACGCCGCGGGCCTGCCGGCCCGTGCGCTCTACACGATCGGTGACGCCGGCGACGAACCTGGCACCTGGCGCGAGGTCACGGCGACGCCGGTCGCCGTCCCCGGCACCCCAGGGTTCGCGCGCTACACGGTGCGCCTCCACGAGGCGCTGCCCGGTCCCGACTGGAGCTCCGACGAGCTCGATGCCGCGAAGATCCAGGTCGTGCCGTTCCTGATCGACGAGGACGGTAGCCGCGTGTTCGATCACAACCGCAACGTCGACGACAGCGCGAACTATCTCGTCGAGTCTCCCGACTTCGCGATCTGGAGCGCGCCCACGGTCTGCATCCCGCCGGCCGGACCCGACCACGCGACGCTCGTGTTCGCAGCCGACTTCAGCGAGCGCCGCGAAGGCGTGCTGTCGCCCGGCAGCGACCTCACGATCTCGTACGACCCCGCGCGGCTGCCAAACTGCCGCCACTGGCGCAACGGCAACGCGCTGTGGGACATCGCGGCCCACGTTCGCTTCGAGCCCGGCGGCGAGCGCAGCGACGTCAGTGTTCGCGATGGCGCCCCGACGATCGCGGTGCCGGCCACCGCACGCGCTGCGGTGCTGTGGTTCGAGAACACCAGCGCGAGTGGCTGCCAGGCGTGGGACTCGAACCTCGGCGCCAACTACACGTTCACCGCGATGGTGCCGCCGCAGTGGGTCGGCGAGACCCAGAACCGGTTCACGCGCGACACCTCGGATGTCTGCGCGGGCGGCGCCTCCGCCTCGTCCGGCTTCTTGTTCGACACCTGGACTCGCGAGCGCGCCGCGATCACGAACCTGTGCTTCCAGATCTACGAGCCCGGCCTCACCGATCGTGACGATCCAGATCTGTGGCAGAAGCTCGACGTCAGCGTCCGCTGGCGACTCGCGGGTGAGATCGCATGGCAGACGCGTCCGGTCGCGTTCGAACGCCGGCTTGGCAACAACGCGCAGTACCGGGTGTCGTGGCGCGAGCTCGATCCGTTGCGCTCGTACCACTGCCCGGCGCGCGCGCCGCAGCCGACCCCCGACGGCATGTACGAGCAGCTGGCGCTCGAGTACTACGTGGTCGTCAACGGTGGCGAGACCCGCCCGGTCCCCGGCGGCGCGTTCGCGGGCCAGTTCATCGACTATCCAGACGCCTGGCGCGACGCGAACTGCAGCTGGTAGCCGCCGAATTCGTGATCAGCGCCCGCGACTGCGGCCATTGGGTCGGGTGGTGCGGACCAAGGACTATGCGCGCCAGTACCGCTCGTTGTGGCCCGAGCTCGCGCCGATCGTCGAGCGGACCCTGTTCGAGGACGATCCGATCCTGGGTGCTGCAGTGGGCCGGTTCGAGACCGCGCTCGCGAGCTACCACGGCGTCGCGCACGCGATCGGGATGGGTAGTGGGACCGACGCGATCGTCCAGATGATCCAGGCGCTCGGCCTCGGCGCCGGCGACGAGATCATCACGTGCGCACACACGTTCGCGGGCGTGATCTCCGCGGTGATCCAGGCCGGCGCCGAGCCGAGGCTGGTCGATGCGGATCCGCGATCGGGGTTGCTCGAGGCCGACGCAGTGGCCCGTGCGATCACACCGCGCACCCGCGCCGTGCTCGCCGTTCACCTCTACGGCCGGCCGGTCGCGCTCGCGCCCCTGGTGGCGCTGTGCGAGGCGCGCGGCCTGAGGTTGCTGGAGGATGCCGCGCAGGCGCATGGCGCGCGCTACGCCGATCGGCCAGTCGGCAGCTTCGGCCTCGCGTGCGCGCTGAGCTTTCACCCGAGCAAGAACCTCGGCGCGTTCGGCGATGGCGGCGCCGTGCTGACGTCGTCGGCAGAGCTCGCGAGCGCGCTCCGGGTGCGCCGCAACCTCGGCAAGGTCGACAAGTATCGGATCGGCGTGATCGCGCCGAACAGCAAGCTGGACACGCTGCAGGCCGCGGTGCTCGATCTCAAGCTCCGCCACCTCGACGCGTGGGTGGCGCGTCGGCGCCAGCTCGCGGCGAGATATCGCGACGGGCTCGCCCGGGTCGGCGATCTCCTGCTGCCCGACGACCCCGCACCGGGGCGGCACGCCTATCACCTCTACGTGGTGCAGACGTCGCGCCGCGACGCGCTGCGCGCGCACCTCGCTGCGCACGAGATCGCGACGGGCTTGCACTATCCGGTGCCGGCCGCCCGCCAGCCGGCGTTCGCGGACCGCTTCCGCGACCAGGCGTTTCCGATCGCCGACGCGCTGGCGCGAACCGGGCTGACGCTGCCGCTGTCGCACGAGCATACCGACGACGAGATCGATCACGTGATCGCGCGAACCCGGAGCTGTTCGGCGCGTGAGGCCGGTCGCGATCCTCGGCGGTGGTCCGTACGCCGCGCGCCTGTGCGAGGTGCTGGCGAGCTGGCCTGACATGCCGGCACTCGAGCTGCGGTTGCACGCGCGGGATCGGGCGCGGCTCGACGTGATCGCGACCCATGCCGCACGCCGGGTCGCGGGAACGCATGCGGTGCGGGCGTGCGGCGAGCTCGACGACGCCTTGACCGGCGCGGAGGTGGTCGTGCTGCTGATCCGGGTCGGCGGGATGGCGGCACGCGATCACGACGAGCGGTTCCCGGTGCGGTTCGGGCTGGTCGGGGACGAGGGCGTCGGGGTCGGTGGGATGGCGAACGCGTGGCGAACGCTACCGGTGCTCGACGAGCTCGCGGCGAGGATCTCGGCGTGCACTCCACACGCGCACGTCCTCAACCTGATGGCACCGCTCGGGGTGACCACGCGGCTGCTCGTCGAGCGCGGTCACCGGACGGTCGGACTGTGCGAGCTCCCCGCGGTGACGCGACGGCGCTGGACCGAGGCCGCAGGCGATCCCGCGGCGCCGCCCGTGAGCTACGCCGGTCTCAATCACCTCGGGTTCCTGTGGTCGGCCGGCACGCCTGCCGAGGATCACCCGGTGCTGTGCGCCGCGGTCGACAGCGGCGCCGTGCCACGAGAGATCATGCGCCGGTTTGACGCAGCTCCCCTGCACTACTTGATCGACGTGTTTGCCGCCCCCGGACGCAGGCGCGTCGGCCGTGCGGGAGAGCTCGCCGAGCTTCATCGCGGCCTGATCGAGGAATTCTCCGCGCGACCGGGTGCGGTGATCGAGGCCGTCGATCGACGCGCGACGCCATGGTTTCAGCATGCGCTGGCTCCCGCGCTCCACGCGGTGCTCGGGGGACCTGCGTTCGTCGGCACGCTCGATCTACCGAATGCCGGTCGACTTGCAGAGGTGCCGGCAGCGGTCGTGATCGAGCTCGACGGCTGCCTCACCGCTGATGACGCGACACTCGGGTCGGTGCCGGCGCGCCCACCGGCGGTCCGGGACATGCTGGCGAGCCTGGCGACCGCCGAGGATGCGCTGTATCACGCGGCTCGCGGGCGCGATCGCAAGCTGCTCGAGCAGGCGGTCGACACGCTCCCGCTCGAGGTGACCAGCACGGACATGCGCCCGCTCCTCGAGGCGATCTGCGAGCAGGTCGCGTGAAACTCGGTGTCTGCATCCAGGCGTTCTACCCGCTGGGACGCGGGCTGGATGCGTTCGAACAAGCGCTCGGGCAGGCCGCGGCGCTTGGCTTCGAGTCGATCGAGCTGCCGGTCGACGCGCGCAGTCCATTCATCGATCTCGAGGACGCGATCGCCGGTGGTCACGTCAGGATCGCGCGCGCGGTGCGTGCTGCGGGGTTGACGATCTCCGCGCTGTCGAATCATCAGGAGGGCCAGCTGCTGCTCGGCCCGCACGGTCGCGATACCGATCCGATGTTCGCCGGCAGCGCCGAGCACAAGGTGCGGTTCGCCCATGATCGCATGGTCCGGACGGCGGACCTCGCCCAGCGCCTCGAGGTCGACATCGTGTGCGGGTTCACGGGATGCGAGGATTACTCGCGCTGGTTTCCGTGGCCGGTCGAGGACGCGTACGACCAGATGTGCGCGCCATTTCGCGCCGCGCTGTTACCGCTGCTCGATCAGTACGCGACACGCGGCATCCGGTTCGCGCACGAGTGCCACCCGCGCCAGTTCGCCTACAACCTCGAGACAGCGCAGCTCGCGCTCGCGACCGTCGACCAGCATCCCGCGTTCGGGTTCAACTTCGATCCGGCCAACCTGCTGCTCGCCGGCATGGATCCCGTGGTGTTCGTCGCCGAGCTCGGGAGCCGGATCGTTCATGCGCACGCAAAGGATGGCGAGCTGGTCAGCCATCACGCGGGACGATCGGGGCTGCTCGCGCACGGCGCACCGCACCGTCGCGATCGTGGCTTCCGGTTCCGGATCCCCGGCTGGGGCGATCTGTCGTGGCGCCGGTTGATCAGCGAGCTCCAGCTCGCCGGCTATCGCGGCGTGCTCTCGGTCGAGCACGAGGACCCGACGATGTCGCCACGCGAAGGCCTGGTCCAGGCCGTGCGTCACCTGGCGCCGCTGATCCTGCGCGACCCGGCGCCGACGGAGCGCTGGTGGTGAGGCGACTCGATGTCGTGGCAGAGCTCGCCGCGCACCAGCAGCACCTCGTCCTCGAAGAACACCCGCCGCGCGCCATCGTGGTGGCGCTCCCACCGCCGGCGATCGCACGGCTCGTGGTGCCCGCGTGGCACGCCGCGACTCGCGAGACGACGCTGGCCACCGTCGCGCACGAGCACGGGGGTGGAGGAGGCCCGCTCGCGATCCTCGACCTCGCGAAGGCGCCGGGAGGTCTCACGCACCGGCTCGCCGCGCTCGAAGCGCAGCAGATTCGTCGGTTGATCGTTCATGGCGCACGCGACCAGCCGGGCCACGCCCGCGCGGTGCATGCGCGCTGGCACGCCGAGCTCGAGCTCCTCGACTCCGACCTCGACGGCCTCCTCGATCCCACGGTGCCGACGCGCACGCTGACGCGCGGCGCGCTGTGCGTCGCACCCGGCATCCCGGCGCCGGCCCATGCCGCGATCGTGTTCGCGGCGGTCGACGCGGACGGTGATCCGAGGCGCGTGCGCGACCAGGGTCCGCAGGTCTGGCCGTATGCGGTGGACCGCCGGCGCCGGCTCGGCCCGTGGAGTGGCGTGTTGCCGCCGGAAGGACTCGTCGGGACCGCGGACGGCGCGCGGATCCGCGCCGCGTGGGACGCCTACTGGACGGAACAGGGTCACGAGGACGTGGTGCGTGCCGCCGCGCTCGGCCTCGATCCGGCGCTGGAGGTCGACCTGCGCGAGCCCGGCACGCCGGTGAGATCAGCCCGGCGCGCGCGGATCATCGCGATCACCGGGATCGACGGATCGGGCAAGTCGACCCAGGTCGCCCGGCTCGCGTCGACCCTCCGCGATCGAGGCGCGCGTGTGCGCGTCCTCAAGCTGTACCGCCAGGGCGCGTTCCTCGAGCTCGCGAATCAGCTCGGCGCGCGGACCCGACGCGGGGCTCCGCTCGCGGCGTTTCGGGTGTCGCGCATCGTCAAGCTCGTCGACTCGCTGCGCGTCCATCGCGACCACCTCGCGCCAGCGCTCGCCGAATGCGATGCGGTGATCATGGATCGCTACGTCGAGACCCACGTCGCCGCGGCCGAGAGTCAGCTCGGGTGGGACCTGTCCCGGCATCCCGCGCTCGCACCGTTTCCCGTCGCCGATCTCCGCTGCTGGCTCGCGCTCGACCACGAGGTCGCGCTCGCGCGGCGCGAGCAGCGCGGTGGACCTCCGAGCGCAGACGAGCACGCGGTCGGGCTCGCCGGTTACGCCCGGGTGTTCGCGCGGCTCGGAGCCGAGGAGCTGGTCCTCGATGCGGCGGTCGCGGAGGCCGAGAACGCACGCGCGATCGCGCAGCGCGTGACGGCGTTGGTCACCAGCTCCGATGCCGACCCAGCAGCGTCCTCGCTCACCCCGCCCACAGCGCGATCGGGGGCCCCCGGGTCCCTGCCTTGCCGCGTCCACCTCGGAGACGTCGGCGGCGAGCGCGTCGAATTGGGTCGCGAGATCTTCGCGCTGCGCGCCGACCTCGATCGCTGGTGCAGCGTGATCGCCCGCGGCATCCCCGAGGCGTTCTGGCTCGAGGCGTACGCCGCGCAGCTGGTGCTCGATGCGCTCACGGGTGCACGCTCAGCGGCGATCGCGCTGTGGCCGGGAGCGCTCGCGCGGATGACCGGTCATCGGGACCTCGCGATGCTCGGCGAGCTCGAGCGCATGCTCGAGTCACACGTCGAGGTCGAGAGCTTTGACCCGCGCGCCGACACGTATCGTTCCGTGTTCGTCGCGCTCGGTTCGACCGCGGTCTCCGCGGACCGGCTCGCGATCGACTACGCACATCAGCTGCGCGCGATCGCCGGCGAGCGCGGCTGGCGGGCGAGCATCGCCGCACCCAGCGCCGCCGTGTCGTAGCCCGCGCGTGACACCTCGATCACGCAGGCATCGCCGATCTCGCGGAAGCACTCCTGGCGCACGCGCGCTGCGACGCGCTCGACATAGGTCGGCCCCAGCTCGACCACACCACCCCCGAGCACGACGAGCGGGACGTCGAGCACGTTCAGCACGCTGCCGATCGCCACCGCGAGCGCCTCGGCCGCATCGCGCACCGCGGCGTCGGTCGGGCTCGGTCCGAGCGCGGTCCCCGAGGCGTACAGCGCCACGCAACCCCGCCGGCCACACGCGCACCGGGGCCCCGCACGCTCGATGCAGACGTGTCCGAGCTCGCCGGCGACGCCGCGCGCACCACGCCGCAGCGTGCCATCCAGCACGAGGGCGCCGCCGATCCCGGTGCCGATCGCCACGTACAGCAGCTCGCTCGCATCGCGCACGTGGTGCTCGTGGATCGCGGCGACGTTGACATCGTTGTCGATCGTGCACGGCAGGTCGACCCGGCGCGAGACCGTATCTGCGAGCGGAACCTCGGTCCAGCCCTCGAGGATGGTGGACGAAAACACGCTCCCGCGTCGATGGTCGACCAGGCCCGGCACCCCGATCCCGATCGCGTCGAGCGTGCCCAGCACGCGTCGCGCATCACGCACGACGCCCTCGATCGCGTCGAGCGCAGCAGCCGGGCCGAACGCACGTCCGGTTGGCAAGCGCACGCGATACCGGGTCGCGTCGTCGTCATCGAGCCCGCATGCGAGCAGCTTCGTGCCACCGAGATCGATCCCGAGGACCGGCATCTCAGGCTGCTCGCGCGAGGACGAAGTCGAGGGCGCCGATCAGCTCGGCGGACCCAACCTCGGCCTCGATCTGGACCCCGGGGACCCCGGTCGGGATCACGAAGTTGAGCTGAGTCCCGCGGGCGAGGCGAATGTCGTCGAGCCGGCGAAGCGCGCCGAGCGCTCGTTCGCGGGGCACCGGGGGTGGCAGCTCGTAGCGCGCGAGCAGCGCGAAGATCCGCTGCGCGTCGACGCGCGCACAGATCCCGCGGCGGAGCCCGACTGCGGTCGCGATCGCGATCCCGAACGCGACGGCTTCACCGTGCAGGATCCCATCGTGACCGTACTCGGCCTCCAGCACGTGCCCGACCGTGTGGCCGAGGTTGAGCACCCGGCGCAGGTCGACCTCGTACGGATCGGCCGCGAGCAGTGCGGTCTTGCGGGCGATCGCGAGCCGCACGAGCTGGCCGAGCACCACCGGATCTGCCGCCCGGACCTGGTCGACGTCGGTCTCGAGGAGCCGGAACAGATCGGGCTCGCCACACAGCGCGACCTTGATCGCCTCGGCGACGCCCGCCGAGATATCGCGCGCCGACAGGGTCGCGAGCACGGTCGGATCGCAGTACACGGCGCGCGGGTGATGGAACGCCCCGAGGAAGTTCTTCGTTCCCCAGGCCGCATTCACCGCGACCTTGCCGCCGATCGCGGCGTCATGCTGCGCGAGCAACGTGGTCGGCACGTTGACGTAGTCGATGCCTCGCAGGTAGGTCGCGGCGAGCATCCCTCCGGTGTCGATCACCATCCCACCGCCGAGGTTCACCAGCATGCCGCGGCGATCGATCCTGTGCTGGTGCAGCTGCTCGACGAGCGCGAGGTAGCTGGCCGGCGTCTTCGAGCGCTCACCGTGGGGCACGATCAGCGGCGCGATCGCAAAGCCGGTAGCAGCGGCACGCTCGATCATCGCCCGGCCGTGGAGCTCCCACACCACCGAGTCCGTGAGCAGCGCCGTGGTGCGTCCGGGAAACTCGGCGCGCAGCCGCTCGGGAAGCCGCGCCACCAGCCCTGCGGTGATCTCGATCGCGTAGTCAGCGCGCGAGGTCACCGAGACCGTGAGCGGCGTCCCGACGATCGTCCGGGCAGGATCCGATGGCTCGAGCTCCGACGTGTAGTAGCCCAGCACGTCACTCGCACTGACGTGCAACGGCCGCGTGGGCGAGAAGCCGAGCGCGGCGATCCGATCGATCGCACCGAAGTGCCGTGACACGTCGGCCTCGCGTCGAGCGAGCGATCGGATCTCGACCTGGTCTGGCAGTGCGGCGACCTCGACCAGCAGCTTCAGCGCATCGGCGATCCGGATCTCGTGCCCGCTCGCCACGTTGTACGCGAGCCCGGTCTCGCCGTGCTGCGCGAGCAGCCACAGCGCGTCGGCCGCGTCGCGCACGTCGAGGAAGTCGCGTGTCGAGTCGAGGTTACCGAGCTCCAGCTCGGCGGGCCGGACGCCGGCGCGGATCGCGGCGAGCTGGC
Organism: Kofleriaceae bacterium; assembly: GCA_037720695.1. Lineage (GTDB taxonomy): Bacteria > Myxococcota_A > Polyangia > Haliangiales > Haliangiaceae > JABFXX01. The sequence goes on along the minus strand of JBBJLY010000046.1, from coordinate 19,401 downwards.
TCGCCACCCGGCCGAAGAAGTGGCGCTCTTCCTGCCCGGGTCCGATCAGGTTGAACAGCCGCGCCCACACGACACGCAACCCGTAGCGCGCCGCGAGGATCCGGCTCGCATCCTCGCTCGTCTGCTTGGTCAGCGAGTACAGATCCACCGGCACGCCGCGGAAGTCTTCGCGCAACGGCAACGCTGCGGCGGGGGCCTCGCCATAGACCCCGCCCGTCGAGCCGAGCACGACGCGGCAGCGCTCGTGACGCGTTCCGACCAGCGCCTCGAGCACCGAGGCCACCGCACCGACGTTGCTCGCGAGCAGGTCCTCGAGCGGCTGGTCGCGCAGGGCTGCGGCGAGGTGGACGACCGTGGTCGGTGCGAACTCGCGGATCAGCCGCATCAGGTCGGGCGTGCGACGAACATCCAGGCTGCGATAGCGGTAGCGCTCGCTCGCAAGTCGCGCTCGGACCGCCGCCGGCAGCGGGGCCCGCATCGGCGTGCCGCCCCGGTGCACGTCATGCGTGAAGTGAGTGCGATCGTCAGGCGACCGTCCCAGCCCCAGCACCTCGACGTCCGGGCTGCCGAGCAGCAGGTGCACGAAGTGCCGACCCACGAACCCCTGCGCGCCGGTGACGATCACGCGCTCCATCACCGCTCTCCTTGCAGCATGCGATGCACGCCTGCTTCGAATGTCAGCTCGGGACGAAAGCCGAGCTCTTCTCGCGCGCGCGTCGGGTCGCCGATCAGCGAGAGCGTCAGCGCAGCGCGCGGCCGAGCGACCGTGCGCTCGCGGATCGTGAGGTCGCTCCGTCCGGTGGCGGCGAGGATCGCGCGCGCGACCTCGATCACGGCGAGGCCACGACCGGTCGCCAGGTTGAAGGCGCGGATGCGCGGGTCATCCCGGCACCCGGCGCGCACGATGCCGTCGGCGACCTCGTCGACCTCGCAGTAGTCGCGGACCGGGCGGAGGTCGGCAAGCACCGGCGACCCCCCCCGCGCGATCGCGGCGACGATCGAAGCGACGAGAGAGCTCGCCGGTGCGCCGCGACCGTAGACCGAGAACGGGCGCACGATCGTTGCGCGCAGGCCGGCCGCTTCGGCGCACACCGCCACGCACTGCTCGGCCGCGAGCTTCGCGATGCCGTAGGGTGAACGCGGTGCCGCTGGATGATCCTCGCGCACCGCGCCGCTCGCCGGTCCGTAGATCTCCGCCGACGACACGTAGACGAGCCGCGGGACGCCGACCGCGATGCAACGCTCCAGCACGACCGCGGTCCCGACCGCGTGCACGCGCAGGAACTCGGCGGGTGAGGCGAACGATGCCGCGACGGAGGGAGGACCTGCCAGGTGGTAGACGCACTGCACGCCTGCCAGCTGACGATCCAGCATGACGAGGTCCGCGAGCTCGCCGAACGCGATCTCGACACCTGGTGGCGGGCCGATCACCGCGGGCGATGCGGTCGGCGCGAGCCAGGCTCGCACCCGCGCCCCGAGCCCGACCAGCCGGCGCACCACCGCCGATCCGATGAACCCTCCCGCGCCGGTCACGAGCACCAGCTGATCACACAGCGACTCGACCTCGGCGCTCATTCGCGATCCACCACGTTCGCGTAGTCGCAACGCGCGCAGATCTTGCCACGCGCGAAGCGACCGCTGAAGTGCTCGCGCCGGATCGCGGTGTAGGGCTCGCCGCGCCACACCTCCGCGATCGTGGCGCCACCAGGATCGCCGACCCGTCCCAGCACCACGGTGCGTCGCCAGTCGACATTGCACAGCACGCTCTCGCCGGTCGCGAGCACGTAGAGCTTCACGAACAGCCGCTGGCACGCGCCGTCCGCGGCGAGCGTGACGGTGCTCGGCAGGCCGGCCTCGACGCCGACCGCCGATCGCTCGTTCGAGAACGCCTTGACCAGGGTGCGGTCGCGATAGCGAATCGGGGCCAGCTCCTGCGTCGCGGTCACCTCCGGTAGGTCACCCGTCACGATCTGGAGCCGCATCCCCCGCAGCTCGCCTGCATCTGCGAGCGCCACCACCTCGTCGAGGTTGCGGCGCAACCGGGCATACGAGAGGCCGGCCATCACGCGCTCGTAGGTCTCCGCCGTGAACCCGTGCACGCTGACACACAGCTCGTCGAGCCCTGTGTCGGCGAGCGCGCGCGCGCGTTCGGCATCGAGCGCGGCGCCATTGCTGAACAGGCCCAGCGTCGTTGCGGGCAGGGCCTCGCGGGCAAGGCCGACCCAGCGCGCGAGTCGCTTGTCGAGCAGCGGCTCGTTCATCAGGAACAGCGACAGCCGCTCGATCGGGTGGCCGCGCAGCTCCTCGAGGATCCGCAGGTAGCGACCCTCGTCCATCACGCCGTGCTCGAACCCGGGCTCGGCGGTGACCAGCGGGTACGGACACATCCCGCACGCGGCGTTGCAGCGGGTCGTGGTCTGGATCTGAATCTTCAGCGGCAGCGGCGGGATCAGCGCGCACGCCTGCGCGAACAGGGCCTCGTGCCGCGCGGGATCGCGATGCGCTTCGTCGCGGAGCTGCGCGATCGCCGACATCAGCTCCCGCTCGCGCGGCCCCTCGGTGCGCGCATCGAACTCGCGCACGATCAGCCTCGCTCCCCGGCGAGCGAGCGATCGACAACCGGCGCACGATCGCGCGGCAACCGCGCGCACTGGAACCACTCGAGCGTCTGGCCCTCGCACGGGCGAACCTGCCCGCGTTCGACCGCGACCGCGAACACGTGATGCCGGATCGCACGCCCATCGGCCTCCAGGGTGTCGAACCGACCGCACGCGGCTGGCGGCGCCACCACGAGCCCGAGCTCCTCGTACAGCTCGCGCGCGATCGCTCGCGCTGGCGGTTCGCCGGGCTCGAGCTTGCCTCCCGGCGTGTCCCACAGCCTGGTATCTGCGCGCCGCTCGAGCAGGAGATGGTCTCCGTCATGCACCAGGGCGCCTGCGACCTCGAGGTCGGGCGGCCTCGCCCAGCACTCGAACCGCTCCGCGTGCTGCGCGACCAGGCGTTCCGCGCGCGCCAGATCGGCCGGCTCGTTGATATCGATCCAGGGCTCGGCATGATGGTTGGCGACGACGTGCCCGCCGGTGACGAGGAGCTTCGCGACCAGCTCGTGGACGCCAGTACGACCGGAGATCGCGGCGATCGCGGCCGGCCCCAGCACGCAGACCGCGCTCGCCACGCGGGCTCGCGTGACCGGCTTCTCGCGATACGCGGTCACGCGTTCGCCGTCGACGGCGATCTCGCCGTACGGCAAGCGGGTCCAGTGGTCGTGGGTTGCGAGCGTGAGGTCGGCGCGCGTCCGCGTGTGGTGCGCCAGCAAGCCGGCGAGCTCGAGGGCGGTCAGGTTGTCGGCGTTCACCGTCACCAGCAGCTCGACCCGATCGCGAAGCAGTGCCGCCGCACCGATCGTGCCGAGCGGCTCTGGCTCGATCAGCGCTCTCACCTGGACACCGCGGCGACCGGCGGATGCCGCCAGCCGTGTCACCTCGTCGACGATGGGGTGCTGGTCATGACGACACGCGACCCAGACCTCGGTGACACCCGCGCCGAGCAGGGCCCACAGACTACGCTCGAGCAGGCTCGCGCCGCGAAGCTTCACCAGCGGCTTCGGTGCTCCGATCGCGGCCATCCGCGAGCCATCGCCACCTGCCATGATCAGCGCACCCGCGATCACGAGACCACACGCACCTCGATGACGAACAGCCGCAACGATCCGGCTCCGGTGTTGACGAGCCCGTGCTCGCCCCCCGGCCGATTGCGGATCACATCCCCGGCGCGCACGGCGAGGTGGTCTCCGTCGCGCCATAGCTCGCCGGTCCCCTCGAGCACCAGGTACAGCTCCTCCTCGCTGTCCGCGTGGCGGTGTCTGCCGATCGACGCGCCAGGCGGAATCACTGCGTAGTCGATGAAGTTGCACGCACCGGTCAGCGCGGCCGCATCTGCGATCCGAGCCCAGGCGATCTCACCGACGCCGCCGTGCGCACTGCGCGCGGTCATCGCGAGCTCCTCGAGGTTGCAGCGAGAGAACACCATGGTCACGCGTGATGGCCGCAGCCGCGAGAATTGATCACGAAACGTCGCTTGTTTCGTATTCACGTCCTCCGTAGAACGGATCGTGTGATGGCGAGACCGTGCGGGTGTGAGGGAGTCGGAGCACCGGTGTGGCGCGAAGCCGGGCACACAGCACGAGCGTGCAGGTGCGGACTCGGCTATCTCGATCCTCCCGCGGCGATCGGCGTCACACCCGATCTGCATCGCGATGGCTACTACGCGTTTCCCGCCGTGCTCCGGCTCGCGTGGGTCAGCCAGTTCTGCGCGCGCGGCAAGCTACTCGAGGTCGGGCCCGGTGCCGGTCACCTGCTCGCGGCGGCGCGCCGTCGCGGCTACGAGGTCGCCGGTGTCGATCCCAACCCCGCCAGCGTGCGCCGGATCCGTGACCGACTGGGCATCGAGATCGAGCACGCCACGATCGAGACCAGCGAGCTGCCCGACGCGTCGTTCGACGTCGTGGTGCATGTCGATCTGCTCGCCCACCTCGTCGATCCGGTCGCGGCGTTGCGCGCGATGGCGCGGCGGCTTCGCCCCGGCGGGCACCTCTGCTTCGAGGTCGGCCTCACGGCTGAGATCTCGCCGCTGTGGTACCGCGTGCTCGGGAGACTCGACCTCCCCGCCCACCGCTGGATGTTCTCGCGCCGCTCGCTCGAGCGAATTCTCGCGCGGGCGGGGCTCGCGATCGTCGGCACACGGCGGTTCGGCCTCGTGCCGTCGCTCGGCCTCGTGCTCGCGGGCAGGATCGCGAGCAGCCTCACCGGTCGCCCGCTCGATCCAGACGGCTTGCCGCCCGCGCAGAACGCCGCCCATCGCCTGTACGACCGGCTGATGTGCGCGCTGCGCTACCGGGTCGGCCGCATCACCCCCGACCTCGGTCCACAGACGCTGTTCGTGGCCGCGCGTGCCGCATGACGACCAGCCAGCACTTCCTGTTCGCAGCGTTCGGCATCCCGCTCGGTCACTACGGACACCTGATGCGTCACCTGATCAAACACGGCCACGACGTCCATCTCTGGACGATGGAGCCGATCGATCCCGTGCTGGCCGCGTCACGCGTTCCGGGCCTCCAGTGCCACGCGCTGCCATTCGCGCGCCGAGGTCCAGATCCGCTCGATGCGCTGCGCACGATCGCCGCCACCGCGCGCCTGGCATTCGTCGCGCCGACCGCGACGTTCACGATGTGGAGCCTGCAGACCAAGCTGCTGTGCGGGCTCCCGCTGCGGGCGCTCGGGCGGCGCTGCATCTTCCTGGTCCCCGGACTCGGCACGCTGTTCAGCAGTGACCAGCTGCGGTTTCGCCTCGCCCGCCGCGCCGTGATCCTGGCCTACCGGTGGTTGTTTCGCGGCCCGCGCAGCCGCGTGATCGTACTGAATCGCGATGACCTCGCGTTCATGACGGACGTGATCCGCGTGCCGCGCGACCACGTGTTCCTCATGCACGGTGGCTGTGGCGTCGATCCGCGCGAGTTCCCGTTCGTCGAGCAGCTGCCGGTTCGCCAGCCACGCGCAGTGCTGGTCCCGGCGCGGCTGGTTCGAGAGAAGGGCATCTTCGAAGCTGCGCGGGCGTCGCGGATGCTGCTCGATCGGGGCATCGCGCACGAGCTGTGGTTGTCCTCGGAGATCGATCCCGCCAACCCGCTGTCGTTGACCCGAGCCGAGGTCGAGTCGCTGCCGCGGATCTCGCCGGCGGTCCGGCTCCTCGGCCACGTGCCCGCGATGCCCCCGGTGTTCCAGGCGGCCTATGCCGTCTGTCTCCCGACCTATCGCGAGGGCATCCCGACCGCGCTGGTCGAGGCATCCGCGACCGGGCGGCCAATCGTGACCACGGATGCGATCGGCCCGCGGGACCTGATCCGGCACGGTCACAACGGCTTGCGGGTCCCCGTCGGCGAGGTGCCTGCCCTCGCGGATGCGCTCGCGCGCGTGCTCACCGACGACGCCCTCGCGCGAACCCTGCAGCGCAACGCGTACGCGCACTACCTGGCGCACTCGACGTCCGACGCCACGATCGCGCAGGCGCTCCCCGCGTTCGCCAGCCTCGGGCTGTCATGACGAGCTCGACGCTCGCGCTCGGCATCGTGCTGGTCCTCGGGTGCGCGGTCACCACGGCCGTCGTGATCTCGGCGTGGCGCTTCCCGCTCGCGCCGCCGACACCGTCGGGTGGCGGGATCGCGATCTGGCTGGTCGCGATCACCGCGATCGCCGCAGCCACGGCGATGTCCGCTCACGAGCTGTGGGAGACCCCAGCACAGCTGGCGATCCTGGTCGTCGCGAGTGGTGCGCTGACCGTCGTCGGTGCGATCGACGACGCGCGCGGGCTCTCGGTCCGGTCGCGCCTGGTCGTGCAGCTCGCATGCGCGCTCGCGATCGTGGTCGGCCTCCCCGCCACCTCGCGATTCGTCCCCACGATCCCGCTCGAGCTCGAACGCGCGATCCTGGTGTTCGCGATCGTGTGGTTCGTCAACCTGACCAACTTCATGGACGGGATCGACTGGCTCTCGATCGCCAGCGTCATCCCGATCACGGCAGCCCTCACCGTGCTCGGATCGCTCGAGCTCGTTCCGGACCGCGTCACCATCGTCGCGCTGGCACTCGGTGGCGCGACGCTCGGGTTCGCACCGTTCAACCGCCCTGTCGCACGGCTGTTCCTCGGCGACGCGGGCAGCCTGCCGATCGGGCTGATCCTCGCCTGGTTGCTGATCCTCACCGCGGCGGCCGGACAGCTCGCTGCGGCCGGTTTGCTGCCCCTCTACGCCGTCGCGGACACGACGATCACGCTGGGTCGCCGATGGTTCCGCGGCCAGCGCGTCTTCGAATCGCACCAGACGCACTTCTATCAGCTCGCGATCGCGCGCGGCTGGTCGGTCCCGCAGATCCTCGCCCGGGTGATCGTGGTGAATGGGGTGCTGGCGATGCTGGCAATCGCCAGCGCGCTCGTCGAGAGCGTGACGTTCGATCTCGCGGCGCTCGGCAGCGGAGCCATCGTGGTCGCAGCACTACTGCGCTCACTCTCGCGAGGTCGCCCGTGATGCGGGTCGCGGTCACCGGCGCGAGCGGGTTCATCGGGCACGCGCTCGTCCTCGCGCTCGCCCGTCGCGGCTTCGGCGTGCGAGCCGCGGCGCGACGCGAGCTCGTGGTCCCGCCGCAGGTCGACGTCGTGCGCCACGGCGATCTGACCGGTCCGCCGATCGACTGGCGCCCACTGATCGCGGGGGTCGATGCGGTGGTGCATCTCGCGGGCATCGCGCACGACAGCGCGCCTCCGGAGCTCCACGACCACGTCAATCATATCCAGACCGCGGGGCTCGCTCGTGCGGCGCGCGCGGCTGGGGTCGCGCAGCTGGTCCTGGTCTCGTCGATCCACGCGCAGAGCGGGCCGACTGCGGATCGGATCTTGACGGCGCGCGACGAGCCGCGACCGAGTGACGGCTACGGGAGATCCAAGCTCGCCGCCGAGCACGCGGTCCGCGCAAGTGGGGTGCCTCACGTGATCCTGCGCCCTGCCCTGGTCTACGGCCGAGGTGTCAAAGGCAACCTCGCCACGCTCCAGCGGATCGCGAGGCTGCCGGTCCCGCTGCCGTTCGCTACACTCCGCAATCGCCGCTCGCTGTGTGCGCTCGACGCGCTGGTCGACGCGATCGAGCTCGTGCTCGTGCGCCGCCGAAGCGACGCTTGCTTCCTCGTTGCCGACGCCGCACCGATCGCCGTACGCGACATCCTCGCGGCCCTGCGGCGGGGACTCGGCCGACACCCGAACCTGTTCGCGGTTCCCCGCCCCGTGCTCGAGACCAGCTTGCGGATCGCGGGCCGCCGCGCACTGTGGGACCGGATCGGCCGCGAGCTGATCGTCGACCCGGCCCCGTTGATCGCCCTCGGCTGGCGGGCCCGCGACAGTGCGGCGGGCCTCGCGCGGATCGTGACCCGTTCGGACTGACGATTCGGTAGGGTGTGCGTCATGCGCATCCCGCTCCTCGTGATCCTGTCCTGCGCCTGTCGGTCCGCGCCCGCGCCCGGCCCGGTGACCATCGGGCCCGATCCCACGGAACCCGCGCCGCCTGCAGAGCCCCTCGCGCTACCGCCGCAGGCCGAGCCGACGCCGCAGGTGGCCGCGGCGGACCTCAAGCTGCTGGAGGACTGCCGCGGGTCGCTCGCGCAGGCAAAGCTGCAGCACACTGCGCTCACCGCGCCGACCACGGACGCGCGGTCGACCGAGATGATGCTGGAGGCAATGAACGAGCTCGCGCGTCAGATCTCGAACGCGGCGGCACCCGGGGGGCTGTACGCGGAGGTCCATCCCGATGCCAAGGTGCGCGACGCCGGGAGGATCTGCGAGCAAGAGGCGGCGGCGATGATGACCGGCGTGTTCGTCGACAAGGCGGTGTTCACGACGATCAAGGGCCTCGACGTCAAGGCCGCGGACGCCAACACCAGGCGGTTCGTCGAGGTCATCCTGCGCGACTTCAAGCGCGCCGGCATCCAGCTGCCCGCTGCGCAGCGGCTGCGGGTCAAGGAGATCGACGACGAGCTGACCAAGGTCGGCCAGCAATTCCAGAAGACCATCGCAGAGGATACGCGGATCGTCGAGGTCAACGATCCGAAGCGGCTGGTCGGGCTGCCGGCAGACTGGATCGCGGCGCATCCCGCCGAGAACGGCGTCATCAAGATCTCGACGAACTATCCCGACTACGTGCCCGTGATGACGTACGCGGACGACGACGCACTTCGCAAGGAGCTCTACATCAAGTTCCGCCAGCGCGGCGATGCGGGGAACGAGGCGCTGATCACCCAGATGCTGACGCTGCGCGCGGAGAAGGCGAAGCTACTCGGGTTCAAGAACTGGGCGGACTACCAGTCCGACGACAAGATGCTGCGTGGCGGAACGCCGGCGCAGAAGTTCATCGATCGGGTGACCGGGCTCGCGAAGGCGCGCGCGAAGCGCGACTACAACGAGCTGCTGGCGCGCAAGAAGAAGCTCGATCCGAAGGCGACGAGCGTCCAGGACTGGCAGAGCTCGTACCTCGAGGACAAGGTCAAGAAGGAGAACTACGCGGTCGACTCGTCGCAGGTCCGCGCGTACTTCCCGTTCGCGCAGACGCTCGCGGGGCTGCTCGAGATCACGAGCACGATCTACGACGTCCAGTATCAGCCAGTGACCGACCCGCGGACCTGGCATCCCGACGTCAAGGCGTTCGACGTCGTGCGCGGCGGGACCAAGCTCGGCCGGATCTTCCTCGATCTTCACCCGCGCGATGACAAGTACAAGCACGCGGCACAGTTCACGCTGACCGACGGCGTCGCGGGCAAGCAGCTGCCGGAAGGCGTGCTGGTCTGCAACTTCCCGCAGCCGAAGGGCGACAGCAAGGGCCTGATGGAGCACGGCGATGTCGTGACGATGTTCCACGAGTTCGGCCACCTCATGCATCACGTGATCGGTGGCCAGCAGAAGTGGATCAACCAGACCGGCACCTCCACCGAGCGCGACTTCGTGGAGGCCCCGTCGCAGATGTTCGAGGAGTGGGGCTGGAGCCACGAGACCCTCAAGAGATTTGCGAAGCACGCCGACACGGGCGCCGTGATCCCTGAAGATCTGGTCGCGAAGATGCGCAAGGCGCGCAAGTTCGGCGTCGGGCGGTGGGCGACGCAGCAGATGTTCTATGCCGCGCTCGCGCTCGAGTTTCATCGCGCCGATCCGGCCAGGCTCGATCAGCTCGCGACCTTGAAGAAGCTGCAGGCGAAGTACACGTCATTCGCCTACGTCGAGGGGACCAAGTTCCACACCTCGTTCGGTCACCTGTTTGGCTACTCGTCGATGTACTACACGTACATGTGGTCGTTCGTGATCGCAAAGGATCTGCTGACGCCGTTCGACAAGCCGGGCCTGATGGCGACCGAGCGCACGCATTCGTACCGCGACAAGATTCTCGCCGCGGGCGGCACCAAGCCGGCGGCGGCGCTGGTGCGTGACTTCCTCGGTCGGCCGTACGACTTCAAGGCGTTCGAGCGCTACCTGGCGACCGACCACTAACAACGATAGGAGCGTGGGCTAAGGTCGGCGCATGCTGCGTCCGCACCCCTCGTTCCGCCCCGCCGGTCCCGTCGTGCTCGTCGTGATGGACGGAGTCGGTCGCGGCGCCGGTGACGAAGCCGATGCCGTCGCGATCGCGTCGACCCCGACGCTCGACCAGTTGTGGGTGCCCGGCGCGCGGGCCGAGCTGCGGGCGCACGGCAAGGCGGTCGGCCTGCCTTCCGACGACGACATGGGCAACAGCGAGGTCGGCCACAACGCGCTCGGTGCGGGGAAGATCTACGACCAGGGCTCGAAGCTGATCGGGCGCGCGATCGCGACCGGCGCGCTGTTCGAGGGCACGGTGTGGAACGCGGTGATCGAGCGGGGTGCGCGCGGCGGGGCGATCCACTTCATCGGCCTGCTGTCCGACGGCAACGTGCACTCGACGCTCGATCACCTCGAGGTGATGCTCGACGCGGCGGCCCGGCGCGGGTGCCGCCGGCTGTATCTTCACGCCCTGCTGGACGGGCGCGATGTCGCGCCGACCAGCGCGCTGGAATATGTCGACCGCACGGAGCGGTTCCTCGGCCAGCTGCGGCACTCCGGCGTCGATGCCCGGATCGTGTCGGGTGGCGGGCGCATGTACATCACGATGGATCGTTACGAGGCCGACTGGGCGATGGTGCAGCGCGGCTGGCACACCCACGTGCTCGCCGGGGCACCGGTGTTCCCGTCGGCGCAGGCGGCGATCGAGGCTGCGCGGGCCGAGCGTCCTGGCGTGATCGATCAGGACCTGCCGGCGTTCACGGTCGCTCCAGTGGCGCCGATCCAGGACGGCGACGCGGCCGTGATGTTCAACTTCCGCGGGGATCGCGCGATCGAGCTGTCGAAGGCGTTCGACGACGACGTGTTCACCGCGTTCGAGCGCGTGCGCCGGCCCGAGGTGCTCTACGCCGGGATGATGCAGTACGACGGCGACGCGTTGATCCCGAAGCACTACCTGGTCGAGCCGCCGGCGATCGAGCGCCCGATGGGAGAGATCCTCGCCGCCGCGCACGTCTCCCAGCTCGCGATCTCGGAGACTCAGAAATACGGCCACGTCACCTACTTCTGGAACGGGAACCGCAGCGGGATGTTCGACGCCGGGACGGAGACCTATATCGAGATCGCGTCGGACAATGTCCCGTTCGATCAGCGGCCCTGGATGAAGGCGGCGGAGATCACGGATCGCTTGATCGCCGAGCTCCGCACCGGCAAGCACAAGTTCGCGCGCGTCAACTACGCCAACGGCGACATGGTCGGCCACACCGGGGCGTTCGATGCCACCGTGCTGGCGGTCGAGTGCGTCGACCTCCAGCTCGCCCGCCTCCGCAAGGTGGTGGACGAACTGAATGGAATCCTTGTGATAACCGCGGATCACGGCAACGCGGACGAGATGTTCCAGCGCGACAAGGCCGGGCGGGTCCAGCGCGACAAGGCAACCGGTCAGCCCGTGGTAAAGACCAGCCACACATTGAATGCCGTGCCATTCTTGCTCCACGATCATGCGCGTGCGGACCGCTACGAGATCGACCCCGCGCGTGCGACCAGCGCCGGGATCGCGAACGTCACGGCCACGTGTATCGAGCTCCTCGGTTTCGTTCCCCCTGATGACCTGGAGCCCTCCTTGTTGAGGTTTCGATGAGGTTACGATGACCACTGGTACCAAGGCCCTGATCGGCGCGTTGCTCGCGGGCAGCGTCGGCCTCGTGATCTTTCTGTTCGTCCACTTCGGCAACAACCCAGGCGCGCCGATCCGGATCGGCGCGTCCAAGGCAGCCGCATGCCCGCACGGCACGCGTGACTGTCTGCCGGACGTCAACTACATCGACACCAACGGCGTGGCGTACACGCCGAAGTCGCTGACCGGCAAGGTCGTGGTCGTCAACTTCTGGGCGACCTGGTGCGGCCCGTGCCGCAAGGAGATCCCGGACCTGTCCAGGGTCTACGACAAGTACAAGGATCAGGGCCTCGTGATCCTCGGCGTGCTGACCGACGAGCCAGGGAACCAGGAGCTCCTGAACTTCGCGTCGGACAACGACATGACGTATCCGATCGTGCGCGCGAGCTCCGACATCCTGCAGTCGTACGACTACCCGCGGAACCTGCCAACCACGTTCGTGTTCGATCGCTCGGGTCACATGGTCGACGCGCACGTCGGTCCGCTGCGGGCGGAACAGTTCGCGCGCGAGCTCGACCCGCTGCTCGCCCAGAAGTACTAGCTTATCTAAGCTAGTTGATTTGCTGGACGAAAAAGGGTCACGTCCTCGTCCGTGCTGGTCGCGAGCACGCTGAATGGCTCCGTCCCCGAGAGGACGAGCGACTGGCAGGTCTTGTCGATGACGTCGTAGTAGTCGCGGCGTTCGGGGCAGCCCGCGCAGTACACCCCGTCGCTCCAGCTGCGAAGCTGGACGCAGGCCTGCGCCCCGGTGAGATCGTCTTCGATGTAGTCGTCTGCCGAGGAGATGCTCTGTTCGGTCCGGATCTCTGCGACGCTCAATGACTGGAGCTCGATCCTGCCGACCGCTTCCCGGTCATCGTCAACGCTCCGCACCTGGAGCGACAGGTTGTAGTGCGGCGGGCTGTCGTCGACGCAGGCGAACAGTGAAGTCGCGGCGACGAGCACAAACAAAGTTGGTTTCAGCACGACCACCCAGAATGCAACGCGTGCGCCCACCTTCGATCGCGTGCTGGAGCTGTCCAAGTCCTGGAACCAGAGCGAACTCCGTCCCCCGCTGTCGAGGATCCGGCAAGACTGGCGGCTGATCTTCACCGGCTCGCGTTCCCGATCACCAGGGCTTCGGCATGATCTGGCGGCACGATCGGCCGCGGCCAGGTAGCCACACGCGGTGCGTCTCGTGGGCCACACGCGTTCGCGGCCCGACGACGAACACGACGGAACGACGCTTGCTGAGTCCGGGGCGATGGCACCCGACGAGCTGCGCTCGATGGTCGATACCCGCGTCTTGGTCGCGCGCCGGCTGCGCCGCAGCCTGCTCGCATGCGCGCTGGTCGTAACGGCGACCGGTGCCGCGACCGGTGCCGCGACCGGTGCCGCGACCGGTGCCGCGATCGTGTGGCTCGTGCGCCCGCCCGAGGTCGCGGTCACGCTGCATCCGATCGTGGTGACGGTGGCGCCAGCGCCCCGCCCGCCGCCACCCGTGGCGCCTCCCGTGCCACCCCCGCCTCTTCCACCCGCTCCCGCTCCGCTCGGCTGCCCCGTGATCGCGGAGACCGACGAACCAGCGATGGGCAACCCGGTCCGGGTCGAGGACTTCACGTTCGACGCGGTCCCCGAGATCACGCACCAGGTGGTCACCGCTGGTCGACGGATCGCCTACCTGGTCGGTCACGACGTCCGGCTCAGCGATGACGATGGCGCGAAGTTCAGCCGCGCGTTCCGCGGGCGCGAGGTCGAGCAGCTCGCGATCGATCGTGCCGGTGTCGTGTTCGCGCGTGCCGGCACCGCGCTCGGCATCCTCGGGGTCGATGGCCACGAACGCTGGCGCGAGTTGCCGGCCGATCGCTGCGACGATCCGGAAGCATGTAACCACCGGATCGCCACGCTCGGCGACGAGCTGGTCGCGATGCAGGATGACAAGCTCGCGACCAGCCGCGATCACGGCCGGACGTGGAAGGCGGTCGCGACGACGAAGCAGACCTGGGGCTCGGCGCATGGTCGGCTGCTCGCGTGGCGCGGCTCGCTGTACCAGCTCGAGCATTACTGGGATCAATGCGGGGTCGACGACTGGTTCGTGTGGAAGCTGTCGGCCGGGCATCGGGTCAGTCACGAGGTGTTCCCCGAGTACCTGTCGGGCGGTACGATCGTGCTGCGCCCGAGCGATCAGATCGCGACCAGCTGGACCTGGCGCGAGCGCTGCCCCGGCGAGGACATGTCGCGCTACGTCGCGTGCGAAGGACAGACTGCGGATCGAAGCGCGATGCTGCGCGCGAAGGCGCTGTTCCCGGTCGAAGGTGGGCGCACCCTCGCGATCTACGACGGCGGCCTGATCGAGCTTTGCGGCGACGCCGCGCGCCAGGTCCAGCGCGACTTCCCGTTTCCGCAGCTCGACGCGGTCGACACGCGAGGCCGGCCGCTGGTCGCGTACGATCGCGCGCTGTATCGCTGGTCGGCGACGCAAGGCTGGCGCCGCCTGCACCGCGTGCTGAAGGCCCCGCCATGGCCGGTTGAGCGCGCGAGAGCACGCTAGCCCAAACCGGATCGGGATCCGATCGAACCGAACCCGGGGACGTTAGCCGTTAGCCGATCGGGATCCGAGGACCGGATCCGTCAGTGGACTGCTGGCGCTCGCGGGCGGCGCTCGACGTGGCGGAGGCATGGGGCACGACGTCGTTGGCGCTCGGCACGGTCCGATGCGCGCTGACCGCAAGGCGAGCGCCAGACCGAGGGCCAGCCCGCTGCCGTTGCTGTTGCCGCTGCTGTTGCTGTTGCCTGATGCCGCTGCTGATCCTGATGCCGCTGCCGCTGCTGATGCTGTTGCCGTTTCCCCAGTGCCGCTATCCGACCGGCAGTGCGGTTAGAGCACGGACGCGATCGACGCCGGGTTCGCGAACAGGCCGAACATGCCGCCGGTGTGGAGGAACGCCACCGCGCTGCCGAACCGGGCTGGATCCTTGCGGAGCTCGGTGACGACGCCGTGGAACGCCTTGCCCGTGTACACCGGGTCGAGCACGACCCCGTCGCTGCGGCAGACGTCGCGGATCGTCGCCAGCTCCTCGGGGCGGCTCTTCGCGTAACCGGCGCCGACGTGGCCGTCGACCAGGTCGATGTCGGCCTCGGTCACGTTCGCGCCGATCTGCCAGCGCGCCTCGGCTTCGGCGCAGATCCGCGAGATCGCGGCGACAAAGTACGGCCGGTCGTCGCACACGTTGACGCCGGCGATCCGGATGCCCTGACTCGCCAGCCCGAACAGCTTGGCACCCATGATGAGGCCCGCGCCCGTCCCGCCCGAACCGCAGGCATAGACGATGGTCACCGGCTTCTCCGGCGAGGCGATGCCCGAGAGATCGTCGGCGAGCTCGCGCATCGCGCGGATGTAGCCCCAGCTGCCGAGCGCGTTCGAGCCGCCCTCGGGGACGATGTACGGCGTGCCGCCCGCCGCGGTGATTCGCGCGGCCTGCTCGGTCAGCAGCCGTTCGCGATCGCGCCACGCGGCGCGCGAGATCCAGACCAGCTCCGCGCCTACCAGGCGATCGAGCAGGATGTTGCCAGTCGCGGCCGGCGGCTGGTTCGGGTCGTCGGTGCGCAGGACGAGGACGCTCTTGATGCCGAGCTGGGCTGCCGCGAGCGCGGTGGCGCGGGCGTGATTCGACTGCTCGCCGCCACAGGTGATGACGTGGGTCGCGTTCGCGGCGAGCGCCTCGGCCATCAGGTACTCGAGCTTGCGGACCTTGTTGCCCGTCAGCTCGCTGCCGGTCTGGTCGTCGCGCTTGAGCCAGATCTTGACGCCCGCGCCGTAGCGCAACCAGTGGCCGCGCGTGGGCTGATTCGCGAGCGGGACGCGCAATGGCTCGCGGGTGTGGAGCTGGTCGGCCATGCGGCATCGTAACGCCGGATCGGTAGAAAGAATCGCTTTGCCGCGACGCGTGTTAGATGTTCGTGGTGACCATGCGCGGGCTCGTCACGTTCTGTCTGATCGCGGCGAGCGTGCGCGCTGCCGACGCGAAGGCATGGCCGGTGCCCGCCGCCGGCATCTCTCCGACGGGTGAGATCGAGGTGCTGTTCACGTTCGACGACGGCCCCAACCCGACGTACACGCCGAAGATCCTCGACATCCTCGCGGCGCATCACATCAAGGCCGTGTTCTTCCTGGTCGGCGAGATGATCGAGGACAACAAGAAGGCACAGGCGATCGTCCAGCGGATCCTGCGCGAGGGTCACGTGATCGCGAACCACACCCAGACGCACGCGGATCTGTGCCGGGTCAAGGAGGAGACGGCGATCCGCGAGATCGATCGCGGGAAGCAGACGATCGAGGCGGCGGCCGGGATCGAGGTGATCTGGTTCCGCGCCCCCTACGGGGTCCGGTGTGATCGGCTGGATGCGATGCTCGCCGAGCGCAAGATCGAGCACTTTCATTGGGACCTCGATCCACAGGAGTGGCGTCACGGTGACGTCGCGAAGACCGTGAAGTACGTGACCAGCGAGCTGTCCCGCGCCGGCGGCCGGGCCGTCCTGTTGCTGCACGACATCAAGCCGGTGACCGTCAAGGCGCTGCCGCAGATCCTCGACTGGATCGATGCCGAGAACGCGAAGCGGCAGAAGTCGAAGAAGCGCAAGATCCGGATCTTGCCGGCGCCGATGCTGGCGGTCGAACGCCTGCCGCCGAAGCTGGTCGCGTGGTTCGGCGAGGCAACCGCAGGAATCCGCGAGCTTCCCAAGGCGATCGTCCAGGTCCTGCCCTGAGCTCTCGCGGCGTGGTAGGGTCGCGCTCCGTCGTGTTTCGGATTCGTCAATCGTATCGAGAGGATGTCGACCAGGTGCTGGCCGTGGCCGAGCACCTCGACACCGTGAACCTGCCGGCGAATCGCGTCTACATCGAGGCGATCCTCGAGCGCTCGGAGAAGTCGTTCGCGGCCGAGGTCGAGCCCACCGAGCGCGAGTTCCTGTTCGTGCTCGAGGACCTCGCGAAGAAGCGGATCATCGGCACCTCGATCATCTACGCGCAGCACGGGACCAAACGCGCGCCGCACATCTTCTTCCGGGTCGAGAACGACGAGCGCTACTCGGTGACGCTCGACGTCCACAAGATCCATCAGACGCTGCGCATCGGCTACAACTACGCGGGCCCGACGGAGATCGGCGGCCTGATCCTGTTGCCCGAGTATCGGCGCAACACCGAGGCCCTCGGCAAGGCGCTGTCGTACGTGCGGTTCGTGTTCATCCGCATGCATCGCGAGCTGTTCCGCGACAGCGTGCTGTCGGAGCTGTTGCCGCCGCTCGAGGCCGATGGCGCGAGCAAGCTGTGGGAGGCCCTGGGGCGCAAGTTCACCGGGCTCACGTATCAGGAAGCGGACCTGATCTCGAAGGACAACAAGGAGTTCATCCACGCCTTGTTCCCCGACGACCCGATCCACACCGAGCTGTTGCCGGACGACGTGCGCGCACTGATCGGCCAGGTCGGGCCGGAGACCAAGGGTGTCGAGGCGATGCTGCGGCGGATCGGGTTCGACTACGCCGGCCAGATCGATCCGTTCGACGGCGGGCCGCACTTCTGCGCACGCACGGATGACGTCTCGATCGTCAAGAATGCGGCCGAGGTCCAGGTCCGCGCCGTCGAACACGCCGATCCCGAGCGGCCGTGGGCGATGCTCGCGGTCGAGCTTCCCGGCCAGAAGCCACGGTTTCGCGCGATCGGCACGCGCGTGATCCCGATGGAGGATGGTGCGCTCGGGATCACCGACGATGCGCGCAAGCGGCTCGGGGTCGAGGACGGGCAGCGAGTATGGCGAACGTTCGGCTGATCCTCGTCGCGGCGCTGGTCGGTTGCGGCCAGGCCGGCGCGGAACCGCCTGGTCTTACCGTGCCCAAGGGCTGGGAGAAGCTGCCCGCGATCGCCGAGGCCGTGCGCACCGCGACCGCGAGCAAGACGGTCCGGAGCGCCACCGTCGATGCCTGGGGCGAGCGCGCGATGGGTTGCTATGCCGTGCGACTCCAGCTCACCGGCGCCGGGGCACCTGCCGCGCTCGCGCAGCAGATCCTCGATGGGATCAAGACCGAGCCCACGATCGCCGTGCGTGACGTCGTGTCGCCGCCCGGCCCAGGCGTGCTCTCGTTTGCGTTCGATCGCCCGCCGTACCGCGGACGGATGCGCGCACTCCTCGGCAGCGGGACGATCTCGGCGGTCGCGTGCTTCGCCAACCAGCGCGAGCCGCAGGCATGCGCGCTCGCTTGTGATGGCGTGCTCGGAGGGATCAAGTGAGCCGCAGGCGCGTGCTTGGCGTGGTCCGCGGGGGGACGCTCGTCGTGCACGCGGAGTCGGTCAAGCCGCCGGGTGGCTGGGTGGTGGATGCCCCGCGCGCCGACGCGCTCGCACTCCAGGTCGCGGCGCTGCCGCACTTCGGCGACACGCGCGCGCTCGTCACGGCAAAGGCGTTCCGGGCGCCGGATCCGCATCGCGCCGCACTCTATGTCACGCGCCTCGAGGGCAACATCCCGGTGATCGCGCGCGACGTCGCGGCGACCGCCGAGCTGGCCGAGGTCCGCGGCTCGATGCGGCGCGCCGGCGCGGCACCGGACGTGTCGACCCAGCGCGTCGACCCGGCGACCAAGCTGATCGAAGGCGAGGTCACGTGGGGCGATCCGGGCACCGGCATCGTGACGACCAGCCGCATCGTGATCGCGGGCGATGCGCAGCGCCTCGTCGCGGTGCTCGGCGAGTGCGTGATGCCAGGCGATGCCGCCCCCGCGATCGTCACCGCCTGCAAGGGTGCGCTCGCCTCCCTCGATCCGGATCTCCCGGTCACGGCGCGCGTCGAGATCGCGATCGTCGACGTCCTGGCGGGCGTCGATCCCGCGGCGATCGCCGCGGCGGCCGCGCACGGTTCGGCGCGGTCGTCCGATGCGCCGCGCCTCGATGCCAGCGGCCCGCGCACCACGCTGCCGCCGATGACGATTCCCCAGGACCGCGAGACCGACCGCCGCCCGATCTACATCGGCGGTGGGATCGTGATCCTCGCGATCCTGTTCTACTGGAATCGTCAGCGCCGCGAGAAGTTCGAGCGCGAGGATGCCGTGACCGATGCCGAGGTCGACGCCGATGGCGACGACCTGCACGCCGCAGCCGAGAGCGCGGGCGAGCCCGACGAGCCCGAGAAGAAAGCGAAGTCATGACCGACGAAGCCGCAGCCGGATCGGCCGAGCCCATCCTGATCGTCGACGACGAGAAGAACATCCGCCGCACGCTGCGGATGGTGCTCGAAGGAGAAGGCCACCTGGTCCACGAGGCAGGCTCGATCGCGGAGGCCGAGACCGTGCTCGGACGCGACGCCGTCGACCTGATCATGCTCGACGTCAAGCTCGGGGACGACAACGGGCTCGATCTCCTGCGCACGCTCAAGAGCCGTGGCGAGGACGGCATGTCGTCGCGGACGTCCGATATCCCGGTGGTCATGATCTCCGGTCACGCCACGATCGAGGACGCGGTCGCCGCGACCCGACTCGGCGCGTTCGACTTCATGGAGAAGCCGCTCGATCGCAACCGCGTCGTGGTGGCGGCGCGCAACGCACTCGAACGCCGGCGGATGTGGCGCGAGGTGCACGACCTGCGGCGCGCCGTCGATGCCCGC
>JBBJLY010000220.1:0-14528 GCA_037720695.1 Kofleriaceae bacterium | reverse complement strand
GACACGCGCCGACCGATCGTGACGCCCTTGCCACGACCCGGCGTGCCGAGCGTGTTCGCCGCGAACGCCGGCGCCTTTGCGAACATCGCGCCGCCGGGCTCGTCGAGGTGACCGGTAAGGATGTTGACGGCGTCGACCAGCCAGCTCGCGAGCGTGCCGTACTCCTGCGTGCAGGTGCCGATCCGGCCGTAGAGTGCCGCGCGCTCGGTGGTCGCGAGGGACCGCGCTAGCTCGCGGATCGCGGGGGCGTCGATCCCGCACCGCGCGGCCACGGCCTCGGGCGTGAAGTCGGCGACCGCGGTACGCAGCGTGTCGACGCCGGCAACGTGCGGCTCGATCCGGCCCAGCCGCACGAGTGACTCGGCGAACAAGGTGTGCACGATCCCGAGCAGCAGGAACACGTCACCGCCAGGCCGGATGAACAGATGTTGATCGGCGACCGCCGCGGTCTCGGTGCGACGCGGATCGATCACGACCAGCCGGCCGCCGCGCGCCTGCATCGCCCGGGCCTTGCCGCGGAAGTCGGGCACCGTCCACATGCTGCCGTTCGACACCATGGGATTCGCGCCGAGCACGACTAGCAGCTGGGTGCGTGCGAGGTCGGGCACCGGGACCGACAACCAGTGGCCGAACAGCAGGCCGCAGGACAGCTGCTTCGGCATCTGGTCGAGCGTCGACGCGGAGAAGATGTTCTGGGTGCCGAGCGCGCGCGCCAGCCGCGACGTGTAGAGCAGCAGCCCGAACTTGTGCGCGGCCGGGTTCCCGATCGACAGTGCGACGGCGTCGCGATGCCGCGCGAGGATCGGCGGCAGCCGGCGCTCGATCTCGGCGAACGCCTCGTCCCACGTGACCGCGACGTGGCGGCCGTCGCGCCTGATCAGCGGCACGCGCAGCCGATCTGGATCGGCCTGCAGATCGCGAAGCGCCGCGCCCTTGGGGCAGATGAAGCCGGCCGACAGCACGTCGTCCGCATGGCCGCGGATCGAGACCAGCTGATCACCTTCGAGCGTCAGCTCGAGTCCGCAGCATGCTTCGCAGAACGGGCAGATACGGTGCGCGATCATGCGCCGGAGTCTACGCCGGGCGCGGCAACCGGCGATGGATCGCTGCGATCAGGAACGGGAGCGCTGTCGCCATCGCCACCGCGAACCAGCTCAACGCCTCCATGCCGACGAGCGCACCGTCGGAATTCTCGGTCAGCAGCTCGGCACCCAGCAGCGCGCCTGCGGCGGACGCGATGTGCTGGACCGCCGACTGTGCGGACATGAAGCGCGCACGCTCCGCCGGCGCCGGCGCGCGCGACGACAGCGCCTGCAGAGGCACGAACCGGAAGCTGCCCGTGATCATGAACCCGACGAACACGACCAGCACGGGGAGCCACAGCACTGGATAGATGAACCCGACCAGCAGCACGACGATGAACGCGAACGAGCCACCGGTCGCGACGCTGACCGGGCTGTAGCGATCCGTGAGCCAGCCGGCGAGCCGCATCGTCCCGAAGCTGAGCGCACCCCCGACCAGGTACAGGATGCCGAGCTGGTCGCGCGGATAGTGCCGATTGAACTGCAGATACGCCGACAGGTTCGGGATCAGCGCGAAGTTGGCGATCACCGCGGTCGCGGTCGCGGCCAGCGACAGCAGCACGATCGGTCGACTCAGTAGCGCGCGACACGACGTCTGCGACTTGCGGTGCGCACGGTGGCCGGTCTGCGGCGGCAGGATCACCATCGCGATGATCGCGATCACGGCGCCGAGCCCTGCGACCGCGAAGAACGGCGCACGCCAGCCACCGGCCCGCGCGAGCTCCAGCCCTGCCGGGACGCCGAGCACCGACGCGACGGAGAACGACGCCATCACTGCACCCATCGCGCGGCCGCGACGCTCCGGGGCCACGGCATCGGTGATGATCGCGAGCGACAGCGCCGTCGCCGGACCGCCGAACGAACCGGCCAGCACGCGCGCGGCGAGCAAGCTCGGCAACCCGGTCGCGAACCCGCCGGCCAGCGTGCCGAGCACGAGCCCGGCAAGCGCCACGGCCAGCGCCTTGCGGCGATCGAAGCGATCGAGGAAGAACGCGCCCACGATCCCGATCACGGCGGCCGCGGCCGTGTAGCTGCCACCGATCAGGCCGAGCTCGGAGCTCGGGATGCCGAGCTCGCGGGCGAAGTCAGGCCCGAGCGGCATCACCATCATGAAGTCCAGCACGTTGACGAACTGGACCGCGCCGATCAGGAACACGAGCTTGCGCTCGGACAGCGAGGCCATGTCGCCGCACAGTCAAGACTTCCGACCGCCGCGAGTCAAGCTGGCTATTCGGTCAGCTCGATCGACAGCGAGAGTCGGGTCTCGCCGGGCCGCAGCTGGAGCGAGATTCCGGCGCGCGTCTGTCCGTGTTCGACCTCGAGCTGCTGTGGACCGGTGGGCGCATCGTCGAACCGGAAGTTGCCGTCGGCGTCGCTCTGCGTCGACAGCGTCCCGATCGAGACCCGCGCACCAGGAACGCGGCGGCCGTACCGATCACGCACGACCCCGCCGAGGATCGCCCCGCGCGCGAGGTCGATCCTGAGATCTTGCGGCACGCGCTCGGCGCGGATCGCGATCGCGCGCACGACCGTCGCGTAGCCAGTCGCGCGAACGAGCAGCGACCAGTCTCCGGCGGCGAGCCCGCGAAGCTCGGCGACGCCGCGCGCATCGGTCACGCGCTTGACGACCTGGCGGTCGGGTCCCGTCGCCTCGATGCGCAGCCCGGGGAGCGCGGCGGACGAGTGCGTGTCGCGGAGCGCGATCCGCACGCCACCACCTGGCTCGAGCCGGATCTCCTGGAACCGATCGCTCTGTAGCTGCACCCGCTTGACCGGGAAGTCGGCTGCCGCGAGCTCGATCGTGTACGCGCCGCCGGCGACGCGATCGATCGAGAATCGACCCATGGCGTCGGTGGTCGCGCGGCGCCGCGGCGGCCCATCGACGATCCGGATCGAGACCAAACCGGCGGTGCCACCATCCGGCGCGAGGACCTGACCGCGGAGCTGGGCGTTCTCGATCGTCAGCACGAAGTCCTCGGCGTGGCGCGCGCGGTCGTCGAGCGTGACCACGCGCTCGATCGTGCCGTAGCCGGGCGCGGTGACCGACAGCATGATCCGTCCGGTCAGCGAGTGCAGCGTGAACTCGCCCGCGGCGTTGGTGTACGCGTTCGACAATTTGTGCACGCTCTCCCCCGTGCCACCGCCGGCGACGATCGTGGCGCCGGCGATCGCGCCGTCGCGTCCGAGCACGCGGCCGTGCACGAGCGTGCCCGGTCGTAGCGTGACGAGCACGTCGGGGGTCTCCGTGGCGGTCTGCACCGAGAACGCACCGCTGGTCCCCGGGGCGAGCCGCGGCGCAAATGCGACCGCGACGTACGAGCCGGGCACCACGCCCTCGACGCGGAATCGGCCCCTGGCATCGGTCGCGAGCTGCTGCGGCGCGGCTGCGGTGAGTGCGCGGCCAACCTCGCTCCAGCGCAGCGTCGCCAGCACCGCGTCGCTCGCCTCCGCACGATCGAGCGCGCGCGGCGCGGGCAACACCACCGCATGGCGGATGATCGGCTCGGGGTCCATGTACCAGGTCCGGCCCGCTTGCTCCTGCGTGATCGCGAAGTGCAGGTGCGGCGCGCTGCTGAACCCGGTCGAGCCGACGGTGCCGATCGGATCTCCCGCGCGGATCCGCTGGCCGATCTCGAGCCCGCTGCGCAGCTCGTCCATGTGCATGTAGAACGTGCGCACGCCGTCGCCGTGATCGATCGCGACGTAGCGGCCGGCCTCGCCGCGGATCTCGGTGAATGCGAGCGCGATCTCGCCGTCCGCGGCGGCGTGGATGATCGTGCCCTTCTTCGCGCCGAGGTCGAGCCCGCAGTGGCCGCCACCGCACTCGGCCGGGCGCGCGCCGGGACGCGACGAGCCAAACCGCGAGCTGTCGAACGCAGGTAGCGTGCGCTGACCGGCGAGCGGATGGACCCAGCGCAGCCGCGCATTCGCGACGACCCGGCGGCGTTCCTCGACCGGCTGCGCGCCGGCACCATTCGCGCGCAGGACGATCGCGCCGGCGACCGGTCCGCCTCCGAGATCGACGACCGTGCCTGTCACGACGCCAGCGCGGTGCAAGCGGACGGCGATCTCATCGCGTGGGCCGCGGGTCGCGATCACCTCCGAGCTCGGGACGAAGCCCGGCGCGGCCGCCTCGACTCGCCACCGGCCGGTTGGCCCGCCATCGATCGTGAACCGGCCCTGGTCGTCGAGCGCCGCCGTGCGCACCGCGTGATCGAGGTCGAGCGGCTCGACCCACACCGTGACTCCGCGTGGCAGCGGTCCGTCGACGAGCACCTTGCCGCGTATGCTGCCCGCGGGTGCGAGCGCGAGCTCGACCCGCGTCGCGTCGATCTCGGAGATCCGGACCAGCGGCGAGACCGTCGTGCCCTGGCGCGCCCAAAGCTCGTACGGGCCGGGGATCAGATCGGCGAATCGCACGACACCGTTCCCATCACTCGTGGCGACGGCGAGCGTTGGACGGCTACCGTCGGTGATCCGGACCTCCGCGTTCGCGACCGGCTGCCCGTTCGCGAGCACGCGCGCCTCGAGCCGCGCCCGCCGCGCGAGCATGATGCGGGGCGCCGGCTGGCCCTCTCGCCACGCGAGCTCCGCAGGAAACACGTGCGGCGCGTCGAGCAGCAGCACGCGCTTGCCGGCGGGTGCCGCGATCCGGAACGCACCATCGGGCTCGCTGGTCGCCGTGACCGTCGCCCCGCGTAGTGCCACGCGGACACCCGCGATCGGCAGGCCCGCACCGTCGACGATCCAGCCCGCGATCGGCTGTGCAGGCTGCGAGCCTGCCGCAGGGGCGGTCTCGGTCGCGACCGTGTCGGTGTGGGCGACGGGCCCACGCGTCGGCTCGTTCGGCGCGCGCACGCCACCCGCCGGCAGCAGTGCCAGCATGGCGACGACGACGTACTGCGCCCAGCGCATCGGGCGAGACGGTGCAGTCGACGTGCCCATGGGTGGTGCGAGAGTTCGAATGGTTGCGCGCTGGCACGCAGCTGCGCGTGCCGAAATGGCATCACCGCTCGCGGCGGAACGCCTCCCACAGCAGGATCGCGGCCGCGGTCGCCGCGTTGAGAGAATCCACCATGCCGGTCATCGGGATCGCCACGCGCGCGGTTGCGACCGCGAGCCAGTCGGGATGCACGCCGCGGCGCTCGTTGCCGATCACGAGTGCGAGCTCGGCATCGAACGGCACCCGATCCAGCGGATCACCATCCGGCACCAGCGCGATGATCGATTTGCCGGCGAGTCGCTTCGTGATGGTGGCGCGATCGGTGGGGCAGGTCGCCGTGTGGAACAGCGCACCCATCCCGGCGCGCAGCGACTTCGGGTGATACAGCTTGTCGCCGGTATCGACGACGGCGACCGACGCGCGCCACGCATTGGCGCTCCGCACGACCGCCCCGATGTTGCCCGGATCGCTGAGCGCATCGAGCACGACCACACGCGGCGAACGCAGCACGTCGTCGAGCGTCGAGCCGGCAAACCGCACCACGCACGCGATGCCCTCCGCCTTGTAAGAGATCTTCGAGAACTCCTTGCGCTCGATGTGATGGCAGGCAACGCCGGCGGCCTTCAGCGAGTCCAGCAAGGGTTGGCAGCCGTCCACGAACAGCTCGGGGGCAAACAGCACGTGATCGAACGGCACGCCCGCGTCGTGCGCCGCCCGGGTCGGGCGCAGGCCCTCCAGCAACAGACGATCGGCGAGCTTGCCCTTGTGGGCCTTGAGCTCGAGCGTGGTGGTGAGCTCGCGCATGCAGCTGGCGAGAGTAGCCGATCAGGCGCGCAGCGCGAGCCGCAGCAGGCCGCCGATCCGGATCGCGTGGCATCGCCCGAGATCGGCGCGCACGACGACCGCGAGGATCGGATAGCCGCCGGTGGTCGGGTGCTCGGGTCCAAGGACGATCGGCATGCCGTCGGCAGGGACCTCGATCGCCCCCGCGACCATCGGCCGTGAGGTCTCTACGCGCGCCAGGCGGGGGATCGGGCGACCGTCGAGCCGGGTCCCCACCCGATCGCTGCGTGGCGAGATCCGGTACGGCCCGGCGATCAGGCGCGCGAGCGCGTCGGGCGGAAACGCGTCGAGATCGGGCCCGGGAACGATCCGGATCGCGGCGTCGACGTCGAGCTCGAGGCGCGCCGCGGGGACCGCAAGCGCGGCTGCATCCGCGATCGCGATCGGATCGCCCGATCGCAGCGCCGAACCGATCCCGGCCGAGAGCTGGGTGGCACGCCCGCCGAGCACGCGTGGGACCGCGATGCCGCCGCGCACGGCGAGGTACGTGACCCGTCGCGGCTCGCTGACGATCCTGCGCTCCTCGCCGGCGCGGAGCGATGCGGGCGCGAGATCGACCGCGATCTCCAGCTCTCGCGCGGCACGCACGACCAGCTGACCGAGCACCTCGAGCGCCGGCGCGCCGTCGGGATTGTGTGCCGCGCGATTCGCCGCGATCAGCAACTCCGGTACCAGCGCACCCGCGGCAGGCAACGCCTCGTGCATCCGGCCGGGGCGCCCGAGATCCTGCACGGTGACGAGCCCCACGACGCGTACGGCGACCAGGGTCATGGCACGAAGCGCACGCGATCGGCGAGCTGGAGCCGCGCACCGTCGGCGCCGAACATCGGCACCGTGACGCGACCGATCAGGTGCCAGCCACCCGGCGAGTCGAACGGATACACCGCGGTGTAGCCCGCCGCGATCGCGAGCGACCCGGCGGGCACACGCGGTCGAGGGGTCGCCCGCCGCGGTAACGTGAGCGCAGCGGGCAAGCCGGTGAGGTACGCGAAGCCAGGCGCGAACCCGACCGTCTCGACGCGATACGTGATCGCCGCATGCAGCCGGCACACCTCGTCGGGCGCGCGCTCGACCGCGCGCGCCACCGCGTCGATGTCCTGACCGGCGTAGATCGCCGGCAGCTCGATCAACCGGCCGGCGTCGGGCTCGGCCGGAAGGGTATCGAGGGCAGCGAGCTGCCCCGGCAGCACGACGGGATCCCGATCGAAGTAGGCCGCGATGTCCGCGTGCGCGACCACGACGTCGATCACACCGGGCCACGCGCGGATCGCCTCGACGAGCGCGCGCGGCGACGCCCCCGCTGGGCGTGCGAAACGCACCGCGCGATCACCGAGCGGCGTCATCGCACTGCCGCCCGGACCGCGCGCGCGATCGCGAGTGCATTCGGAGAATCGGCGTGGATGCAGATCGTGTCGACCCGGGTCGCGAGCTCGCGGGCCTGCGCGGCGGCCGTTGCCGGATCGTCGATCACCGCACCGGTCTCTCCGCGCGGCACGAGCGTGTCATCCCCAGCGAGCCGCCGATCAGCGAACCCTTCGCGCGCGTACGGCAGCTCGAACGACTCCGCGACGTCCCGCAGGCCCCCGGTGGGCGGGCCGATCACGCCGACCGGACCCAGCACCTCGATCGCGATCCGCAGCAGCCCGCGCGCGATCACCGGATCGCGGTTCGCGTCGTGATAGAGCGCGCCATGCGGCTTGATCCATTCGATCGCCCCGCCGTGATGCTGCGCGATCTCGACCAGCGCCGCGAACTGTCCGTGCAGGCTGGCCGCGAGTGCCTCGGGTGCGATCGCGATCGACCTCCTGCCAAACCCCTCGCGGTCGGGATACGACGGATGCGCGGCGATCCGTCGGTCGTGCTGCATGCACCACGTGATCACGCGGGACATGGTCGCCGCAGTGCCGGCGTGGCCACCGCACGCGATCGCCAGCAGGTCGAACTCCTGCCACAGCGCGGGAGACTCGTCGTCGCGTTCGCCTGCATCCAGGTTGAGCAGCACGTCCCGAGTGTCCTATAGATCGTGGATGGTCGAGGTGCCGTTCCGCGCGAGCATCTGTCACGCCTGCCAGCACCTGCGGACGGTGACCAGCGGGAAGGGCTCGGTGTTCCTCATGTGCAAGGAGCCGACGCTCCCGAAGTACCCACCGCAGCCGGTCGTCCATTGCCGCGGATTCACTCCGACCTAGCGCGCGCCTTGCGCTCGACCTGCTCCTTGCGGTCGAAGATCCGCTCTCGCTCCGCGTCGTCCGCGATCGGACGGTCCTCTCCGAGAATCTCGTGACGCGCGATCCGAGCGGCCACCGCGCTGTTGTAGAACTCGTCGACCAGCTGGAGCTCGCCGTCGTAGTGATACGTGCCAGGCGCGTCGCGGGTCGCCAGCGGGAGGTAGCCCGGGCGAACCATGCACGCCATCGCGAGCGCGTTCTGCCGCAGCAGCTCGGCAGGCGCGGTGAAGCAGATGAAGCCCGCGCGCCGGCTCATCCGCTCGCGGGCTCCGAGCAGCTCGTCGGGCCGCCAGCGTCGGCGATGATCGACATCGGCCGCCTGCGCCGCGGCCATCCCGAACGTGTGCCAGCGGATCGTGGTCGGGTTGCCCGGCGAGCGCCGCAGACGCAGCTTCAGCGCGCGCAGCACGTCGAGGTCGATCCGCGTCAGCCCCGCGGGCACGAGCAGGATCGGATCCGGCGGGTCGCCCTCGAACGGCGTCGGCACCAGGTGTGCCTGATCGATCAGCACGCACGTCCCCGGCTGGTTCTGAAACGCGAGGCCCCACAGCAGGCGACCGAGCAGCGCCGCGCCGTCGGGGCCAGCGAGGATGTGCCAGGTGTCGTGATAGTAGTTCGTGCTGAAGCGCACGCCGGTCTGCGGTCGCAGCGTGACGACCCGCAGCGTGGTGCGGTGGATCTCGAACACGCGGAGATGAACTTTCAGGGCGTCGGTCATGGTGGGTTCCGTTCGACGAGGACGTCGTCCTCGAGCTGATAGCTGCGCATGGGACGGCCACGCTCGAGCTGATGATGGGCGGCGTGACGCCCGCGCACGGCGCCCGCGCGAGTCGCCTCGGCGCGGTCGCGCAGCACGCCGGCGAGCCGGCGCAGTGCGTGGTCGAGGTTCGCCTTCTGCGAGCGCGAGCTCGTGCAGCGAATCGAGATGCCGGACGGCACGTGCTGCACGCGAACCGCCGACGAGACCTTGTTGACGTGCTGGCCACCGGGGCCTCCAGCGCGGCACGCGGTGATGACGAGCTCCGCGCGCGGAATCGCGATCGCCTCGCCGTCGTCGACGTGCGCGTCGTGCAGCGTGATCGCGGCGAACCACCGCTTGCGCGAGGCCCGACGGCGCGCCGGGCTGCGATGCACGAGCATATGCGTACCGAGCCCGCGGCCATCGCCATCGCGTCGCCGCAACAGCGCAGCACGACCGAGCGCTGGTGGCTGACCACCTCGCGAACGTCGAGGCCGCGTTCGATCGCGAGTGCCTCGAGGCGCCGCGCGAGCTGATGGGCAAACCGTCGCGCCTCGTCGGGTCCGTGGCCGGAGCTGATCTGGAGATCGAACATGTCGAGCCCTGGAGCGAGCGACGTGCCAGCACGTAAGTGGGTGGGATTGCGCCCGGTGATCCGCGATGAACCAGCAACGGGTGGTTTCTGCTGAATCATCTCTGGTCTATAGTGAACCGGTGAAGCGGATGCTGGTCACATGGTCGGATCGCGGGGTCGGTGGGCCCGGGCGACCGGTGGCGGGCGACCGCGGTCCGATCGCGCGGCTGCTCGACGAGACGCGCGATAGCTACCAGCGAGCGCTGGTGCTGACCGTGCCCGCCGGCCTCGGACCTGCAACCGCGCTGGTCGACGAGCTCCGCGCGCGCGTCCCGCAGGTCGAGCTTCGCGTGGTCGAGCTCGAAGATCCGTCCGACCATGCCGCGCTGTTCGAGGCGCTCGTCCCGCTCGTGAGCGAGCTCGAGCGCGTGCCGGCCAGGCTCGACATCCTGCTCTCCGCGGGCACCCCGCAGGCCCAGACACTGTGGGTCATCCTGGTCCAGGCCGCGATGCTGCGTGCGCGCATGCTGCAGGTCATCCCCGCGATGTTCGTGCCGCGCCCGCATCCCAAGGCGATCCGAGAGGTGACCCTCGACATCGAGGGATTCCCCGAGATCCGGGTGCTGCGAGAGGAGGTGTCCCGCTTGCGTGCCGAGGTCCGCGCGCGCGGCTCGAAGCTGATCGCCGGCAGCGAGCCGATGCGAGACCTCCTCGCGCGCCTCGTTCGCGTCGCCGCGAGCGAGCTGCCCGCCCTCGTGCTCGGCGAGACGGGCTCGGGCAAGGAGCTGGTCGCGCGCGCCATCCACGACGGCAGTCCGCGCGCCGCGGGTCCGTTCGTCGCGGAGAACTGCAGCGCCCTGGCCGAGAGCGTGCTCGCGAGCGAGCTGTTCGGTCACGAGGCCGCGGCCTTCACCGGTGCCACCGCGCGCCATCGCGGCCTGTTCGAACAGGCGTCCGGTGGCACGATCTTCCTCGACGAGATCGGCGAGCTGCCCGCAAAGGTCCAGGCGATGCTGCTCCGCGTGCTGCAGGAGCGTACGGTCCGCCGCGTCGGTGGCGAGCAGCCCGTCAAGGTCGACGTCCGCATCATCGCGGCAACCCACCGCGACCTCGAGCAGATGGTGCGCGACGGCAAGTTCCGCGAGGACCTCTACTACCGCTTGCGCGGTGCGACGCTCGTCGTGCCCCCGCTTCGCGACCGCATCGCCGACCTCCCGGCGATGATCACGGCCTTCCTGTCCGAGGCAACGCTCGGCCGGCGGGCGCGCGCCCTCACCGTCACGCCGGAGGCCTTGCGCCTGCTCGTCGCCTATCCGTGGCCCGGCAACGTCCGCGAGCTCCGCAGCGAGGTCCACCGGTGGGCCGTGTTCTGCGATGACGCCGTCGCCCCTTCCGACCTCGCACCGGAGATCCGCGGCGGCGCGAAGGCCCCGCGACGCACGCCGGTGACGCGTCCAACCACCACGCTCGCTGCGGCGGTCGTCGAGGCCGAGCAACAGGCGATCGCCGCGGCGATCAAGGCCCACGGAGGCAACCTGTTGCAAACCGCGCGTGCGCTCGGGATCGAGCGCAATACGTTGAAGCGGAAGCTGCGCGCGTTCGGGATGTATCCGGCGTAGCGAGCTCGCCACCGTGTCGCGGAGACATGGGCCGAAGATAGCAGCGGTGATGAAAGGCAATCATTGGCTTCCACGTGTCGAGTGGGAGAGTGCGGGCCCCTTGCGTCAAACTCGCCATCCTCGCCGAAGGGATGGCTTGCAGCGACGCCAGCGACCCGAATGTATCTTGCACGTTCGATGTCAGATCGACATTGTATATATCAGTCATGAAAGTGGACACTGAGGCACTGGGCGAGCGGATCGCGGTACACGTGGCGCACATCGAGGCCGCGATGCACCTGTTGCTGAAGGACCTGCGCGAGTTCGATCAGGCCGGCGGATGGGTCCAGCAAGGTGCACAGAGCTGCGCGCACTGGCTGTCCTGGCGCGTGGGCTGGGGACTCGGCACGGCGCGCGAGCATGTCCGGGTCGCCAACAGCCTCGGCGACCTCCCACATATCGACGATGCGCTCCGGCGGGGCGAGGTCTCGTACTCCAAGGTCCGCGCGATGACCCGCGTCGCGACCACAGCCAACGAGGTCATCCTGCTCGAAGAAGCGCTGCTGACCACCGGCCGCAGCTGGAGACCATCTGTCGCAAGTACGCCATGGTCCAGCGTCACGGCAAGGAGGCCAACCCCGACGACGACAAGGACCGCCGGCATGTCGCCCGCAGCGACACCTCCGATGGGATGGTGCGCATCGCCGCGGTGCTGCACCCGGAGGAGGCCGCGATGGTATGGGCCGCGCTCGAGCGTATCTTGAAGGAAGGACACCGAGGTGCGAGCTCCGACCACGCGGGCGCGGCCGTTCCCGCGGGAATCGCCGGCGAGCAGCGCTCGGGCGAGGATCATCACGACGATAGCGACGACGACCTCGCTGGTCGCGACGTCAGGATCTCGGAGCGACACGTTCCCGCGGGAATCTCTGGACATGCGTTCGCGCACCCGCCAGCCCGGCGCCACGATGCCACCGTGAAGGAGCAGCGCTTCAATCGAGCTGATGCCTTGGTCGAGATGGCGCAGGAGATCCTTCGGGGCACGCGACCCGCGCGAGCTCCAACCGAGCTGGTGGTGACCATCTTTGCCGAGCGCCTTCGCGCGCGACCCGTGCTCGAATCGTACACGTCAGCGCAGCCAGCTGAGGTGGACGATCTGTCGGACGTCGGGTGCTGTGCGGATGGCACAGCCGTCTCGGTGGACGTCGTACGCAGACTCGCGTGCGATGCAGGAATCGTCGCGATGGTGGAAGGCCTCGATGGCTCGCCGATGACGCTCGGCCGCAAGACGCGCTCGATTCCTGGTTCGATGAAACGCGCGCTGCTGCAGCGCGACCGCGGCTGCCGATTCCCAGGTTGCACCAACCGGCTGTTCGTCGAGGGACATCACGTGAAGCACTGGGCGGATGGCGGCGAGACGAAGCTGACAAATATCGTTTTGATCTGCAGCCATCACCATCGGTTCGTTCACGAGTATGGATATCGCGTCGAGCTTCTCGACAGCGAGGTCACCTTCGTGGACCCGCGCGGGCGCGTCGTCGATCCAGCGCCAGGCCCCGCGCGCTCGGAGGGGCGTGGGTGGGAAACCATCCGCCGGCAGAATGCTCATCTCGACATCGATGAGCGCACGATCGCCTGCGAGTGGGATGGGCAGCGGTTGAACCTCATCGGATGCATCGACGAGCTGGTGCGTGCCGACGACCGCGCTGATACAGACGGCTCCGACGACGACTGAGCTTCGTGGGCGCGTGCTGACGGTCACGGTCACGGCCTGCGCACCACGACGGTTCATCTCGCCGCTGTCAGGAGTCACGGCCCCGCGGGCGACACGTCCACCGAGATGCTCCGCATCGCCTCGGTGCTGCACCCGGAACGGGTCGCGATCGCTCCGATCCTTCGGACGCTTGCGCCGGCTCGAGCGGACCCAGAAGGGAGGCCGGGCGCGAGGTCCGGCTGCGAGGGGTCGAACGTTCCCGCGGGAACGTTGGACGAGTGGTCCTCACCTGAAGACCCTCTGCCTCTACCCTGCCTCTGCCTCTGCCTCTGCCTCTGATTCGGCGCCCGGCTGAGCCGAGGCGAGGCGAGAGCACCCGATAGGCCGGAACTGTTTGCTCACCGTTCCAACGGTGTCGAAAGATCTATCCGCTACGTGCTCGTTCGCGTCCCGGCCCCCAAGAGACCCACCCGGACGACGCGTCGAGCTCCCCTGACATGGGGGTTGCCTGAGACGATGGTCTCAGCACACTGCGATTGGCTCGAACACGGTGCCGGTCACCGGATCGCATTCGGCACCTCGGCGTTGCCGTCGGCTCGACGTCGCGAACCGACTGTTTTCGAGTCAGAAGCCGAGAGTCTTGGGATGACACGAAGGACGGCGGAGTAACGACATCGTGCACGACTTCTTCGCCATCGCCATCGCCACGCCATCGCCATCGCCTTCGCCTTCGCCTTCGCCGTCGCCGCCGCCGCCGCCGCCGCAGCCGCCGCAGCCGCCGCAGCCGCCGCAGCCGCCGCAGCGATGCGTAGCGAAAGGACTGACCTTGATCGCTGTTGTGCGATGAAGTCTATAGATTCCCATCCGAGCTCGTTCGCGTCCGGAACCCAAGAGGCCCACACGAACGGCGGCGTCACGCTCCAATGACATGGGTTGCCTGAGAGGGTGGTGCCTGCAGGGTGCGGTTGGCTCGAGCACGGTGCTGGCAGTCACCCGTATCTCGCGCGGTACGCCTGCGTTACCGTTCGGCTCGACGTACCGAACCGATTTCCAGGAGTCAGAAGTCGGGAGTCAGGAGTGACGCGAGGACGTTGGAGTGTGAGGACATCGATTGCGTTCGCTTTTGCGATGCGTAGCGACCGATGTGCCGGATCTGGGCTTCCGTATTTCGCAGTGACGAAGTTGTCGATCCAGTTCGAGCCCGTTCGCGTCCGGAACCCGGGAGACCCACACGACGGTCGCGTCACGCATGACATGGGTTGCCTGAGAGGTGGTGCCTGCGGTTGGCTCGAACACGGTGACGAATCTGCGATCTCGTTCGCGGTCCGGAATCCACGAGACGCCCCCGGACGGTGGCATTAGCGCGGCGCGGCTGGCTCGAGCACAACTGCAATCACCCGTTCGGCTCGACATCGCCAGCGCCAGCGCCGACGGTGATCGGCGAACCGATCGCTTCCTGGCGCTCGGCTCCTGTCACCGGCACGCCTGCGGCCTGGCATCGCCATAGACCACGGTGCCGTCGCGCAGCTCGAGGCCGAGGCAGACCGCCGACGTGGCTGCTTCGAGGCGCGCCATCGGGTAGAGCTCCTCGATGCGCATGGTATCGGCGACCCACCTGTTGCACGGGTCGCAGAAGTTCGAGATCGCGAATCGCAGCTGGTCGTCGTCGACCTTGATGTCGCGGGCGTTGCGGCCGAGCCGGACGTCGCGCTTGTGGCGGTGGAGTCGCTCGAGGATCTGCTTGCCGTTGACCGGCGCAGGCTCGTCGCGCAGCTTCACGCGTGAGGCGTTGCGCGGCGTGCAGGTGCAG
>JBBJLY010000219.1:0-14536 GCA_037720695.1 Kofleriaceae bacterium | reverse complement strand
GGTTGTCCGCGAAGCCCGGGACCTCGAGCTCGCGCGATTCCACGACGTGGTGCCGATCGCCGAGCCCGAGCTCGGTCGCGAGCGCGCGGGCGTCCTCGACCTCGGAGCGTGCCATGGTCGGCGACACCGCGGTCACGGCGTGGCAGCGATCGCCGAGCGCGTCGACCGCGACCTTGAGCAGGAACGCCGAGTCGACGCCACCCGAGAACGCGACGACGATCTGGCCGTAGCCAGTCAGGGTGTCGCGCAGCGCCTCGAGCTTTCCCATCACGCTGTGCTTACCACACGCTACGGGACCAGCTTGCGCAGATCGATCGCCCAGCGCTGCGCCGCGAGCGCCTCGACCCCGAGCACCTGTTGCCCCCACGCGGTCGCGCTGCGCGGCAGGTTGCGCGTCGCGGGCTCGTGATCGACGATCACGCGCAGCGTTGCGCCGATCGGCAGCGCCTCGAGCGCCAGCTTCGCGCGCACGAACGTGAACGGGCAGATCTCGCCGCTGACATCGAGCACGTGCGCGTCACCAGGTGATGACGCGGTCGGCGGCGAACACGAGCTGGACGAGCTGGTCATGGTGGATCGGGCCTGGAGCGAGTAGCGGCTGGCCGTGGGAGTCGAGGATGAGATCGTCGAGATCGTCGAGATACACCACCCAGTCGCCCTCGGCCAGCACCAGCGGCGTCGCACCCGCACGGACGAGGTGCAGCGTCACGTCCAGACCTCGACGATCGTGGCCCGCGCGAGCGCGGCCGGCAGATCACTCGCGACCACGTGGCCGAACGCACGCAGCGTGGCGGCGGCGCGCTCGGCGAGCGGCGAGAGCAGTGGCTCGTCGACCACGACCTCGACCGTCGCACCGCGGAGCGTCAGCCCGAGCGCCGCGCGCAGCGCCTCGGCCTGGCGTTCCGGATCGCGCGTACGGGCCACGACGACGACCGTCACGTGAGGGCCACCACGCGATCGGAGGTCCCGACGACCGCGGCGTGATCGTCCTGGCTGCCACGCTCGACCCCCTCGGGCAACGCGAGCCCGACCGCGCTGTTCGAGCACGCGAACAGCTCGCAGTCATGCGCGAGCAGCTCCGCGACCCGCGCCGGATCCGCGACGAGCGCGGCACAGCCGTCGGCCATCGCGAACAGCGCGACTTCGTGGCGCGCGCGCCGCGCGGCGAGGGCGAGTGCCACGGCGTGCGGCAGGTCGTGCCGGGTGGCGAGCACGATCCCGAGCTTCACGGATCACTCCACCGCGCGACCTCGACGTAGGCACGCGCTTCGACCGACCAGGCGAACTGCGCGGCCTCGATCAGGCCATCGCCGGTGACGCCGACGACGAGATGTTGGACGTCGTAGGTCGGGCGATCGCCGGCGACCGCGAGCTCGCGATCGACCAACGAGAAGTAGGCGCGACCGTTGGTGTGGGAGTGATAGACGATGCGGGCCGGACGCGTGCTCTCGAATGTCTTCGCGAACCCGAGTAGCTCGGCTCGCGATCACGAAGCCCGTGTCGGCGCCGCGCGCGGGCTCGGTGGGATGCACGCCGTCGGGCTGGGCGTTGCGGCACGGCACGATCGCGTCGACGGCGTCGCCGTCAGCCGGCCCCACGAGATACCCGCAGCACTCGGCCGGGAACTCGGCACACGCTTGCGCGCCGATCGCCGCACGGAGGGAGCCCGGGATCGCGAGCACGTGCATGTCAGCGCGTCGCGACCTCGGCCATCCAGCGGGTCGCTGCGGCACCGCCGCGCCAGAACGCGAGCGCGGTCGAGTCACCTTCCACGTGCGGCCACCACGGCGGCCTGGGCTGGAGCGTGAGCTCCTTGCCGTCGCCGCCGGTCGCGAACCGGGTGTCGGGTCCGTGCGCGACGAGCGTCGCCAGCTGCGCCGCGCCGGCGCCGCGGATCACCACGGTCCCGACGCCACCGGCCGCGAGGTAGGTCGCGGCGATCAGCTCGGCATCGGGCTCGCTCTCGCGCAGCTCGAGGCGCGCGGCCGAGACCATCAGCGCGGTCTGGCCGAGCCCGCCGATCTCGGGCAACAGAATGTGGCGCGCGTACCGCCTGACCTGCTCGTCACGCACCGGCGCCACCTGCGATCGCAGGAACGATCGCGATCTCGTCGCGCGCATCGAGCTTGGTGTCGAGGCCCGCCAGGCCACCGATGTCCTCGGGCCCGACGAAGATCTTGATGAATGGCTTCACCGCACCCGTTGCATCGAGGATCCGCGCCGAGATGCCAGGGTGGCGCTGCTCGAGGTCGGCGAGCGCACCGCGCACCGTGGTGGCGGTGGTCTCGATGTCGGAGTTGCCTCCGGTAAAGCTGCGCAGCGCGCTGGGGACTCGAATGCTCGGCATCACGTACCTTTCGCGACGCGCACGGGCGTCGACAGCGGAGAGATCGGCGCACGCGCGCAGGCCGGGCAACCCGGACGCGGCGCGAAGCGAACGATGCGCGGCTCGGCGAGCTCGCGCAGGTCATCGAACGCGAGCAGGGCGCCGGCGTAGTCACGCTGGCCCCGCACGAGGCCGAGTGCGATCGCCGCGGCGATCCCACCGATCGCACCGACGACCGGCCCGAGCACGCCCGCGTCGGCACAGGTCGGCGCGTCGCTCGGCTCCTCGAACAGGCAGCGGTAGCAGGCAACGCCGGGCGCACCGGCCATCACGTTGCCGCCGTAGCGCAGCGCCGCCGCGATTACGTAGTGGCGCCCGTTGGCGACCGCCCAGTCGGCCACCGCGAACTTGGTCTCCGGGTCGTCGGTCGCGTCGACCACGAGGTCGGCGTCTGCGGAGTGCTCGTCGACGGCGTGCGCCGTCCACCGCGCGACCACGCCCTTCGCGGTCCCGCCGCGTGACACCACGAGCCCGGCGAGCCGCGCCGCCTTGGGCTGTCCGAGGTCGATCGCGGTGAACTGGATCTGGCGGTGCAGGTTCGACAGCTCGACGCTGTCGTGGTCGACGATCGTGAGCTCGATCCCGGCGGCGCCGAGCGCCAGCGCGATCGGACCTCCGAGCCCACCGGCGCCGACGATCGTCGCGCGGGTGGTCACACCGCCTCCTTGCCGCACACCTTGCACCTGCCGTCGTCACCGACGAGGCCGACGCAGCCGCCATCGGGGCACAGCGCGCGGTCGACCGTGGCCGGCGGGACGGCCTCGGCAGGGAGCATCGCCGCGAGCTCGTCGGCGGCTGCCTCGAGCTCGACCTGTTCGGCCTTCCCGACCGGATCGTCCTCGTCGACGAAGTCCTCGCCTTCAGAGTCGTCGTCGCCTTCGTAGTCCTCGTCCTCGTAGTCCGCCTCGTCGTCATCGTCGTCATCGTCGTCATCGTCGTCGGAGTCGACCGGCGCGCCGGCGGCGCGGCCACACACCTTGCACGTGCCATCCGCGCCGATCAGGCCGATGCAGCCGCCATCGCTGCACAGCTGGCGCTCATGCCACGCCGGCGGCTTGCCGATCCGTGCCGGTGCGGCGGGCTCGATCGGATCGATCGCGGCGAGGTCCGCCGTCGCGATCGGACCGGACTCGTCGCGCAGGCCGCGCTTGCGCTCCTCGCCCCAGTTGGGTGCGGCGCGCCCGCACGTGTTGCAAGTTCCGTCATCACTGATCACACCGATGCATGCACCGTCTGGACACAGCGTGCGCTGGTCCCACTTCTCGACACTCACGTGCCACCTCCGAGGACGGCGAACAGATCCGCCGCGCTGTAAAATGTCAGATCGAGATCACCGAGGCGGAGCACGTTGCGCGATTGCAACGGCTTCTCGCGCCGCACCTCGAGGGGTGCCCCGCCGAGCCAGCTGCCGTTCTTCGAGCCGGCATCAGCGACCACCCAGCCCGCGGTGGTCTGCTTGACGTACGCATGCAGCCGCGAGACCGAGTGGTCGGCGAGCGCGATGTCGTTGTTCGTGGTCCGACCGATCGTGAT
Organism: Kofleriaceae bacterium; assembly: GCA_037720695.1. Lineage (GTDB taxonomy): Bacteria > Myxococcota_A > Polyangia > Haliangiales > Haliangiaceae > JABFXX01. The sequence goes on along the minus strand of JBBJLY010000219.1, from coordinate 10,617 downwards.
GCGGTCCGGGAACGAGGCACCCGGCTTCTTCGCCAGCGGGTAGAGCTCGAGGGCGAGGGCCGCGACCGAGTACTGGCCGGCGGGCAGGGTCTCGTCGCTGATCTCCTGGTCGATCGTCATGGTCTGGTCGAACGCGCCCGCCCCGCCCGCGTCGTCGCGAAACCGGACGAGGGCGGCCGGCGCGGCGGCCGACAGGAACTCGTCCCGCCCGAGCGCGATCAGCGTGCGGTAGTGCGACGCGGCGTCCACACGTCGTGGGTATCGCGCACCCCTCGATTCGGCAAGCCTGGCGACGGGAATGTACGTTTGACAGCCGAGACGGCGGCGGGTTAAACGTCCCGGGCCATGTACGACACCTCGGATATCCGCAAGGGCCTCAAGGTACTGATGGACGGGAACCCGTACAACGTCATCGAGTTCCAGTTCGTGAAGCCCGGCAAGGGTGCGGCGTTCACCCGCACCAAGTTCAAGAACTTGCTGACCGGCGCGGTCGTCGAGCGGAACATCCGGTCGGGCGAGAAGCTCGAGCCGGCCAATGTCGAGAGCCGCGACATGCAGTTCCTCTACAAGGAGGGCGGCGACCTGGTGTTCATGGACCAGACCAACTACGAGCAGGTCTCGATCAGCGCGGACCTGATCGGCGAGGCTCACGACCTCATGAAGGACAACCTGCCGTGCACGGTGGTGTTCTTCAACGAGCGGCCCGTCGACGTCACGCTGCCGACGTTCGTGTTCCTCGAGATCACGGCCTCGGAGCCCGGCGTTCGCGGCGACACCAGCGGCAACGTCCAGAAGCCGGCCACGCTCGAGACCGGTGCGACGGTCAGCGTCCCGCTGTTCATCCGCATCGGTGATACCGTCAAGATCGACACGCGCACGCACGAGTACGTCGAGCGCATCAACAAGTAGTGACCAGGCTGGCGGCAATCCGCGGCCGCGTCCTCGCGATCGACGGTGATGTCGCCGTGATCCGTGGCGAGCGCGCGGATGCGCGAGTCACCGCCGATCCGACGTGGCGCCCGGGGGACCTGGTCGAGCGTGACCGCACGCTGACCCGCTGTGTCCGCGCCTACGACGGTCCGCCGTACCCGGGTCCCGGGACCGAGGTCGCCCGGCTGCCGCGGCAACGGCTGGCGCTGCTCCAGGCCCGGGCGCGCGCGCTGGCCGCGTTGCGCGGTTTCTTCGCTGCGCGTGGCTTTCTGGAGGTCGAGACGCCCTTGCTCGTGCCGAGCCCGGGGCTCGAGATCCACCTCGACGCGATCACCGCGGGCGCCGGCTACCTGATCACGTCGCCCGAGTACCAGATGAAGCGACTGCTCGCGTCCGGGCTCGAGCGCATCTATCAGGTCTGCAAGTGCTTCCGTGGCAACGAGCACGGCCCCCATCACGCGAGCGAGTTCACGATGGTCGAGTGGTACCGCGGCTTCGCGGAGCTCGACGAGATCGTGGCCGATACGGAGCAACTGGTGTGCGAGGTCGTGCGCGCGGTCGGCGGCACGCCGATCGTCGACGTCACGCCGCCGTGGCCACGGATGACCGTGCGCGAGGCGATGCAGCGCTGGGCCGGGATCACGCTCGCGGGCGACGAACCGGCCGCCGAGCTGGTCGCGGCGGTGCGCGCTGCCGGGATCGAGGTGGCGATCGATGCAGCGTGGGACGACGCGTTCTTCGCCGCGTTCCTCGCGCGCGTCGATCCTGCGATCGCCGCGCTCCCGCGGCCGTTGATCCTCGAGGACTGGCCGGCGCCCCTCGCGGCCCTCGCGCGGCGCAAGCCCGAGGATCCGCGCGTCGCGCTGCGGTTCGAGGCGTACATCGGTGGGCTCGAGCTGGCGAACGCGTTCGGCGAGCTCACCGATCCGGTCGAGCAACGCGCGCGGTTCGTCGACGATCAACGGATCCGCGCGGAGCGGGGACGCGCGGTGTACCCGATCGACAACAAGCTGCTCGCTGCACTGGCCGAAGGCCTTCCACCGTCAGCGGGCATCGCGCTCGGCTTCGATCGGCTGGTGATGATCGCGACCGGCGCGACCTCGATCGGCGACGTGCTGACGTTCACGGCGGACGAGCTGTAACGTGGCAACGGAGTGCGGCTGGGACGTGACGACCGTCGACGTCGCGGAGTGAGTCGCTACGGCATCTCCATCAGCGTCCAGTACTTGTTCAGCGTGGTCATCACCTCCGCGAACGTCTGGAACGTGACGGGCTTCAACAGATAGCCGGCAACGTTGAGCTGGAACGCCTCGACGCGGTCGCGATCCTCGTTCGACGTGGTCAGCACGACGACGGTGATCGACTGCAACGCGGGGTCCTTGCGGATCTCGCGCAGCAGCTCGATGCCGTTCATCTGCGGCATGTTGAGATCGAGCAACATCAGCCGGCGCGACGCCGGGATGCCATCGTTGCGCAGCAACTGGAGCGCCTCGACCCCGTTGCTCGCGACGAACATCGGGTTGGTGATGTTTGCCTTCTGGAAGGCGCGCTTCACGGTCATGACGTCCACCTCGTCGTCGTCGACGAGGAGGATGTTGAGGGCGCGGTCATCCATGCGTGAGGTCTCCGTCGGGATCAGTGGGCCAGGTGAACAAGAATGTTGCACCGAGATTGATCCCGGACTCCACCCACGCGCGCCCACCCTGTGCTTCGACAATCTTGCGCACGATCGATAGGCCGATTCCAGTGCTCTCGAGCTTGTCGCGCCGCTCCAGCGTCTGAAACAGGCCCCAGATCTTGTCGTGGAATTCGGGCGCGATTCCAATCCCATCGTCGCGTACAAAGAATTCGTAAGGGAACTTCTCAGCGGCGGGTCGCACGCCAACCTCGATCCGAAGCTCCCGGTTCGGGTTGTACTTGAGCGCGTTGCCGATCAGGTTCATCAGCACCTGCTGGAGCTGCGTGCGCGAGCCGACCGCGGTTGGCAGCGGCTTCGAGATCACGAGGCTCGCGGTCTCGGGCGGCGAGATCAACTCCCAGGTCTCGGCGGCGAGGACGGCGACGTCGATCGGGCCCTGATCGCCGCGGTTCCGGGTCGCGCGGCTGTACGCCAGGATGCCGCCGATCAGGTTCTCGAGCCGGCTGACCCGGCCCTGCAACAGGCGGAGGTGCTCGCGCGTCTCGCCCGACATCTTGTCGCCGATGTCCTCCTCGATCCACTGCGCGAGGTTCGCGATCCCGCGTAGCGGCGCCTTGAGATCGTGGCTCGCCACGTACGCGAACTGATCGAGCTCGCGGTTGCTCTTCTCGAGCTCGGCGATCAACGCGTGTGCTTCCTCGAACAGCCGTGCGTTATCCATCGCGATCGCCGCGGTCGCGGCGACATTCGTGATCAGCCGCTCCGTGCCCTCGCCAAAGGCCGCGCGTCGCGTACTCCCGAACAGCAGGCCTCCGACGACCCGTCCATTGCGCCCGACCACTGGCACGGCAAGCAGGCTGCCGAGGGAGCCGGGCAGGGACGCGAATGTCGGATCCGCAGCGACATCGTCGATCCGGACGCGGTGGCCCGACAGCGTCGGCGACAACAGCGTCCCGATCCGGGGAAACGCGAACGCCTCGCGCGGTTCGCCGTTGAGCACGTAGCGCATGTCCGAGACCTTCATCGACACGCTGTAGAAGAAGCCGCCGAGGTCCGCGTTCGCGAGCCGGGTCGCGGCGTCGATCACCTGCTGATGCAGCGCGCCGGGATCGAGCTCTGCGGCGAGCTGGTTGCCGAGCTCGTGCAGAACCTCGAGGTTTCCGGCCTGCGTGCGTAGGCTGTCCTCGGCCCGCCGGCGTCCCGCGTCGGCGCCCTTGCGCTCGATGCCAAGCGCGAGCGCGTCGACGATCGAGGGCAGGCTGTTCAGTAGATCGTGGTCGATCGGCTGGCGCGAGTACATCGCCATCACACCGACCACGCGGTCCTCGATCCGCAGCGGGTAGCCCGAGAACGCGACGATCCGCTCGCGCCGCGTCCACGAGCCCTTGAACGTCGGATCGGTCGCGACGTCGTTGGTCAGGAACGGCGAGCCGTCCTCGGCGATCGCCGCGATCTTGTCGCCTTCGGGAGACCGCTCCTCGATCAGGCCGACGCGGAGCCGGCGTTGCGAGTCGTCGTTGCGCTCGATGCCGGCCTGCGCGCACAGCTCGAGCTCGTCGCGATCGCGGGCGATCCAGATCCGCGCGAGTGCCGCCCCGAGGTTCCTGACGATCGCCTCGGCACAGCGCCGCAGCGCCGCGGGCAGCGACTCCTCGCGGGTCAGCGCATCACCGATCTCGCCCATCAGCAGCGCCTGCTTGGCCTGGCCGGCCTCCATCGTGTGCGCGTGGACCTGGCGGATCGAGATCAGGAGCCCGCCCAGCGGCATCGGACGCGCGCGCAGCTGGCACCATCCGACCGACGGCAGCGCGCTCTCGGTCAGCAGCTCGGTGTGATCCGACATCGCGTAGCGGAGGCCGGATGCGAACGCCGTGTGCTCCAGCTCGGGGCACCTCTCCCACAGCGTGGTCCCGCCGTCACCGAGGATCCGGCTGGCCTCCGGGTTCGCGTACGTCACGCGCCAGTCGTCAGCGACGACGAGGACACCGTGGGGGAGCAGGCGCAGGATCGTTTCGACGTCGATCGCGCGGTCCACCCCGGTAACCTACAATGGCCTCAGGGAGCTGGTGCGATCGCGCGCTGATTTCCACGCGCTGGCGTCGGCCGCCCTGGCTTCTTGCGACCGCGCTCGAGCAACGGCTTCACGAACTGGCCGGTGTAGCTCGCGGCGACCTTCGCCACGTCTTCCGGCGTACCGGTCGCGATCACCTCGCCACCCGCCGCGCCACCTTCGGGGCCCATGTCGATGACCCAGTCGGCGGTCTTCACGACGTCGAGGTTGTGCTCGATCACCAGCACGGTATTGCCGCTGTCGACCAGCCGGTTCAGCACTTCGAGCAGCTTCTTGACGTCGCCGAAGTGGAGCCCGGTGGTGGGCTCGTCGAGCAGGTACAGCGTGCGGCCGGTCTGCACGCGCGCGAGCTCGCGGGCGAGCTTCACGCGCTGGGCCTCGCCGCCCGACAGCGTGGTGGCCGGCTGGCCAAGCGCGACGTAGCCGAGCCCGACATCGACCATGGTCTGCATGATCCGGCCGAGCTGCTTGTGGTGGCGGAACATCTCCAGCGCTTCCTCGACCGGCGTGTCGAGGATCTGCGCGATGGTCTTGTCCTTGTAGGTCACGCGCAGCGTGGCGTCGTTGTAGCGCTTGCCCTTGCACACCTCGCAGGTGACGAACACGTTGGGCAGGAAGTGCATCTCGACCTCGCGGACGCCGGCGCCCTCGCACGCCTCGCAGCGCCCACCGCCTTGCTTGGCCGAGACGTTGAACGAGAACCGCCCCGCGGCGTAGCCATACGTGCGGGCCTGCGGGACCTGCGCGTAGAGCTCGCGGATCAGATCGAACGCCTTGGTGTACGTGGCCGGGTTCGAGCGGGGCGTGCGTCCGATCGGCTGCTGGTCGATCACGATGCACTTGTCGACCTTGCCGAGGCCGGTCAACGAGTCGTACGGCCCGACGCGATCGAGCGAGCGGTGCAGCATCCGATTGAGCGCCGGGAACAGGGTCGCGTTGATCAGCGACGACTTGCCAGCGCCCGAGACGCCGGTCACCGCGACCATCACGCCGAGCGGGATCTCGACGCTGACGTTGCGCAGGTTGTGCTCCTTCGCGCCGGTCAGCTTGACCCAGCTCGATGCGGTCCGGCGGGTCTCCGGTACCTCGATGCGCTCGGTCCCTGACAGGAACCTCCCGGTGACCGAGCTCTTGGACGCGCGGATCTGATCCGGCGTGCCCTCGGCGACGACGCGGCCGCCGTGGCGCCCGGCGCCCGGTCCGAAGTCGACGACCCAGTCCGCCGCCTCGATCGTGGCCTCGTCGTGCTCGACCACCAGCACCGTGTTGCCGAGGTCGCGCAGGCGATGCAGCGTCTTGATCAGGCGCTCGTTGTCGCGCTGGTGCAGGCCGATCGACGGCTCGTCGAGCACGTACAGCACGCCCGACAGCTCGCTGCCGAGCTGGGAGGCGAGCCGGATGCGCTGTGCTTCACCACCCGACAGGGTCGCGGCGGAGCGATGCAGGGTCAGGTAATCGAGCCCGACGTCGAGCAAGAACGTCAGGCGCGCCTTGATCTCCTTCAGCACCTCGCTGGCGATCTGCGCGCGCGAGCCGGTGAGCTGCATCGTCGAGATGAACTCGTAGGCATGCTTCACGGTCATGTCCGTGACATCGACGATCGGCTTCTCGTTGACGTAGACCGCGCGCGACTCCGGCCGCAGCCGGGTGCCGTGGCAGTCGACGCACGCGACCGAGCGGAAGAACTGCTCGTAGTGCGAGCGCGCCCGCTCGGAGGATGACTCGCGATGCCGTCGCTCGAGCTGCGCGAGGATGCCTTCGAACCGCATCGCCCACTCGCCGGTCGAGTGGCGACCTTCCCACGCGACGGTGACGCGCTTGTCGCCCGTGCCGTGCATCAGGATCTCGCGCTGCTTCTCGGACAGCTTGTTCCACGGCTTGTCGAGATCGATCTTGAACGCCTTGGCCAGCGCCTTGACGATGTTGGTGGTCCAGCCCGAGTCCTTCGCGATCGATTCGCCCCACACCGCGACCGCGCCCTCGCGGATCGACAGCTTCTCGTCGGGCACGATCAGCGTGGCGTCGGCGGCCTGGCGCTCGCCGAGCCCGTTGCATGTCACGCACATGCCGAGCGGCGAGTTGAACGAGAACGACTGCGGCGACAGCTCCGGAAAGCCAATACCGCACGTGGCGCACGCGTTGGACTCCGAGTACATCCGCGGCACCTTCTCGCCCGCGACCTCGACCATCAGCTTGCCCTTGCCCTCGCGCAGCGCGGTCTCGACCGAGTCCGTCAGCCGGCCCTTGTCGCTGGCGTGGATCGAGAGCCGATCGATCACGAGCTCGATCGAGTGCTTCTTCTGCTTCTCGAGTGCCTCGACATCCTCGAGCCGGACGATCATGCCGTCGATCCGCACACGGACGAACCCCGCCTTGCGAAGCTCGTTGAACAGGTCGCGGAACTCGCCCTTGCGGTTCTCGGCCTTGGGCGCGAGCAGCGTGACCGACGTCTTCTCGGGCAGCTCCGCCAGCTCGTTCACGACCTCGGAAGCGGTGCGCGCGCCGACCGGGCCGTTGCACTGATAGCAGCGCTGCTCGCCGGCCCGCGCATAGAGCACGCGGAGGTAATCGTAGATCTCGGTGATGGTGCCGACGGTCGAGCGCGGGTTGGACGACGCCGATTTCTGCTGGATGGCGATCGTCGGCGACAGCCCGCGGATGCGCTCGTACTTCGGCTTCTCCATCTGGCCGAGGAACTGGCGCGCGTACGCTGACAGCGACTCGACGTACCGGCGCTGGCCCTCCGCGTAGAGGGTGTCGAATGCGAGCGATGACTTGCCCGATCCTGAAGGACCGGTGATCACCACCAGCTGATGCTTTGGCAACGCGAGGTAGTCAACCACCAGGTTGTGCTCGCGTGCGCCCTCGACGACGATCTGATCGGGTTCGGAGCTGCGACCCATAAATGATCCGCACCCTACGGAGCGCATGTTCAGGTGTCAAGGCAAGCCCGGGCGATCGAAGGCGCTCGATCGGGCAGGCGGAGAAATGCTGACAACACCCTGTCAGTGATACGCACGGCGGATGTCCGCAAGGAACCCGGCGCTCGAGGCGCAGATCGCGATCTCCGCATCCACCGACCCCGCTGCCTATCTGGTCTATGCCGACTGGCTCGCCGAGCAGGGCGACCCGCGCGGCGAGCTGATCACGGTCTCGGTGGCGCTCGACAAGGATCCGGCGAACGCGACGCTCGTCGCGCGGGCGAGGGCGCTCCACGCGACGCACGACGCCGAGTGGCTGGGCGAGGCCCAGCACGAGAATCTCGTGCTGACCTGGAAGCACGGCTTCATCGACAGCGCGCTGCTGGGTGGCGCCGATGACGACACGCCCGAGATCACCCTCGGTGAGATCTACGCGCGGCTCGCCCCGCTGCCGGTGGCGGCACTACTTCGCGACCTCACGTTCGGCGCGTACACCGACGATAGTGGCGAGCCCCGGTGGCAGACGTCATGGCTGGTCGACAATGGCGTGGCGCCGTCGCTGCGCCGGCTCGCGTTCGACAAGGGCAGCTACTGGGATATCTCGTGGACCCACCTCGACCCGCTGTCGCCGGTGTACCCGCTCGTGCCGAACCTCGAGACGCTCTACCTCAGGATCGGGCACATGTCATTCGGCCAGATCGAGCTGCCGCGCCTCCGCGACTTCGAGGTCTACACCGGCGGGTTCTCCGACGACAACATGGCGAGCGTGGTGGCCGCGAACTGGCCGCAGCTCGAGCGGTTGATCCTGCGGTTCGGCGACAGCGAGGACTACGGCGGCACCTGCGCGCTGTCTGACGTGCTGCCGCTGCTCGCGAGCCAGCGCACGCCGAAGCTGCGCCACCTCGGGCTCGGCAACGCCGCGTTCACCGACGACCTGATCGAGCCGCTCGCGAAGTCGCCGCTGGTGCGCCAGCTCGCGACGCTCGATCTGTCACTCGGCATGATGACCGACGCCGGCGCCCAGGCGCTCGCGCGCCACGCGGATGCGTTCGCGCACCTGACGTCGATCAACCTCGGCGAGAACTACCTGACGAGCGATGGCATCGGCGCGGTCAAGCGCGCCTTGCCGAGCGTGACCGCGACGGCGCAGAAGACCGACGACGACCATCGCTACTGCTCGATCAACGAATAGCTACTTCGCCGCAAACAGCGGCGCGTACTTCGCGTAGCCCGCCTTCGCGAGCTGGTCGGCGGGGATGAACCGCAGCGCCGCGGAGTTCATGCAGTAGCGGTGTCCGGTCGGCTTGGGCCCATCGGAGAACACGTGGCCGAGATGGATGTCGCCGACCACCGAGCGGATCTCGGTGCGCGTCGCGCCGTGCGAGCGGTCGGGGCGCCACACGAGCACACCCTTGTCGATCGGCCTCCAGAAGCTTGGCCAGCCGGTGCCCGAGTCGTACTTGTCGAGCGACGAGAACAGCGGCTGCCCGGTCGTGATGTCGACATAGATGCCGGGCTTCTTGTGGTTCCAGTACTCGTTCTTGAACGGCGGCTCCGTGCCGTTCTCGCGCGTGACCTGGAACTGCAGCGGCGTCAGCTCCTTCTTCAGCACGTCGTCGCCCGGGCGCCGGGTGCGCAGCTCCGCGAACGCAGAGGACGTCAGGGCGGCAACCAGGGCGAGCGTGGCGAGCGTCTTCATCGTGTCAGGTCTACGGGCGCAGCCGCCCCGGGTTACAGGGTGGCACCGAAACGCAAACCGGGCGAGCGCCGCAAACTTGCGAGGCTCGCCCGGGGGCGATCGAAGCTTCGGGGACGGACTAGGCGCGCGCGCGCTCGACGGTGACGTCGTGCTCGTTGTGCTTGGTGCCGCTCACACCCTCGATGATCGCGTCGACCATGTCCTCGGGGACGCGGACGTGCGCGTGCGAGTCGCGGAGGCTGACCGAGCCGATGCGCTCCTTGTCACCACCGACTGGACCTGCGAGCAGCGCCCGCAGGTCGTCGGCCGACACGCCATGCTTCTTGCCGAGGCTGACGAACAGCCGCGCCTGGGCGCCCTCCGTTGCGGGAGCCGACGTCGACGCGGTGTCCCGCTTGGTACGGGCGGGCTTGTCGGCCTTCTCGGTCTTCTCGGTCGTCTCGGCCTTGTCGTCGCTGGTCTCGGCGGGCGCGTCGGTCTTGCTCGCCGGGCGCTTCTCTCCCTTGTCGCGCGAGCGACCGCGATCGCGTCCGCCACGCTCGCGGCTGCGAGCCGGCCGGCGCTCGGTCGTGGCTTCGCCATCCGCGGCCTCGGCTTCGACCTCGCCTGCAGCCTTAGCCGGTGCCTCTGCTGCGACCGGCTCGGGACGGGTCGACTTCTCCTCGGCCCAGGTCTCCCAGAACTCGCGGGTCTCCGCGGCGGGCTCGGCCTTCTTGTCGCGCGTCCGGCCCTTGCCACCGCGATCGGTGGAGGTGGCGGCGGTGGCGCTGGTGGCGGGGGCGGGGATCCCGCGATCCGCGCGCTCGATCGCTCGAGCCGCGACGTCCTCGACGTCGGGGGTGCGAGCGGGCGGGGTAGCGGTCTCGACCGTCGGCGACGCTTCGGTGCCGACCTCGGTGGCCTCGGCCGGCACGAACGCTGCGACCTCGGTATCGCGGTCGCGACGCTCGCCGCGCGAGCGGTCGCCGCCACGGTCGCGATCGCCCCGGTCCCGGCGATGCCGGTCGCCGCGATCACCACGATCACCACGATCACCACGGTCGCTCCGCTCCGTACGCTGCGGCTCCGTGCGCTCGCCTGCGGGCTGTCCCTCGGCCTGGACCTGCACGGTCGGCGCGTCGAGCACCGCATCGGTGATCGCGGGAAACACCTCGGTCGTCGGCTCGGAGGTCACGACCTCCGGTGCGCTGGTGACCGCCGGCCGCTCGCCGCCGCGCTCGCCACCACGCTCGCCGTTACGGTCACTCCCACGATCGCGATCGCGATAGTCGCGGCGCGGTCGGCCGCCATCGCGATCAGACCCACCGCGCGGGCCGCGATCGCGGTCGAAGCTGCGCTCGCCACGGTCGCCACCACG
>JBBJLY010000460.1:0-3783 GCA_037720695.1 Kofleriaceae bacterium | reverse complement strand
GCAGCCGGCGACCGCCGCCAGATCAGCTGCGCCCGCGGCGGGCTCGGTCGAGCCGCCCTTCATCACGCCGGCCTGATCCGACTCGAGGTTCAGCGTGATGCTGCCGCCGATCTTGGGGTTGGCGACGAGGCCCTTCTCGTAGCAGGCCTGGACTTCCTGGTTGTGACGCTGCAGCAGGATGCCGATCGCCTCGGTCTGATGCGTTCCCGTGCCCGCCTTCGTGTTCTTCAGCGTCTGGGACAGGTTGTCCTGATCCGCCTTGGCCTGCGTGCGGGCCGCGTTGTCCTGGATCAGCGGCAGCGTCGCATTGTAGAGGTCGCTGGCGGGCTGGTAGTAGCGGATGTCGTTCGCCGTCGCGTAGAGCAGGTGGAACATGCGGCCGATGCCGTAGATGCCCTTCACCAGCTCCTGCTTGCTCTTCTCGCTGCACTTCGCGCCGCACGCGGGGAGCGCCTCGAGCGCCTGCTTCGCGTAGCGCGCGGCGGCGTCGGGCTGATCGAGGCGGACCAGGAAGTCGGCCTGCGTGTAGCGGATCACGGGAACGTCGTCGAGCGGCGCCTTGCCGGCGGCGATCGTGAGTCCCTTGTCGAGCGTGTTGACCGCGTCCTGCCAGCGGCCGGCATAGTGATACGACTGCAGGCCGAGCTTCGCGAGCACGCCGTACTGCTGCTCCGGCGCCTTCGCGGTGAACACCGTGAACAGTTGCGGCATGACCGAATCCGGCGAGGCCGGCGTGCAGCCGGCGAACAGGTAGACGTCGCGATCGAATGCTTCGCGGTTGGTGCCGCCCCAGCCTGGCGCGGCCGCCAGGATCGCCTGCAGCGCGCCCGGCTGATCGCCGGTGCGGAACTTCGCCCACGCGATCACGTACGCGAGCTCCGGCTGCTTGTCGGTTACCGCCTCGGCCTTGACGACCGCGAGTGCCTCCGCATTCTTGTACTGCTTGAGCATCGAGTACGCGAGCCACGCCCGGTTGGTGGGCAGCTCCGCCTGGAGGTTCTTGTTCTTCGGATCCTTGACCGTGCGCTCGATCAGCGCGGCCCACGCCTTCTCGGACGCGGCCCAGTCCTCGAGCTGGATCTCGTAGCTGCCGAGCATGCGCAGCGTGACCTCGTCGACCTTGTCCTTGGACAGCGCGGCCGCATCACGCAGCGCCTGACGCGCCTCCGTGATCATCACCTTCGCTTGGTCGGCGGTCTTGGTCTTGGATTCGGTGAACAGCTGCGAGGCAAGGATGGCGGCCTCGGCCTCCTTGCGCGTCGCGTCCTTCTGGACCTGGAACACCTTGCGCTGGTTCTCGATCGAGAGCGGGCGCTTCGCGCTGGCGAGCGGCATGCCCGGTCGTCCCATCGCCTCCGGCTCGAAGATCAGGCCCTGCAGCTGGACCGGTCCGACATTCACGGCCGCGTCGCCGCCGGTCGGGTTGTTCTGGGCTGCGGCGCTACCGGCACCCGCGGGTCCCGCGTCTTGAGTGCCACCGCAAGCTGCGAGCGTCAGGAGGACGGACGACCATCTCTTCATATGCGCGAGGTGTACAACGGATCGGCCGCCATTGCTTACACGGCCTGCGTGATATGGTCCGCGCCAGGTGCGGTACCTCACGACGTGGCTCGTGGCTCTGTTGGTCTCCCTGGGTGCATCCGGCTGTGTCGTCGTTCGCGCGCATCAACGCGAGCACCTGGCCAAGCGGGCAATGACCGATGACAAGGCAGTCGGCGAGACGCGGTTCAACCAGCACGCGACCGGTTCGCGTGAAGGCGCTGATGGTGGAACCGGTCAGCCGGGCGGCGGATGCGGCTGCAACTAGCGGTCGCGGCGCTGATCGCGAGCACCACGTCGGCCGCGGCGGACGGCACCCTCGAGATGCGCGGCGCCTACTACAAGGAGCGCGCGACTCGCGTCATGCAGCCGATGCTCGACGGCATGTTCGAGGTCGGCACCAAGGGCCTGCTCTCCGCACACCTGCTGATCGACTCGATCACGTCGGCCTCGAGCTCGGCCGGCGCGGTCGACTCGGAAGGCTTCAACGAGAAGCGCTACGAGGGCGGCGCGGCGTACGGCCACGATCTCGGCGCGCTGCGGCTCGGGGTCGAGGGTAAGTACTCGAGCGAGCCCGACTACCGATCGCTCTACGCCGGCGTCCGCGGCGAGCTCGATGTCGCGCAGAAGAACACCACGCTCGGGCTCGGCGGCGGAATCTCGCACGACAGCATCGGCACCAGCATGGCCGGCGGGCTCGGCGCGCTGACGCTCGAGTGCAAGGCGGGAGAGGATCCGCAATCGCGGTGCCCGCTGACGACCGGCTCGCTCTATGCGTCGATCAACCAGATCGTGAGCCGACGCGCGATCGTCGGCCTGTCGTATGACATCGCGGTGCAGCGCGGCTTCACCTCCAATCCGTACCGGCTCGCGATCGCCGCGAACATGCTGGTCCGCGAGCGCCATCCGACCGAGCGCCTCCGGCATGCGGTCGCGATCTCCGGCCGCTACCAGCTGCCGACCGAGACCACCTTGATCGGGGTCTACCGGTACTACCGCGATGACTGGAAGATCCACGGCCACACGCCCGAGCTCCGGGTCGTCCAGGAGGTCGGCGACACCATCGATGCCAGTTTGCGTTACCGATATCACACGCAGAACAAGGCTTACTTCTACGAGGACCGCTACGTGGAGGAAGATCCGGACTATCGTTCCGATGACGTCAAGCTCTCGAAGCTCACGACCCACACGCTGGAGGGCAAGCTCGGCCTGCGCGGCGAGACGTTCGGTCTCGCCGGGCGGTGGGCGGCGGCCCGGCTGGAGGGCATCCTCCAGTACATCATCCAGCAGAATCGATTCGGCAATGCCATCGCAGCTCAGCTCGCGCTTACTGTTCCTTTCGAGTATTAGCCTGCTCGCCGGCTGCCCGAGCGACGACGACAGCTGCGGCCCGAGCGGTGCACCCGCCGCGGGGCTGGTCGCCGGCGACGTCGACGTGACCCTCACGTACGGCAACCTCGAAGCAGGGATCAACAACGACTGCCCCGCGGCGGACGCGCCCGAAGGGGTCGTCTCGGTCTCGATCCACGGCCAGCAGGTCGACGGCACCGGCCTCATCACACTCTGCATCTCGCGCCCCGATCTGATCGCGACGCAGGAGCAGGGGCTCGGCTCGGATGTCGCCGGCACGCCGGTCCGCGTGGTCGATGTCACCGGCACGTTCGATGGCTGCAGCTACGATCTGGATGCGACGAGGATCCCGACCGGCAAGGCGACGACGTCGGGGATGTGCGGCGTCAACGGGGCGGATCCGGCGGGGTTTGCGTTGACGCTTGATGGCGCGATCGGGTTGCGGCGGACCTGCCCGAGCATGCCGGTCGAGACCATCCAGTTGCTGCTGACGGGGCGCGCTGCGATCGCGGCGCCGCCGAGCTGACCGGGACCGGGACCGGATCCGGATCCGGATCCGTTACACGTTAGACGATCCGGATCCGAGCGCCGGATCGACGAACGGCTCCGCGATTCTTCGGGGCGCGGATCGTTGCTTTGCGGACGAGTTGCTCGCACTCGGTCTGGCGCTCTCGCCTCGCGGGCGGGCGCGCACCGACCGAGCCGAGCGCCACGGCGGCGTGCCTCGGCGGACGACCGCCGCTTAGCTGTGCGTCCGGACGAATACGTCCGCGCTGCAGGGCGCTCGTCACGGCCGCTGCGCGCCTGCCCGCTGAGGACGAGAGACCGCCAGACCTCGGGAGGGCCGAGGGGCTGGGGGCCTCGAAACCATCACCTGAGGAGAACGTGAACATG
>JBBJLY010000459.1:0-3784 GCA_037720695.1 Kofleriaceae bacterium | reverse complement strand
GAGCCAGAGATAGGTCTTGTAGGCGCGACGCGCCCCGAACGACGTGCATAGCAGGAGCGCCGCCTCGCCGTTGGCGCAGTAGCCGAGCTCCTCGCGATCGTGGCCATGCACCAGCAGGTGGTACGGCGCGTCCTCGGACAGCTTCGCGATCACCTCGACATCCTCGCCGTCATCGAAGCCGTAGCGCGTCATCGCGGCGAGCAGCAGGCGGGCGCTGTCCGGATCGTTGTCGCCCGCATAGCGGATCCGCTGGTAGGCCGCGACCGTCCCGGGATGCGGTGCGCCGTGGGTGACGACGATGCCGGCGTCCGCGATCCGGATGATCATCGGCCACGATGCGAAGCGGCGGCGCAGCTCGTCGACCTGGAGCGGGGTGAGCTGCGACTCGAGGTGCGAAGGCTCGTCGCGATGGAACTTCGACGTCCGCATCCCACCGATGTGGGCGTGCTCGTGGTTCCCGCACAGGCTCAGCACCCGACCCGGAAACCGATCCATGAGCGCGAAGTACGCGGCGAGCAAGGCCGGCGTGTCGTCGGGATACGCGTAGAGCGGGATGCCCTGTTCGTCGTAGATCGGGTGCTTGCTGGCCGTCGGGCCATGCACCCAGTCGCCGACCGAGATCCAGGTGACACCCTCGTTCGCGAGGAACAGGTCGCGCAGCCGCTGGAAGTCTTCGAGGTTGCCGTGGACGTCGGCCGAGATCATCACCGGTCCTCCCGGGATCGTGAGGACCTTCGCTCCCTCGCTCATCACGCGGAGCGTACAGCGTTGCGTGCCCGCCGTGACGAACGCGTGATGGATCGTGGCCTGCGCTACCGAGCTTTCGCGAACCGCAGCGTCGCGAAGTGAAGAACCGTTGCTGTAGTGTGGCTCCTTCCAACTTCGGAAAAGCTCACAGAAGGGGTGTTCGATGAGGAACCACGGGTGGTGGTGCGGCGCAATTGCGCTCGCACTGGTCGGCTGCGTCGATCTGGACGTCGAGACGGAGACGTCCGAGGCGTCGCAGGAATCGCAGGTCAACGGCAAGCAGCTGTTCGAGCGCGAGACGTTCGGGGGCAATGGGCGAACGTGCGCGACGTGCCACGGCGACCAGACCGGAACGGTCTCGCCCGCGGAGGCACAGCGGCTGTTCGAGCGCGCCCCGAACGCGCCGCTGTTCCGGTCGATCGACAGCGATGACGGCGTGGGCTCGAGCTACACGCGCCTGCTCACCGACGCCACGATCCTGGTGACGCTCGATCTCCCGGCCAACTGGTCGCTCGCGGATGATCCCACCGCCCGGACGATCACGTTGCCGCGCGCGATCCCGTCGACGTTGAACGTCCCGTCGCTCGACTCGCTGTTCATGGCCGATGGTCGGTTCGATAACCTGCAGGAACAGGCGCACGGCGCCATCAACTCCCACTACGAGCCGGGTCGCCAGCCCACCGGCGCCGAGCTCGATGCGATCTCCGAGCACCAGCAGACCACCAGGTTCTTCTCGAACAACGCGCTCAAGCACTACGCCAACGGCGGTCCAGCTCCGACGTTGCCGGAGGGCAACACGGCGGCCGAGAAGCGTGGTCGCCTGTGGTACGTCACGAGCGCGGCTGGCGTGTGCTCGCACTGCCACGATGGCCCGATGCTCAACGCGACCAATCAGTTCCTGCTCGCACCCCTCCCACCGGGCTCGCGGTTCTTCACCGCGTTCGTGTCGGAGCTCAACAAGGCCGGCAGCCCGATCCGGACGTTCAACGTCGCGAACCCCGATGGCTCGACGACGGTGGTCCAGAGCACCGACCCCGGTCGCGCGCTGATCACCGGCAATCCCGGCGAGGCGAACTTCTTCCGGATCCCGACGCTGTGGGGCTCCGCGAACACCGGCCCGTGGTTCCACGACAACTCGGCGAAGACGTTGCCGGACCTCGCGCAGCACTACTCGGACTACTTCCAGATCGTCGGACTTCCCGCGCTCACCGCGCAGGAGCAGTCGGACATCATCGCGTATCTGAAGTTGCTCTGAGCGGGAGCTTCCCCCGCACGTGGTGGGGACAACTGATGTAGCCACCACGCCGGGCCAACAGGCTCCAGTCCGGCAACTCCGGACATCGGTTCGTGGTCCCTCGTTCGAGACTTCGCTGGGTTATCTGGCGTCCGCGGGTCGGCACGAAAGCTGATCAAGGTTTGCCAGGCAATCCAGCCGGAGGTTTTTGGTTTATGGGGAACGAGACAGCCACACACGAGATCTTGCGCGAGCGTCGCGCAGGGCAGGTCATCAGTCTGCGAGTCGTCAGGAACGGAGTCGAGTATCCGCTCGCCAGTGCCGGTCGTCGATGGGTGCTGGGCAAGAGCGCGAGCTGCGACTTCGTGATCGAAGATCCATTCGTCTCGCAGGCGCACTGCACGATCGAGCGCAAACCGGGTGGCTCGCTGGTCGTCCGTGACAAGAGCTCGAAGAACGGGACCCACGTCGACGGCAACCCGGTCGAGGGAGCCGAGCTCCGCGTCGGATCTCATCTCCGGATCGGCCAGACGGTGCTGGTCGCGGTCGCGGCAGCGGGCACGCAAGCGACCAGCGCGCTCGCCGCGCTTCGCGGTCATGACCCGGCGTTCCGCGCCACGATCGCGCAGGCGCTGCGCGCTGCACAGTCCGACTGCAACGTCCTCATCCTCGGCGAGACCGGCACTGGCAAGGATCTGGTCGCGCGCGCCGTTCACGAGGCGTCGCGTCGCACGACGGGTAAGTTCGTCGCGGTCAACTGCGGTGGCATCCCGCGCGAGCTGATCGGCTCGGAGCTGTTCGGGCACGAGAAGGGCGCGTTCACCGGCGCGCACGCGGAGCGCGAGGGCTACTTCGTCGAGGCCAACTACGGCACGCTGTTCCTCGACGAGATCGGCGAGCTGCCGCTCGAGCTCCAGCCCCACCTGCTACGCGTGCTCGAGACCCGTCAGGTTCGCCGCGTCGGTGGCACCTACGAGCGCTCGGTCGACGTCCGCATCGTCGCCGCCACCAACCGGATCGCTGGCCTAGGCACCGAGTCCTCGCGCATGCGCGTCGACCTCTATCATCGGCTCGCCACCGTCGTGCTCTCCCTGCCGCCCCTCCGCGAGCGCATGGGCGATCTGCCGGACCTCGTGGCCTCGATGCTGGTCGAGCTCGACGAGACGGGTGCACGCACGGTCAGCGAGGAAGCCTGGCACGCGCTGTCGAGCTATCCGTGGCCCGGCAATGTCCGCGAGCTCCGCCACGCCGTCTCGCGCGCGGTCACCCTCGGTGACCAGGTCCTCGGCGCGCACGACTTCTTTCCCAACCTGCAGTTCGCCAGTACCGGGGTGATCGTCGCCCCGATCCACGACACCAAGCGCCTCGTGCCGTATCACGCGATGATGCGCGGCGCGATGGAGCAGGCGCTCGCGCAGCACGGCACGATCCGCGCGGCCGCGGCCGCCCTCGGGATGCCGAAGTCGACGTTCGCCGACAAGGCCAAGGCATGGGGCCTGGTGCCGCGACCCAAGCTGCGGTTCGCGGCGTCCTGACCCGTCGGCCGGCTGGCCGAGCGGGTCGCGGCCAGCGTCGGTTTCAGGGCTTGTGGACGACCTCGTGCCAGGCCCCGGGCGCGAGCCCAGCGAGCGCGTGGGGGCCGATCTGCACCCGCACGAGCCGCAGCGTCGGCAGGCCGACTGCGGCCGTCATCCGGCGGACCTGGCGATTGCGACCCTCGCGGATCGCGAGCTCGAGCCAGCAGTCGGGCACCGTCTTGCGGAACCTCACCGGCGGCGTGCGTGGCCACAGCGTCGGCGGCTC
>JBBJLY010000218.1:0-14593 GCA_037720695.1 Kofleriaceae bacterium | reverse complement strand
TTCGACCGCGGCGGCCCGCCATCTGGCGAGGTGACCGCGAGGGCATCGAACACCCCGCGCTCGTCCGCCTTCCCCGTGTCGTCCCCGAGCTCGACATACTCGTCGCCGCTGCCCGTGAGCTCGAACACGCCGAGCTCGACGAAACCGGTGCCCGCTGACTGGTCGATCATCACGGTGTCGGTCTTGCCGCCGTGCACGACACGATACTTCGCGGTCCTGGTCTCGCCGCCGGTGACGTGCACCGAGAGCCGATAGCTGCCGGTGCCGCGCAGGTGCCAGCGTGCGAAGTTCGCGGGCTTTGCCGCACCGGTCGAGCCCGTCCACTCGCGGCTGTCGCCATAGCCCATCGCCTCTCGCCGCCAGTACCGCGGCTCGCCGCCGGCGAGATAACACGCGCTGCGCTGATCGATGATCCCGTCCTCGGGAATCGCCGCGCAGCGATCCGCCGTGCGCCAGAACTCTGCGGACAGCTCGCGATACAGGTCGATCGCGTTGTCGCGGTACTTGTTCGCGCGCGACACGCACAGCGAGCTGCTCGAGCAGCAGCCGTTGTAACGACAGGCCGCGAACGTGCCCCACGCGCGTGCGAGTGGCTCCGCCGCGTTCATCGGGATCGAGTTCAGCCACGCGACGCCCGACATCCAGTCGGTCACGCCATCGATGTCGAGCTTCGCGCGCTCGATCACGAACGCCACCGCCTGTGCGGTGTTGCCCTCGACCGTCAACACCGACTCGCCGTACGTCGCGAGCGTCTGCGCGTACGTGCCGGAGTCGAACTGGAACATGCCGAGGCCGCCCTGCTGCGACGAGCACGCTCCATCCGCCCCACCCGCGATCACGGGCGCGCCATCACACGAGGGCGATGCCGGCCCCGGGCACGCATACGCCGGCGCCTCCGAGTAGCAGTGCGCGAAGTTGGTCTCGCTGATCGCGATCCCGCCAAACAGCGCCGCGTTGTGGACGCCCATCTCTGCCGCCGAGTCGCGGATCAGCTCCGAGCGCGTACGCTTGACCGCAGCGGACACGTCCTGCTGGAAGGTCTCGACGCCGGGCTCGTCGACGCATCCGGCAAGCAGCGCGACGAAGACGACAGTTCGTACGAACATCGTCGCGACGGTCCCGCGACCTGCCCCGATCGCGCAACGATTTTTTGCGCGTCCCGCGCAAACCTCCGCGCACGTTGCGCAGTCGGCGCTGCACACGAACGTTTGCACTGCGCGGCCCTGCCCCTCTCGCAATGAGACCGCGAGTCATGCAGAGTCGCCCCCATGATCAAGCTCCTCGCGCTCCTCGCGACCCTGGCCGCCTGCCCTGCCACGACGAACCCGCCGCCGGCGATGCCGGAGCCCGCGCCCGAACCCGCTCCGGCACCCGCGCCGACGCCATCGCCGACCGACCAAGGTCCGGTCGCGGGCCCCGAGCTCGGCGCACCGTGCGGCGCGAACGACACCTGCGGCGCGGGCGCGGAGTGCGTGACCTACTACGGCATCGCCGGTCCCAAGGGCCCCGCGTTCAAGAGCTGCGAGATCCGCTGCACGCCGAATGGTCCCGCCTGCCCCGCTGGTCGCAAGTGCAGCACCGTCGCGGACGGCCCCGGCTCGGTCTGCCGCTAAGGCTGCTGGAACGACATCTTTCCCATCGCCTCGTACTCCGCGCGCGCCGCTCGCCACAGGTGGCGCTCGTCGATCGCGCCGCCCTCGTCGGCCGCGAAGTACGCCGCGCGCAGCACGGCGTTCTTGATGTAGCCGCCGCTCATCTCGAACTCCGCTGCCAGCTTTCCGAGATCGAGCGAGGCCACCCGCTTCGCGCGCCCCGGGAACATCGTGCGCCACAGCAGCTCGCGCTGCTCCTCGTCCGGCATCGGCACGCGAATGTGAAGCGCGAGCCGGCGCTGGAACGCCTTGTCGATCGCGGTCTCGTGGTTCGTGGTCAGCAGCGAGATCCCCGAGAACACCTCCATCCGCTGTAGCAGATAGTTCACCTCGAGGTTCGCGTAGCGATCATTGCTCGACCTGACCTCGGTCCGCTTGCCGAACAGCGAGTCGGCCTCGTCGAACAGCAGGATCGCGTGGCCCGACTCCGCCGCCTCGAACAGGGCCGAGAGCTGCTTCTCGGTCTCGCCGATGTACTTCGACACGATCCGGCTGAGGTCGACCTGATAGAGATCGAGCCCGAGCTCGCGCGCCAGCAAGCCCGCGATCATCGTCTTGCCGGTACCCGGCGGTCCCGACAACAGCACCGACAGCCCGAGCCCCTTGCCGACCTTGGCCGCGAAGCCCCAGTCCTCGAGCACCTGCTGGCGGTGCTTGACGCGCGCGACCAGCTCCATCAGCAGATCGAACTGATCCACGGGCAGCACCAGATCGTCCCACGTCTGCCGGGTCTCGATCCGTTGCGCGAGCCCGAGCAACCGCCGCTCGAGCTGCACGCGCAGCGCTCGATGCACGGCATCGACGCCGACCACGCCCCCACCCGCGACCGCCGCACTCGCCGTGCGCTCGAGCAATCCGGGGCTGATCGCATAGCGCCGCGCGCACTCCGCCGCGACCTGATCGCTCGCCGCCGGTAGCGCCTGCTTCCACATCTCCGCACGCGCTGGCTCACCCGGCAACGCGATCTGGGCGGTCACCATCGGCCGCCCCACCGCCCACGTGCACGCCTCGCGCGAGGTCGCCAGCACGGGATGCTTGCAGGTCGCCACCAGCTCGCGATCGATCATCCCCGCGCGATCGGACAGGCCGTCGATCTCGAGCAGCAGTGGCCACGCCTCGTGCAGCTTGCACTCGCGCGCGATCGCCCGCAGCTGCCGCCCCAGCTGCTCGGGCTCGCTCGCCAGCGCGGGCCCGCGCACCACCAGCAACCGCCGCCCGACGCTCCCCGCCGCCGCGCGCAACAGGGTCTGCCTCCCGCTGCCCTCGATCCCCGTCGCCACTACCAGACACGGCGTCTCGCACTCGACCGCGTAGCGCACCTCCACCGGCAGCTCGACGCGCGCATCGCGCTGGGCGGGAGCGAGCACCGCGACATCCGCTAGCTCGCGATCGAGCCCGCACTTGCCGCGCACCAGATCGATCACCCGATCATTCGCGCGTACCGGCCGCCGATACATCGGCAGCCGCGGGTCCGATCCAGTCTCGATCAGGCCGAACCTGGCCAGCCGCTCGAACACCTCGCCGTCGCAGTCCCCCTCCTCCTCCATCACCAGGCGCTCGACGATCTGCGTGCTCAGCTCGTGCATCCCGTTCGACATCAACATCTGCGCCGCCCGCGCCAGCCGAGGCTCGAGCTCGAGGCACGCCAGCAGCCACAACACGTTCATCTCGACCTCGCCGAGCCCGAGCCGACGGCCGAGCACGCCCATCGCGGCGTCCTCGTCCTCCTCGAAGTCCTCGAGGATCTCGTCGGCGTCACCCATGTCCACGGCGTCGCCGCGCAGCCACCCCGCGGCCCGTCCGAGGTTCACCAGCTCGCCGATCCGCGCCAGTGCCCAGGCTTTGCGGACCTTCAACTCTCCCGTCGTCGTCATGGGCGGGGTCCTCGACCGCCCCGCGCCGCGGTTGCGTGGGTTCGAACGTCTGGGCTCAAGGCTCCTCGGGCTCCTCGGGCTCCTCGGGCTCCTCGGGCTCCTCGGCTGTGAGGTATGGCGCTGGCGTGGCTTTGCCAGCGAGCAGGTCGCACGCTCGGGGCTGTCGAGGATCGTAGGCGCAAGTCCATTCCAGGACGCGCTGGGCTCTCCCTGGGACCGGCTCCGGGAACTCCTGTAATTAAACGGTAGGACTCTCCCAGTGGGCCGCAGAAGGAGACGATGGTCTGGCACGTCCATTCCATGGCGTCCCGCATCAGCTCCAGCTGCCCTCGCCAAAAATAGATCTCGACCAACCCACCGCAACCATCCAGCCGTAACTCGCAACCTCGGCGCAGCCCGAACAATCGATCGCTCTCGACGCCAATGCGCCAAAGAAGCTCGCCCTCGCTGCCGATGCCTGCCCCTCGGGGGACAGGTCAAAGCCGGCCAGTCGTGGACGCCTCAAAACCGGCCAGTCGCTCCAGGACTAGCTGGCGTGTAGCGCGGTCTCGGTCAGCCTGCAATCCGTTTGTAGTTTCGTGCGCCAGCTCCGCGGCCCGCACTTGAGCACGCGCGCGTGATGAAGCAACCGATCGAGCATCGCTGCGACCGTGGTGGTGTCGCCAAGCAGCTTGCCCCAGTCCTCGACCGGTCGGTTCGAGGTCAGGATCGGCGAGCAGCGCTCGTAGCGGCGCATCACGATCTCAAGGAGGTATTCAGCCGCTGTCGCGGGGAGCTTGCGCATGCCGAGGTCGTCGATGATGAGCAGCGGGACTGCGGCGAGTGCCTCGATGCACGCCTTCCGGTCGCCAGCGAGTTGCGCATCGGCCAGCTAGCTCCTCGAGGAGCACGTGGGCTTCGCGATAGAGCACGCGGTCACCCTGCTGGATGACCGCGAGACCGATGGCCTGCGCGAGGTGACTCTTACCCGGTGCCGGACGGTCCCTACGCGTTCGTCAACGTCCTGGATTCGGCTACTACGACTGGTGGGTTTTCCCTCACTGGCCGGTTTTGGGTGTCCCCCGAGGGCTCGATTGAGCACGTTCTCCTCCGAGTCGTGGGGAAGCCTAGCCCGCCGCACGATCGCTCTCAGCAGTGAAGCTCGACGGAACGCGATCAACGTGAGACCCTGCCTAGTGCTCACGATAGCAATGCGACGATTGGTGTTGGTGAGCGCGAGTTGGGTGGGTGTCGCGTGCGGTGGTCGTGCAGAACCCTCACAGGGGGCGGCGGCGCCGACGGTGTTGTTAGCTCCGTCGGCATCGTCATTGTCAGTTGCGCCATCATCCGCTTCGTCGGCATCGGCGGCGTTGCCATCACCCGCCTGGTCTGCATCGATGAGATCGGCAACACGTGGAGCCGGCGCGTCTTCAGTGCGCCTCGCGAAGCCGGTGGACGTGAGCCTCGTGCTAACTCCCGTGTGCGGCTCATCTTCGAACGAGGCTTCCGCACTGGGTATTGCGCTGTCTGTGCCCGCGGCGCACGGATCCGTGTTTCGCCTCGACGACGAGGTCATGGGGACGTCTGGGGTTGCCGCTCTGATCGCAGATGCCTCTGCGGAGGACGCTCGCGGACCCCTGCCGCTCGTCCGTCGCGTGCGCAATCAGGTTCTGGAGTTTGCGCCATCCCGAGAGGCAAGCGGCACGGTCACATTCCGGTATCGAGCCTTGTCGGTATCCACAACCCAAGGCGGAGCAGTAGAGGGACTACGCCACGACTCTACAGGCATCGGTGGTCACGGCAGGCACTTCCTCGTGCTGCCGGAGTCGTGGCGCCGTTACCGAATCCGGGTCGCATGGGGTGTTTCGGATTGCCCCGCGACCATGCGCGGCGAAGGAATGAGCACGTTTGGACGTGAAGACCCAAGCGAGATCGTCGGCGACCTGAACACACTGCGTGAGGCGGTGTATTACTGGGGGCGTCCGCAACAGACAACGTTCGAGACGGACTCGCTCCACCTGCACATCGCATGGTTCGGCGAACCGGCATTCGATGTTGCCGCTGCAGGGGCATGGGCCGCGCGAATGTTTGCGGCAGAGCGCGCGTTCTTTGGCGATGACTCTCCGAGCCCATTCTCGGTGTTCGTGCGGGTCTTGCAGTCACATAAGGATCGCGCAAATGGCATCGCACAAGAGACTTCGTACTTGTCGTGGATCGGGCCGCGCACGACATTCGGTCGTCGGCTCAAGGTTAACGTCGCGCACGAGATGCTCCACCGATGGCTTGGCCAGCGCCTGCGGCTGCGCGGGCCGGACGGTACCGCGTATTGGTTCACTGAGGGATTCACAGTTCATTTCTCGAACTTGCTCGCATTTCGTGCCGGACTGCTCTCCAGCGACGAGTTCCTTGAGTCGCTGAATGACATCGCGACGCGTCACTACGACAACCCGCGCTCCGGGGCTACGAACAACGAGATTCGGCGCAACACCTATAGGGACTCGGCGCTTTCCATCGTCCCTTACACCAGAGGTGCACTCTATGCCGCGGAGCTCGATGCAGCGTTGCGCGACGCATCGGGTGGAAAGCGGACGCTCGACGATGCACTGCGGGATCTCTATAGGGAATCGCGCAGAGGGCGCGACCGCGTTGGACTTCCAGCCGACGCCGTTCGTCGTCTCGTGCAGGCCGAACTCGGCCGCGCGGGTGCCGAGCGTTACGATGCTGTGATCGTGCGTGGAGGCAATCCGAATCCACCGCCCAATGCGTACGGTGCGTGCTTCACTCGCAGGCCGCGCGAGCCGTACGGCTTTGTGTGGACGCGGGTGACGGCCGTATCTGATGCGCAGTGCCGCGGGTGGTGATTTTTCCCGGCTACTGGAGAGGGGGGCGTCGCGCGCGAGCCTCACGCGCCACACGTTGCTTGCCTCGCGCCGTGACGACCAACACCCGAGGAGAGTCTCCCGTCGCGCGTCACCCGTGGGGGTGACACGGCGCCTATGGACCCATTTCGAGTATTGCGAATAGATTGAGGCCATGAGCGGCAAGCACGATATCAACCATACTTCTGGTGGCTCATCCGGCTTTCAGGTGGGTCGTCGGATAGAGGTCTAACCGGTTAGTCCACCACATCGGAAGAGAACGACAGTGCGAAAGTTCTCGAAGCTGCGGTATCCGAAGGCTCGCTTCTTGAGCATCTGGACGACGGAGTTGATGGCCTCGCTACCGGCGTTGGTGATGCGGTGCTTGTAGTAGGTGAGGACGTTGTGCAGGTGCCGCTTCACCATCGCCGCGACCTTCTTGACCGGCTCCAGTCGCGAGCGAACCGCCCAGCCGTACCAGCGCTTCCACCAGCGCTCGCCAGCCGCCCGGCTTCGCTGGTTCCAGAGTTCCCGAAGCGATTCCTTGAGCGCCCAGGCGCGCGCGGTCTTGAGCTTCGAGGAGCGCAGGGCGGCGAACTCGACCCGGGTCTCGATGCTGTAGCGATCGGCGGGGATGTTCTCCGCCCCGTAGAGCCAGAGGTGTTTCGTGCCGACGAGACGGTCATCACCGTCCGAGCGGAGCAGCTTGTTCTCTCTGCGGCGGACGATGTCGACGGCGTTGTTGATGTGACCGACGATGTGGAAGCGGTCGAACACGATCTTGTCGTCGGCGTCGTCGATGACGGCACGGAACACCTGCGCGTAGGGCTCCCACATGTCCATCGCGATCGCCTCGACGCCGGCGAGCTCGTCGATCGAGAACCGACCCAGGCACTGCAGTAGGCTGTCCTTCGAGCGGCCCTCGGCGAGTTCGATGACGTGACCCTGCTCGAGGTCGCAGACCATCGTCGCGTAGCGCTGACCCTTGGCAAGCGACTTCTCGTCGACGCCGAGCTGCTTGGGAACCGCATGGGGTCGCCGCGCCAAGCCTCGCGCCACCGCGCGCTCCATCAGGTGATGGCCCTCGTCCCAGCTGAGCCCGAGGATCTTCGCGGCGCCGGTGATGCTGGTCTCGAGGAGGACGGCGACCGCGAACCGTTCGAACAACGCGGTGAACCGCGACTTGGGTTCGGCCCACGACACTCGGGCCTGGCGCACGCCGTGCTCAGGGCAGTTCACCCGCGGGATGCGTGCATGAAGATGGGTGGTACGCGCTGCACGAACCCCGTACTTTCGCCGCACGTTGCCTGATGCCAACTTGAGGGCGTGAACGAAGCGCGCGACTCAGCCCGAAACCGACTGCTCTGCCGTCGGCGACGCATTCGGGACGGTGAGTGGCCCCAGCTCGGCCTCGAGTTCGGCGGCGTCGAGGCGAGCGCGAGTAGCGAGCCAGTATTTCGGGGCGAGCTCGAGGTAGCGACCGCTGGGCCAGTGGGGCAAGACGCGAAAGATGTCGCGCAAGTAGGCCTCGGGATCGAGGGCGTGAAGACGGGCCGAGGCGATCAGAGTCATCAGGTTGCCGGCGGCCTGCCCGTGGTCGTCGCTGCCGACGAAGAGCCAGGCTTTGCGGCCGGTGGCCACACGGCGAAGCTCGCGCTCGGAACGATTGTTGGTCAGCTCGAGGCGACCATCCTCAAGGAATCGCGTGAACGCGACTTGGTGACGGGTCGCGTAGCCGAGCGCCGAGGCGAGCATGCCGCGCCGACCGTCGAGCTTCGCGAGCTCGGGACGAGCCCAGGCGAAGAACGCGTCGACGTGCGGCTGCAGGTGCAGCTCGCGCAACGACCTGATCTCGGCGTGTGGTTTTCGTCGCCAGCTGCGCTCGAGGTCGAAGATCCGTTTTACGCGCAAGACCGCCTCGCGCGCGACGGGATCCTTCGTCGTGATCGCGGCTTCCCAGAATTTTCGCCGAAGATGACTCCAGCAGCCGACCTCGACACGCTCGGCGAGATCCGGTGGAGTATCGTCCTCGGGCAGCGGCCGCTGGTCGGGTGGCCGATACAGCAAGTCGTAAACGCTCTTGGCATCGGCCTGGACGTAGCCCGTGAAGCCACGGAACAACTCGCCGATGGCCGCCGAGGTCTCGCGCGCGAGGAACTCGAAGAAGACGTGGTCGCGATCCGCGATCTGGACGAGGAAGTGGGCGTGGGTGCAACCGCGGCGCAGGTGATCGCCGCCCGGAATCGGCTGGACGAGGATGCCGGTGGCATCGGTGGCGATGCAGAACGCTGTGCGCATCGCATCGTCGCGCATCGCCGTCACGATCGTCGCGCCGACGGTGCCACCGAGGTGCTCGGCCCAGCGACACATCAGGCTGCGATCGAGCGACATGCCGGTTCCCGCCGCGCGATCCGCCTGACGATGAAACGGGATTCCCCAGCAGAACTTGTCGGTGACGACGTGCGCGAGCATCGCCGGCGTCGCGATCGAGCGCGGCAGGATCTGCTCGGGCAAGGGCGCCGTCGCGATCGACGACGATGCCTCGCCCTCTCCGAGGTCGAGGTACTTGGCACGCGCGATGATCACGCGTACGTAGCCACCGCGCCGCCACGAGATTCGCGAGCTCTCTTCCCAGCCGATCTGGGTCTCGACACCCTCGCGTGAAGGATCAAGGATCTCGATTCGCTCTTCGGGCAGGTCGACTTCACGCAGGTCGCGCCGACCGGACGGCTTGTGGCTCTTGTTACCGTGCTCGCGCGTACGCCCGTCACCGCTCGGTGGCGGCGGCGATGGTGGCAGGCCGAGCTCGCGATTCATCGCGTCAAGAGCGGCGACCTTGTGCGCGAACTCCAGCTCAAGCTGTGCCGTGTCCAGGCGCTCCGCTTTCGCATCGAACAGCCGTCGCCGCATCAGCTCGACGTCGGCTTTGAGTCGATCGTAAGCGAGTCGCAGATGGTCGCGCTCGACGGTGACCTCGGCGAGCTTGTCCTCGAGCTCGGCGATGCGCCGAGTCGCGGCATCGCTCATCAAGACGCTGACGTCGGCCACAGATCTTTCCTACGCGACCGTGATCGCGCTGTCGAGTCCCGTCGATCAAGAAGTCAGTGAGTCGTCGCGCGACGGCGAGCCGGCTGCAACGGCGCGAGGTCGATGCCATCGAGCAGGTCATCGAGTGCGCGCTCTTCGATGGCGACGATCGTCGTCCCCTCCGGAGCGCTCGGGATCCGGAACGTCCCCTTGTCCAGCCGCTTGTAGAACAAGCAGACCCCGGAGCCATCGAAGAACAGGACCTTCAGCGCTTCGCGCCGCTTGCCGAAGAACACGAACAACGCGCCGCTGCGCGCGTCGCGACCGAACTGCTCCGTGACAATCCCCGTCAGTCGATTGAAACCCCACCGGAGATCGATCAGATCGAGCCCGACGAAGACCTCGACGCCGCTCGGAATCACGGGCGGCCCCCGAGCATCGCGAGCACCGTCACCACGGTCGCCAGATCGGCGCCGCGCCCGACAATCATCCGTGTGCCACTGAGCTCGATCACGATCTCTCCATCGCGACTCGCCATCAACGCTGCCGCCGGCGTGGGCACGAGCCGCGCGAGCCGCGCGAGCCGAACCACCGGCCGGCTCCTCTTACGCTGCTCGACGCTCGCTGGACTCGTGGGCTCTGGCATGCGCGCCACCGTGCACGAACGTCGACGAAGCGAAAAGTACGGGGCTCATGCAGCGCGTACGATGGGTCTGGAACCCGCAGCTGTCGAGATGTCGCCAGGTGCGCTCCTCGTCGTGGTCGTGAAGGCCAACGCCCTTCTTGCACTCGGGGCAAGGCCAGGTCTTCTGCTTGTCGTGCTTCGCCCAGACGTCCACGCGTTGCTGTTTCACGTCCAGTTCGACGCGGTCGACGGTCCACGGCTTCTCAAGCCCCAGAAGCTGGCGATACAAGTCGGTGTCACGCACCGACTGAGAATAGCGCCGACCGCGACCGCGACCCGCCCGTCACGCTGCTCGTCGGAGAGCCACCCGTTTCCCGGGAGCCGCCAACAAGGCAGATCCAGGCTGCGGAAGCTCGACCGACCCGACTCATCGCTTGCCGCTCGGCCCGTCCCGGACCGGTTGCGCGATTTTGGTCGCCTGCGATCCACGATTCTCCGCGGGCGAAGTCGCTCGAGTACGACGGCTATCGCGTTCGCTGCCGTGTGACCGCTTCCCATACCGCCAGGCGAAGCGCCTCGCCGTGCGTGGTCGCGCGCAGCCGGGCCACGAGCGCGGGAGGAGGCGACGCGTGGCGCCACGGCGCATCCTCGCGGGCGGACAGCTTGGCCGCACGGCCGCGGCAACCGATCTCGTGGTCCACGGCCTCGACCGCTTCCTCGAGCGTCGCGAAGTGCGCCATCACGCGCTGATCCATCGCGACCTCCCAGCGCTTGCCACGCGCGCCGCGGGCCAGGACGGTCACCGTGCTCACCACGTGGGTCGCACGCTCGAAGTGAAGTCCAACGCCGTGGCGGCCGAGCGAGAACCACGCGTTGCCCGAGATCGCCCGGACGTCGCGGTCGAGCTCGAGCGTCAGCGGATCGAATGCTGCCGCGCGATCCTGGATCTCGCGCAGCGTCAGCGCACCCGCCTCGAGCTCCAGCTCCGGATAGTCGAGCTGGATCTGCTGCCACATCCGTGAACCCTCGCGCGCGTCCTCGCCGTACAGATCGAGATTACGCGGGCAGCCGAACAGCGACGGCAAGGTGCACAGGCTGAGCTCCGACGTGTCGACGAAGTCGAGGATCAAGCAGTCCCGCTTGCCCTCGGCGAGGCGCGTACCGCGACCGACACACTGCGCGTACAGCCCTTCAGAGCGCGTCGGCCGCGCCATCGCGATGCACGACACGCCCGGGTCGTCGAACCCCTCGGTGAGCACCGCGACGTTCGCCAGCACGTGCGTCCGACCGGCGGCAAAGTCGTCCAGCGCGCGCCTGCGATCCACCGCCGCCATCTCGCCGTGCACGATCCCCGCCGGCACGCCGAGGTGGTTCAGCGCCCGAGCCAGGTTGCGCGCGTGGTTGACGGTGACGCAGAACGCGATCGTGCGCCGATCGCGCGCGAGCTCCTGGATCGATCGCGCGACCAGTGCATTGCGTTCCTGGATGTCGACCGCCTCGGCGAGCTCGGCCTCCGCGAAGTCCGAGCCACCCGGCGACAACCGCGAGAGGTCCGCTGCGGTCGCGATGCGAAAGCCCCGCAGCGGCGCGAGGAACCCCGCATCGATCAGATCCGGCAGCGAGCGCGAGTACACGATCCGCTCGAACACGGTGTCGAGCCCCTTGCCATCACCGCGCGCCGTCGTGGCCGTGAACCCCAGCAGCGTGCCCGGCCAGTCGGGCTCGAACGCGCCGATCGTCCGCAGCACCCGGAGATTGTCCTCGGCCGGCGCGTGGTGGCACTCGTCATAGATGATGAGGCCGAGGTCTCGTCCGGCGAGCGCGTGCCCGATGCGATCGGGATGCAACGAGCGCATCGACGCGACCAGCACCTTCGCATCCGCGGGCGCCCGCGCGCTCCCACGCTCCAGCCCGACGACGCTGGTCCCTTCCAGCGCGCGGGACAGCTTGTCGATCGCCTGCGACAGCAGCTCCTCGCGATGCGCGAGCACCAGCACCTGTCGCGTGGCGAGCCGCGCGAGGTGCGAGAAGATGACGGTCTTGCCAGCGCCCGTCGGTAAGCACACGACCATCCGCCGCGTGCCGCCGCGACGCGCGGCGATCACCGCATCGATCGCCTCGCGCTGATACGCGCGGAGCTGGGGGGCCGGCATCGCGTGAATCTATAGCGCTCGCCTCTGATCGTGCACCTCCGCCGCCGGACCCTCGCCGACATGGCGCCGGCAGTAGGTGTCGAAGAGAGGATCCGAGGTTGTAGAGCGGCAGGTTTACGGCGGGCTGAGGAGTCGGTTCGAAGTCGTGTCCCATTTCGGGCACGCAGGTCGGCCCGCCCGGGGATCAGTTGCGCGGTTTTTCGCTGCAATCCCAAGATTCCCACCACCCAGCTACGGTGGCGGATTCTGTGTCTTCGCGGATGGCTCGATGCGGCCAGCGCGCTGCTTGGCGCGCGCGAGCTCGAGCGGTGAGTCCCAGGTGACATCGCCGTGCTCGCGGTACTGCGCGCAGAACTCGATGGTATAGGAGTAGCCCGCGAACCGGCACTGATGGCGGAGCAACGCATGCCCGCGGTTCGGCACGGGCTCGGCGAGTGCGCCTCGGACGTATTCCACAGCCACGGCAACGCACGCATCCGGGTAGCCCTGCTGACAAGCCCTCTCGAGCAACTTGTGTCCCAGCGCAGCATCGCCGGCGTCGAGTGCCTGATAGCCGGCAACGAAGCAGTCGAACACGTTGTATCGGCATGAGGTGAGAAATCCCCGGCGCATCTCTTCGTGATCGTACGCGCGAAACATCGTGAGGTAACATTCGTGCCGCATCCCCTGGCGACAGCCTGCTCGAGCCAGACGTAGCGCTCGGCGATGTGCCGCCCCCCAGTCCGGCGGCACGGTCGTGGCAATTGCAAGCAAGAGGCAACTATCCGGGAACCCGCGCGCGCATTCACGTCGCACAGCACTGTAGTCGCAACTGCTGCTGCCATAGAAGCAATACCCGGCTCTCCCGGCTTCTCCGTACTCCTCGCCTTCCACCTCTGCCCCTGGATTTGCGCGGCAACTCAGGTGGTCACCCGCGATGCAGTTCGCTCGAATCGCCGCGCCGCCGGCATCCGGGTTTCGCCAGTCGCTCGAGATCGCATTCGCCTTCCAGCACGCGGGTGCATCCCCCTGTCGACAGGCTTGTTCGAACAGTGCCTCCGCTTCCCAGAGTGGAACGTTTCGGTTCGTAGCGAATGGAAGGCCGTAGTCATTGAAGGTTTCGCTTGCGCGAACCAAGGCTTCAGCAGTCGAGACCAAGGATAATGGCGACGAAGTCTGATGGTTCGAGATTGCCTGCGCGGGAGGACAGGGTCTCGAGCAAGCGACCACTTTGCTCGCACATAGGCACAGCACCAGCGCACGCGTCATTTGTGGCCCGGCTTGCCAGGAATCAAGTTCGCAAGGTGAAGCAGGGTCTTCCACGCTGATTCGGTATCGAGCTTTGGCGCGGGGTCGGCCTCGAGCGCAGTGAGCTCGGCATGTAACCTTGCGAGCGCTGGAGCGTGCTTCTTGTCGAGCTTCTTCAGGTCATTGCCGCGCACCAGGAACTTGATGTGGACCAGTGCCGTCTTGACCGCGGCCTCGACGCGTGTCGCCTTCTGCGAAGTCTCGGTGTCGCCGTTCATCTCGAGTCGCAGCGCATGGACCGTCTCGTATGCCGCGTTCAAAGTTTCGCGGACGTGCTCGGCTCGAAGCGAGTCGCCCCGCAGCCGTTCAGGGTTGGTGACCTGCCGGACGGGATTCCACACCCCCGGCTTGAGGACGTTCGTCAGGAGGAAGACCACCTTCCTGTACCGCGAGACCTCGTCCCGCGTAAGCTTGAGCTCGGCCTTGAGCGCAGCGTCGGGTGTGAGCACGAGGGTCGCTGCCTGAAGCTCCGTGTCCAACGCGTCGAGCGCTCCGAGTAGCTCGCCTGCGGGCACCACGGGAAGCTTATCGAGATTGATCCCGAGTGGGATCTCAGCGAAATCCTGGACCCTGGCTTTGGTGGTCCCCTCCGTAACCATTTGCTGCACCAGCATGAGGTGAAATCCAGGTCCCCGAGGATCCTCGGCCTTCTTGTTGTTAGCTGCGTACGTGTCTACGTACTTCTTGACCTTGATTGCCGTCTCGTAGACCACGTTGGTCGCGCGGCGCAACGCGACGTCGAGCGCCCGGCTCGATGCCTTGTTCGCGCTGTCGAGCGACTTCTTCTGCTCGGGGCCACCCTTCGGTAGATCTGCGCTCCGCGTGGCTTCGTAGGACTTGCCGTCCTTCTTCTTCCGCGGCACCTGCGCGCTGACGTCCTTGAACACGGCGTCCGTCGGGCCGTCATCGTGGTCCGCGCCTTCTTCCTCCTTGTAGAGCGGGGCGGCGGCAGGTTTTACGGCGGGTTGCGGTGCGTGTTCGAGCTCGTGTCCCATGATGGGCGCGCCCGTCGGCCCGCCGGCGGCCCGGGTTGCGCGGTTTTTTTTGCACGCGACCGAAAGATTTTCCGCAACTCCTGGCGGAGCTGGCAAATCCGTGATGAAATAAATATGGTCGAATATGAACGCGGTGCAATCGG
>JBBJLY010000217.1:0-14672 GCA_037720695.1 Kofleriaceae bacterium | reverse complement strand
TGCCGTTGTGCGAGTTGTGCTCGACGCGACGGCGGACCACGAGTTTCGAGCCCGCGACGCGGACGAAGGCGCGACGCACCCGCTGCCCTTCGAGCAGCACGACGCGGTCGAGCGTCGGCGTCCCTGCCGTCATGTGGGTCGACGGATCGATGCCTTCGACGCGGACGTCGTACTCGCCGGGGATGACGCCTTCGATACGATACGTGCCCGTCGGGTCGCCGCGACGCACGTGATGGACGCCGCCATCGCGGCCGGTGATCGACACCGAGCCGACGACGGGGCGGCCCTGCTTGGTGACCATGCCTTCGAGGGCACCGAACGCGAGCAGCGGGAGCTCCACGAGGTCGCGGGTCTGACCGACCTCGACGAGCTTCGAGCCAGCGGTCGAGGTGGTCGCGTGGATCGCGAGGTCCTTGACCTCGGCGAGCGGGAACACGCAGCGACCGTCGGCATCGGAGAGCCGCGTGTCGAGAGCGAGCAGCTCGCGCGCGTTGCCGTGCACGTGACCGATGCGAACCTCGGCGCCGCGCACGACCTGACCGTGCTGCGTGACGACTGCGACCACGGTACGCGACGGTTCTCCGCGCGGCGGCGGCACCGGCTTGTCCTCGAAGTGGCCGATCCACGGCGGATCCTTGGGTAAGCCGAGCTGCAGTGCGGCCTCGGCACCGATCGGCACCGCACCGAACCTCGCCGGATCGCGGAACGTGCGGTTCGGGCGATCGATCGCCTCGCGGATCTGTTCCATCGTCGGCGGATTGTCGATGACCGCGCCCTTCGCGGATGGTCCGGCCATCTTGTCGGTGTAGAGGAACGCGAGCGCCCACTTCCGATCGACGGGAATCCACACCCAGCGCGTTGCACTCACCAGAACTTCCACCACGGATTTCCGGGCGCTCCGGTCGTCGTCGTTCGCATGGGTGGTTCCGAGCCGCCGGCCATCGCCAGCATCATCGTGCCGCCGCACGGACAGAACGCCGAGAACGCGACCGGAATCGAGCCGCCAGGTGCATCGGGGAACCGCGTCCTCGCCATCGTCGTCATCGGATCGAGCGTCTGATCGCCACCGCATCCGGTGCACGGTGTGATGCACCACTGCGCGCGTTCCTGCGCGTACTGCGGTGTGATGTGCAACGGATGGGGCAGCCCCGGCGCGGTGACGAACTCGATGGGGTGATTCGCGCGCACGCTGGTCACGTTGTGCGGCTGGTTCAGCAGCGTGCCGCGATACACCGGTCGCTCGGTCCACTGCAGCGCCGATGCGGGCACTGGCGGCGCGGCACCCGGCGGCGCGTGCGGCATGCGGAGCGATCCAACGATGTCGGTGATGCGCACGAAGCACGCCTCGGGTGGCTTGTTTGTTCGTCGAGGTTCGCCGTCGTGAACGATGACCTGGACGTCATCGGGAAAGTCGGCGTGGAAGCGACCTTGCAGTGCGGGATCCGAACGCCACGTCGTCATGTGGTCGCGAATCTACCGCAGCGAAACCCGAGCGTGGCCCGCCGCCGGGTGCCGTCCGTTGCCACGCGGGGCGCAGGCTCACTCGCGTTGCAGCATCGGGGCCAGGCGCCGAGCCGAACCGCCTCCCAGAGGTGCCCCTAAAAGAGTACCCAATCGTGTGAGCTCGCGTGTCATCTCCACGATGATCAACCGATCGATGACGCGGGCCGCCGTTCTGTGTGTGCTCGCAAGCTGTACTTCGATAGGTCCGATGCCGACGACGACCGGCATCTCTGCGATTCCGCACGGACGCCCCGGTGGCGAGGTGCAGCTCGCGACCGTGCCCGTGTTCAGGCTCTCGAGCGCGGCGAG
The DNA here is from genome assembly GCA_037720695.1 of Kofleriaceae bacterium. Lineage (GTDB taxonomy): Bacteria > Myxococcota_A > Polyangia > Haliangiales > Haliangiaceae > JABFXX01. The sequence continues at coordinate 12,860 of JBBJLY010000217.1, read as the reverse complement.
CGGAGACGATCGCAATGGCCAATCGACGCCGCAGCTGTCGGCCTTGATCGATCCGGATCGCTGGGCGATCCGTGGCCTTATCCTCGGAGGACGTTTGTTCGGCGAATCCGGCGACACCGGCCTCGAGCCATACGTCGGCTATCGCCGGCGGGTTGGCGGCGCCTCGTTCGCGGTGGTCGCCTTCGGCACGAAGATGGGCGCGGAGAAGGACGGGGTGACCTACGATGCGACGCGCGTCGGCGGCGAGGTCATGGGCGATGCGCTGCTCGGCACGCTCGGCACGTGGGGACAGCTTCACGCAGGTGGCAGTGTCGCGATGACGTATCTGTCTGCGAACGGCACGTACTGCGTCGCCGACACCGGGAACGGCCGCGACTGCGGCGACGACCCCGCGCAGGTCCCGAGGGTCGATGCCGAGCTCTCGGGTGTGTACACGGCCGGGACGCTGCTGTTCGCGCTCGATATCGCCCGCCGCTCGACCGGTGTGCTGCATGGCGTCCGCGTCGGCGCGATGTTCAGTGCCGGCCACATGCCGCGGTTGATCGACGGCCGCCAGCAGCGCGGCGACGTCTTCATCAGCGGCGGGCTGGGCCTCACGGTCGGCTTCGGGTCGTCCGAGTGATCTGCGGACACAGGAGTCGTCCGCTCAGCAATTGTTGAACGGCAGCCCGGCCAACGAGCCACTCTGCAGGAACACCACGTCGGGGCCGCTCACGCCCAGGTGTGTCGCGCACGTGCTGTTGAGGTGATGGAACGGCGCAGGCACGCCGTAGTCGACCTTGCCGGTCGTCACGAGGAGCGTGTTGTTCGCGGCCACGGCTCCGGAGACGTTGGACGGAAACAGGTATCCGCCGTACGCCGCGGTGAGGAGGTTCGAGCCGGTCCACGAATAGCACCAGTGCGGCGCGCAGGGGGTCCAGCGCAACCCGGCGGTCCCGGACGTCTGCGTCGTCGCCGCGCCGACCCAGCGGACGAACGACGCGCTCACGACCCACGTCGCGCCGAGGATCCCGAGCGGTCCCGAGCTCCCGTACACCACCGCGGGCACGAACCGGTGACCGGAGTCGACCGGTGAAGCCTTGGCAGCGCACTCGGCCGTGCGGCTCGCGCAAACCTGTTCACCGGCGATCACGACGTAGCCGTCGGGTCCGCCGACGATCTCGTCGACGGGATCCTCGACGGTGACGAGGTCGTCGAGCCTGGGGTCGTAGCGCAGCGTCGTCGATGCCGTGTACTCGATCGTGGTCGAGCGAGTCCCGTCTTCATGCTCCACGATCAGGCCATTGAGATCTTTGACCACGAACTCGTGGAACTCCTCCTGGCTGCCAAATTCGCGTGGTCGGTCAGGCACGAGGTGGGTGATGTCGAGCCGACCTTCGCTGGTCTCGAACACGAGCGTTCCGGGGATCGGATTGCCCCGGTCATCGAGAGCCGGGTGCATCGCGACGGGCTGCACGATGCCTTCGGATCCGCGAGCGAGCAGCTCCTCTCCGACGGGCTCGTCGTCCGTGACGCAGGATGCGAGGAGACCGACGGAGACGCAGGCGAGGGAGAGCGAGCGGGATCGCGTGTACATGACAGGTAGTGCTCGAACCGCTCCGCGCGTTGCACGAAAACAGCGGCCGGTTCGGCGAGCCGCGTCGCCGGTGTCCTTACAAAGGTGGAGCGGTGCAGCTGCCGTCGGGGTTCACGATCGGCACCGGGATCACGATGGTCTCGCGTCCGACCACGATCTGGTCGCTCTTGCAGACCTTGAAGTCCACGCCGTACTCGTAGCGAACACGGATCTTCGGCTTGCAGCCATAGGCCGACTCCGTGAACGTCTGCACGTGGTTCGGGCCGAACCCCATGAACGCGCCGTTCGTCGAATCCTCGGTGCCGTCGAGCTTGATGTGGTTGACGTTGAGCGCGACGAACTGAAAATCGGTCGGGAACGAACCCTGCGGCGGCAGCGTGAACTTGTAGTCCAGGACGTCGAAGAACCCGCAGGCACACTGCCCCTCGAGGTTGCACTCGAGGTCCGGATCGCTGCAGGTGCCGCACGTGCCCCCGCAGCCATCGTTGCCGCAGACCTGGCCACTGCAGTCGGGGACGCACGTGCCCTGGCAGGTGCCGTCGGGCTGGCAGGTGCCGTCGCACGTGCCACACGAGCCGCCGCAACCATCGTCGCCGCACGTCTTGCCGGTGCACTGCGGGACGCAGATCGCCTCGCACGAGCCCTCGGCCGTGCAGCTGTCGCCGAGGTCGCAGGTCCCACACTCGCCACCGCAGCCGTTGTCGCCACACGCCTTGCCGGTGCAGTTCGGTGTGCAGGTCGCGCAGTCGGGATCGCCGCCGCACGAGATCGCCGGGCAGATGCCGTCGGCGATGTTGTTGCACTCGCAGCCGATGCCGAACGGACCACTCGGGCGTGGCACACAGACGTAGCCCTCGCCGCAATCGGACATCCCGCCGAGGCCGTCGATACAGACGACGCCGTAGCGGCCGCTGCTACACAGGCCATCGCCCTCTGCGATCGTTCCGCAGTCGCACCAGTTGAACGGTGTGCCGCTCTCGGCATCGGTGAACGCGCCGCACGACGCTCCGAAGCCCGTGCAGTTCAGGCTCTGCGGATCCGTGTCACAGGTTCGCGCGAAGCCATCCTTGCAATCGGCGAAGTCGCAGCGATAGGGGGGAGGGGCGACCGCGCCATCGGAGGTGGGACCCGCGTCCGGATTCGAGGACGACGACCCGCCGCACGCGACGAGCACAGCAATGAATAAATATCGGTACATGGCGCAGGCTCCGAGGTTGTATCGACAGCGATGCCAGCCGCGGGCCATTGTTGCGCCGAAATCGCCGATCCGCACAGTAGAGTCCGGCCGGTCCATGGTCGACGAAGCTGACGAGCTCCACGACCGTATCGTCGCGGCGCGGCCCGATGCCGACACGTTCGCGGCTGGGCTGCTCCGTGCACGCGCACGTGCGGGGCTGTTCGGCATGGCGGAGCCGGTGAACGTCGGGCGATACGAGCTGCGGCGCGAGGTCGGTCGCGGTGGTGGTGGGACGGTGTTCATCGCGTGGGACGCCGAGCTCGCGCGCGAGGTCGCGCTCAAGCTGATCCTCGCGGCGGATCCCGAGCTGCGTCAGAGAGCGCTCGCCGAGGGCCAGGCACTTGCGCAGCTGTCGCATCCGAACGTGGTGCCCGTGTTCGACGTCGGGGCAATCGCCGAGCGCGTCTACATCGTCATGGAGCTCGTGCGTGGCGTCTCGCTGCGCGAGTATGCGCGGACCGCGCGGCCAAACGCGATCGTGCGCGCGTATCGACAGTGCGCACTAGGGCTCGCAGCGGCGCATGCGGCAAAGCTCGTGCATCGCGACTTCAAGCCCGACAACGCGGTGATCGCCAACGACGGACGCGTGCGGGTGATCGACTTCGGCCTCGCGCTCGCCGGCGGCGATGCCGGCCGGGCGGGGCCCCCGGGGTACATGGCGCCAGAGCAGCAGCGCGGCGATGCCCTGACAGCTGCCGCCGATCAATACGCACTCGCCGTGTCGTTGCGCGAGGCGCTCGGCAGGCCGACCGGCAGGCTCGGTCGTGTGCTCGCGCGGGCTGCGGCGGAGGAGCCGGAGGCGCGATATCCATCGATCGCGGTGCTCGAGGCGCGGTTGGCGAGCTTCGACCCACGCGTGAAGTGGCGGCGGCGCGGGCTCGTCGTCGTGCCGCTCGCGATCGCATCGATCGCGTATGGCGTGGGGCAACGGCGCGAGCAGCTCGAGTCGCCCTGCGCGCGCGATGACGAGGGGCTCGCCGATGTCTGGTCACCGGCGCGGCGTGCAGCGCTGGTCTCGCACTTCGAAGCAGTCGACACCGAATACGGCCGGCTGGCGGTCTCGCGGCTCGACATGCTCGACCAGTACGCAGCGGGGTGGCTCGAGAAGAATCACGCGGCATGTGTGGCGCACCAGGCCGGTGAGTTATCGGCGCCGCTCTACGACCAACGCCGGAGCTGCTTCGTCAGTGCACGGACCCAGCTCTCAGCGCTTGCCGAGCTCGCGACGACCGTCGACGCCCGGGCGCTCGTGAAGCTTGTCGCCGCGATTCCCGAGCTGCCGGATCTCGCGAGCTGCGCCGAGGAGGCGGTCGTCGTTCCGCCCACGCTGGCGCAACAGGCAAGGGCGCGGGCGCTGCGTGCGCGCCTCGACATCGCGCGCGTGCACGTGCAAGCGGGCCTCGAGGTGAGCGGCGAGCTCGACGCGCTCGTCGTCGATGCGAAGGCGCTCGACTATCGCCCGCTCGTGGCGGATGTCTCACTACTCCTCGGGACCGCGCGGCTGCGCGGGTGGCAGTACGAGGCGGCCGCGACGCCGCTCCACGCCGCGTACCTCGAGCAACTGCAAGTCAACGACTATCGTGACGCGGTCGAGGCGTTCGCGCGCTATGCGTGGGTGCGCTCGCGCCTGACGCTCACGCCGCAACGGATCACCGACGACATCGAGGCGGTCTCCGCGCTCGCGGCGGGACTACCGAGCACGGCGCGGTTTGCGCAGGCGCTCCTGCGTAACAACCTCGGCGGCATCGCGATCGCGGCGAACGACCTCACCCGCGCGAAAGCGGATTTCGAGACCGCGCTCGTACTCGCGAAAGATGTCACCGGTGCGGGGGCGGTCGAGCTCTCAGCCGCGCTGTCGAACCTCGCACTCGTGACCGACGATCCCGAACGGCAGCAAGCGCTGTTCACGCGGCGTATCGCGATCGAGACCCGTGCACTCGGTGCCGATCACGCGATCACGCTCGCGACCCAGAAGACAGCGGCGCTCATCATCCGGGACCCCGTGCGCGCGGCGGAGGCGCTGCGGCCGCCATGCCGTCGGCTCGCTGCGCTGCATCCGTCCAGCGGCTATCCGCTCTTCGAATGCGGCATGCACCTCGGGTGGCTGGCGCTCGCGGCCGGTGACAACGACGAGGCGCGTGTTCAGTTCGAGAGCGCCGCTGCCGTGAGGCCCGCGATCCTGCCGAAGCTCGTCTCGGCCTATCTGGCAATCGCGACCGGGGATCGTCTCGGTGCCGCCGCGAAGCTTCGAGCGTGGCTCGCCAATACGCCACCGCTGATCGGATGGTCCGCGTTGTTCGACGCGGGTCAAGCCGAGCTCGGCCTCGGCCTCTCCGGTGATCCGGCGGCCTTCGCGCGCGCACGTGACTTGTTCGAGCGGGCGCTCGCGCTTCACCCGCGGTGGTCGCCGATCGCGTGGCGGATCGCGTGGCTCGATCGACGCTAAGGAAGTACGTCCTGCGCTCCGAACGTGGCGGTCGCGAAGTCGCCGTGCAGCGCCCAGCTCTTCGGGAACCACGACTGACCCGTACATGGAGGCGGCAGATTGCACACCGAGCGGATCCGGTCGAAGATCTCGGGGTCGGGTGGAATGTTCGGGTCGGTGACCGCCAGGCGGGGCGTGTCCACGCAGATCGCCCTGCCGTCGGACCACACCGCCTCGAACTGAAAGTCCGGGGACAGCTCGTCGTCCTCCGTCCATCCGAGCTTCGGGATCGAGAGCCACTGATGGCGATCCTTGATCCGGAGCTTGTGGCCCTGGTGAGTGAATGATTCGCCACCGCCGCAGTATTCCGCAGCCCACGCGCGCGCCAGGTTCTGGCGATCGTCGGCGATCGTCGTGTGGTACATGCCATCCACGGTCGCGCTCGCGCTCGTGCGCCGTGCCAGCTCTTGCTTGGCCGGTAGACCGCCGAAGCACGCGATGTTGAACGGCGCCACGTAGTCCGCCGTACCGGTCGACGTGATGTTGCGCGTCTCGTTGTCGATCTTCTCTCCTTCGAACACGACCGCTCGGTATGCGCGGTTCCACCACGGATCGTCGCTGACGTCCATCGGGCACAGCTCGCCGCGCTCGGGTGTGTCGTCTTCCGGTGTCAGCGCCGTCCACGTGAACCGATACGACTCGGCGAACCCGGAGAACGCCTGGGTCCAGTACGGCGTGTCCTCGTACACACCCGCAATCTGGATATCGTATCTGCGCAGCGGTTCGGTCGGCTTCTCGACGGCGACACGGATCACCGTGTTCAGGAGTGCGGGCCCGGTCTGCCAGGTGATCGGGCCACCGAAGCGGAGGATGTTGCCCTTGATATCCAGGTTGTCCGCGAAGATGCCATGGTTCATGTTCCACTGGGACGTCGCAAAGTGGAGGTATCTGATGCCCTTGTACGGGTTGTGATCGAGCCGGAACCACGAGATGTCGCTTCCGTCGACGACCGCGCCGTTGTCGCCACAGCCCGAGCTCGTGCAGCCTTCATAGTCCTTGCCTTGGAGCTGGGCCTCGAGCCCTTCGACTTCGGGCAGGGTGGTACAGGCGGTCACGAGGACGGTAAGTAGAGCGATTCGCATCTGAGACGGTAGATGCGGGTCGGATGCACGGATTACAAGAAATCCCGCGCCTCAGGTCGATTTCGGCGACGCGTCGAGCCAGGCGGCAGACTCCTGGTCTCCGGCGGCAACGAGCCGCTCGCGCAACTCTTGCCGCGCGCGGTGCAGGCGCACCCGGACCGCATTGGGTGTCAGCTCGAACACCTCGGCGAGCGCGGCGACATCGAGATCCTGCCAGTAATAGAGCTCCAGCAGCGTTTGTTGTTCGACCGGGAGTCGCCGAAGGCTCTCGATCATCCGTTGCTGTTCCCGTCGCTTCACGAGCTTGGTTGCGGGTGTCGTGATCAGGTCCGCGACCGACGAGACCTCGACGTCGAACCTGTCGCGATCTTTCTGCAGGCGCCGCAGGTACTGGTACAGCTCGTTGCGAGCGATCGCGAACAGGTACGTGCGAAAGCTGGACTGCGCGCGGAACTGGTCCCGCCCGCGCACGCATGCGAGCAACGTTCGCTGGACCAGCTCGTCGGCATCGGAGCACTTCGTGATGAAGAACGAGCAGAGGCTGTCGAAGTGACGCGCGAATAGCTCCTCGCCGGCCGCCTTGTCTCCGGCGCGCCAGCGTTCCAGCAACTCGAGGTCCTCTGCCGCGCCCGTGGCCATTCCCCCGAGCGTACCAAACGGCACGGCGAGCGTCGGGTTCAGAAGTCTTTCTGACCGACGCGCCACAGCTTCAGCTGAAGTGCGCCCGCCGTGATGCGGCCGAACACGTAGTCACCCTCGGCCTCGATCGAGCCGAGGCTGGCGATTCCGAGGCGTCGGGGGATCGCGCCGGGACCGGGAACGAGGCCGGCGAGATTGCGCGTCGTGCACTGCGTGCGCATGAGCAGGCCCGGACCCGCCACCACGTTCCAGTTGCAGACCTTCACCCCCGAGCCGGCCACGGGCACCGCGGTCAGCGCGTAGGTGTCGCTGACCGTGTCGAGGCCGAAGTCCGTCGCGCTCCCCCCTTGCGCGCCGCTGCTGCCGCGGTAGTCCGGCGTGAAGATCTGCCGGAAGCTGTGATCGAACAGCTTGGTCGCGTCGGCGTTGACCGCGAACGCGCCGCTCGCGAGCGAGGCCGTCACGAGTGGGCGGTCGAGCCGCGTCGCCTGCGCGGTCAAACATCCCGAGCAGTTCGCGTACAGCGGCGTGTAGGCCGCGCATGCGGCGCCGCCGTTGCCTCCCTTCGTGCCGTCGAGCTCGACGTACCAGGTCATGTTCTTCGTCATCGGCGGCGGCGTGGGGTGACAGATCTCGACACCGTCGAGAGCACCGCACACGACCGCGCTCGCGCGACCCGCGATCTCGAGATATTCGGGATCGTCGAACACACTTGCCCAGAGCTCGGCCTGGTCGCGGGCCGTCGAGTAACCCACCGACGAGAACTTGCTGCCGGCGTCGTGGCAATACACCGTGTTCGTGAGCCCGAGAACTGCGGCCTTGGCATTCATCAGCGCGACGAACGCGGAGGTGGTGCCCGCGACGTGCTCGGCGATCGCCCAGGTCGCGTCGCCCGCGGAGACCATCATCATTCCGTAGGCGAGATCTCGCAGGCGGATCTGCTCGCCGGCCACGAGCGACATGCTGCTGCCACTCGTGCCAGCTGCGGCCGTGCTGACCGTGACGATGTCGTTCAGCGACACCGTGCCCGCGGCGACGGCGTCGAGCATGACGATCAGCACCATGACCTTGCGTACGCTCGCGATCCCCTGGATCGAGTCTGCGTTCTTCGGCGGATACAGGCTGTCGTCACCGTAGAGCGGATCGTAGGCGAGGGCGCGCGGTGCCGTGACCCCGGGCGGGGCCACCTGCTGCACCCCGAACATCGCGGGCACGGTGTCGCGAGAGCTATCGGTGATGTTGAGCGGGACGATGCAGTTCGCTCCCGCGCACGTCAGCTCCTCCCAGACCTGCACCTCGGCGGTGGTGGGCTCGGGCGACGTTCCCTGAACATTGCCGGCGGTGATGAAGCCACTGGCACCCAGGGATGCGCTCGCGAGCGTCGTCGCGTTGCGGATGACGCCGGCCACGTTCGCGATGTCCTTTCCCGACACGTAGGCGCCGGCGAGGATCGGCGCGCCCAGGTCGTCGACCTTCCACGTCGAGTTCATGATGCGCCCGACGTTGTCGACGAAGCTCACCGCATAGTGCGGCCGCACGCGCTGGTTGCCGGAGACGTAGCTGATCGAGAGCTGCGGATCCGCGGCCGCGCCGACCACGAGGTCGTTGCTGTCGGCGCGCATGTTGATCGCGCCGGTGATCCCGTTGATCTCGTACGTTGCCAGCCGCAACGCGCCGGTGTTGCGCGTGATCGGGACGACGAGCTGGTACCGCTTCGTCGTCGCGTCGATGATGATCTGGCGGTGTCCCAGCGCGTAGTGCGCGACGGCGACGGTGCTGTACGTGTGCTGCGCCAGCGGCACGAGCGTGCCGTCCGCTGCCACGCTCCACGTCCGGAGCGTCAGGTTGCCGGCGGTGACGCTCGCGCTGACAAGCATCTCGCGTTGCAGCTTCGGTGACAGCCGCGGCGTCAGGACGTGGAGCTGATGGTCCTTGCCGGGGAGGATCGCGCTATCGAACAGGGCCAGCGGCGCGACGTTCGGCGCGACCTTCCAACTCGTGAGCCGGCCACCGTTGCCGGTCGCACCGACGCTGACGGCGATCGGGAGGGTCGACCCGCCCGGCGAGCCGCCAATATGGACGAGGTCGACCTCGCTGAGCACGGCCGGGTCGGTCGTGGCCGCGACGGCGTAGGTGGACGGCTCGCGCTCGGTCTCCGACTCGCAGCCCGCGAGCAAGCAGGTGAGGGTGATGGGGATGGCTGTCAGGGTTCGTGCGAGTCGAGAGCGTCTCATTGCCAGGTAGAGGCGGCTCGCGCGATCGGATTACCGACAATGATGCGAGCGCGCGCAGCCGGTCGCTCAGTGGCTGCGCGGGGATCTCAACCGAGCGGCAGGTCGCGCAGGCTCAGGACCAGCGCGTCGACCATCGGTGAGCTCACCGCATCCGCCGCGACGAGCGCGCGCAGCACCAGCCGCGTGAGGCCCGGGCTGACCCGGATCTCCGCGAGCTGTCCGTCGCGCAGCTCCTGCTGCACGGCGTGCGAGGGCAGGACGCCGAGCGCGGTGCCACCCCCGAGGATGCCGCGCTTGACACCTTCGATGGTGCCGAGCGACTGCGTCTTCGGTGCGGGAAGCTGCGCCGTGTCGAACAGCCGGCGCAGCGCTTGGTGGTAGTCGCCGGCCGCGTCGGAAAAGTAGAAGTCGCAGCGCCGCAGTTGATCGGCCGACGCGATCTGGTGCGCGAGCGGATGTGCCGGGTCGCCTACGATCACCAGGCGCGCCGTGGTCAGGATCGCGTCGTCATTCACACCCGCGTCGATCTCGAGCACCAGACCGAGGTCGCACTTGCCGGCCGCCACGCTCTCGCGGATCCCGGTGCACGCGCCCGTGATCACCTCGACCCGTAGCTTGGGCCAGCGCTCGCGCAGGTCCGCGAGGTGCATCGGAAGTACGTAGGCGCTGAGGGACTCGACCGCTGCCACGACGAGCGTGGCGTTGATCTCGCTCGACACCCTGGCGACCTCGGCGACCAGCTCGGTCGTGAGCGCCAGCATCCGCCGCGCATACGGCAGCAAGGCGTCACCCGATGTCGTCAGCATCGGCCCCTTGCCAGCCCGGCGGAACAGCGGGGTCCCGAGCGCGCGCTCGAGCGCGGTCAGGGTCTCCGAGACGGTCGACTGCGAGAGCCCGAGCACGCGCGCTGCGGCCGTGTGCGTGCCCACCTCCGCCACGGTCGCAAACACCCGGAGGTGGCGGAGCTCGAGGTCGGTCTTCACGAGCCGGTCTTACCATCGGCGCGACCGATGCGCGGCATCGGCGTTTTGGACCCGGCGCGGGCGTCGCTAGGGTGCTGGCGACCGAACGAGGACCAGCCATGGGGAACACCGCTCTCGTCGTGATCGTGCTCGGAGCCGCACTTGGCTGTGGACGCCCTGGCGATAAGTCTCCCGCCGTGATGCCCGCGCCGGCGAACGCCCACGGCGTCCACGGCATCGCGACCGGCGATCTGATGCGCAAGACGGATCCGTGCAGCGACTTCTTCGAATACGCGACCGGTGGCTGGCAGGCCGCCAATCCGATCCCGACCGGCCTGCCGCGGTGGGGGCGGCGCGCCGCTGCACGCGACGCTAACAAGGCCAAGATCCAGCGACTGCTCGAGGCGCTCTCGGCGCGCTCCGACTGGGAGGCCGGCAGCACCGAACAGCTCCTCGGCGACCACTACGCGTCGTGCATGGACACGGTGACCATCGGCGTCGCCGGGCTGACGCCGCTGGCCCCGTTGCTCGCGGACATCGGCGGCGCGAACACCGTCACCGACGTCCAGCGCCTGATCGGTCGACTCCACGAGCTCGCGATCCCCGTCGGGTTCAGCGCCACAGGCGGCCTCGACTATCACGAGCCCACGCAGTTCATCGAGGTGATCGGCGGCGGGCGGCTTGGCCTGCCCGACCGCGATCACTACCTGAGCTCGGAGCCGCGGTTCGCGGAGGCGCGCGCGAACTATCACGCCCACGTGGCCACCGTGTTCACGCTGACCGGGATGACCCGGGAAGGCGACGACCGCTGCGGACGCCATGATCGCGCTCGAGCGACGCCTCGCGGCGGCCGCGCTCGACCCCGCGGGGCCGCCGACCCGACGAAGACCGATCACAAGCTGACCTTCGCGAAGCTGCAGGGGCTCGCACCCCACTTCGACTGGGCTCGCTACTTCGACGCGGCCAAGCTGCCGCGCATCGACCTGAACGTGGCCGAGCCCAGGCTGCTCCAGCAGTTCGATCACGAGCTCGCTCACACGCCGATCGCCGCGTGGAGGGCCTACCTGACGTGGCAGCTGCTGGACTCCGCGTCGCCGTGGCTGTCGACGACGTTCGCCGACCAGGCGTCCGGGCTCGCCGATCGTGTCGTCGGTGGTGCGAGCGAGTCGCGCGCGCAACGCTGCGCTGACTCCACCGAAGCCTTGCTCGGTGACGCGCTCGGCAAGGCGTACGTCGAGGCGTACTTCCCGCCCGCGGCCAAGGCGAAGGTCCAGGCGATGATCGCGGACCTGCTCGCCCTGCTGAAGGACGCCGTCGGCCGGATCGACTGGATGACGCCCGCGACGAAGCACAAGGCGCTCGCGAAGCTCGCGACCTATCGCGCCGTGATCGGATCTCCGGACGCGTGGATGGACTACACCGGCCTCGTGATCCGCCGCGACACGTTGTGGGGGAACGTCGCCGCGGCGAGGCAGTTCAAGGTCGCGGACAACCGCGCGCGGGTCGGCAAGCCCGCCGATCCACTCTGGGAGCTGTCCTCCGCGGCGTCGGCGAGTCCATACCTCGATCTCCAGCTCAACGAGATCGTGCTCCCGGCGGGCTACCTGCAGCCGCCGATGTTCGACCGTGACGCGACCGACGCGGTGAACCTCGGCGCGATCGGTGTCAGCGTCGCCCACGATCTGACGCACAGCATCGACACGCTTGGTGCCGAGAACGATCCACAGGGTCGCCCCGTGAACTGGTGGACCGGCGAGGACCACAAGGCGTTCGCCAGTCGCGGCCAGTGCGTCGTCGATCAGTTCGAGAGCTACTTCATCGAGCCCGGCGTCCACCACCAGGGCACGCTCGTCCTCCGCGAATCAGTCGGAGACCTCGCCGGCTTACGGCTTGGGTACCAGGCGCTCGCGCGCGCGATGGCGGCACGCACGATCCCGACCGTCGACGGCTTCACACCCGAGCAACAGTTCTTCATCGCCGGCGCCCAGGCGCGAGGTGAGGCGATCCGGATCGAGACCCAGCGCGAGATGGTGAAGTCCGATCCGCACGCGACCTCGAAGTTTCGCATCAACGGCGCACTGTCAGGGATGCCCGAGTTCCACGCGGCGTTTTCCTGCAAGCCAGGTGACCCCATGGTCCGCCCACCCGAGCAGCGATGCGCGATCTGGTGACCATGGAATAGGTGTTCGCTCGACACGCGCGACCACACTCGGCTTGGAACTAATTCACTGGAGATCAGAGCCACTTGCGGTGGGAGGTGACGGACTTACTGTGCTGGACCGACGAAATTCCGTGACTGGCTCACGTGAATCCCAGCGGTTGGGTTCGGAACATTCTTTGCTCCAGGAGGTCTGATGACTGCTTCATCTTGGTTGTTGGTTGGCGTTGTTGTTGGGTCGGTGGCGTTGCCTGCACCACGTGATCCGCAGCTTCTTCGCTGGCGGTAGCGCGATGGCCGCGCCCTGACGCGGGACGTATGATGGCGCCGCCGTGACCAGCCTGCTCGGTGGAAAATACGTGCTCGAGCGCCGCGTCGGCGGAGGCGGCATGGCCGAGGTCTATCTCGCGCACACCATCGGCGCGGAAGGCTTCACGAGACGGGTCGCGATCAAGCGCGTGCTGTCCGGGCTGGCCGAGAATCCGCG
>JBBJLY010000216.1:0-14673 GCA_037720695.1 Kofleriaceae bacterium | reverse complement strand
TCCCCGGGGTGAAGCTCGCGCCGAGCCTGCTGATCGGCACCCAGATCGTGACGACGACGTGCATGCGCGGACTCTAGCTCGGATGCGCAGCCGCGGCCCGCTCGCGGAGCGCGGCGAGCTTGCGTTGCATGCGCGCGCTGGCGATCTTGGTGGCCCCGTACATCGCGGCCATCGCGCCGAGGCCGAGGATCGCGACCGTGACACTGCGCGCGCGGTTCAGCATCGTGACCGCCATGCCGTGGGCACCGCTGCTGCCAAGCACCTCGTACATCGCATAATTGCCACCGTCGGCGATCCCGAGGCCCATCGGGACGACCTGGGCGACCCACTGGATCAACACGCCGACCGAGAACACGCCGATCACGAGCGCCGGATTGAGGTGGATGCGGACCGCGAGCAGCAGGATGATCGTCGCGGTGTATAGCATCGCCTTCGACAGCAGGACCCACAGGATGCCCTTCCACGTCCCAGCGCTGCGGTTCTTGTAGAGCTCGCGAATGTGCTTGTCGACCTCGACCAGCCGGAGCTTCCACTTCTCGCTCCGCTCGGCCGAGATCAGCCGCGTGCGGCGGATCAGGTCGGCGATGGTCGCGGTCGCACCGCGCTTGATCAGGAAGCCGAGCCCGATCACCGCGGGGATGATCACGGCGAGCCCGATCCCGACCGACACCTTGACCGCGTCGGGCAGGTCGACGAGCAGGAACGTGATCGGGGTGCCGATCAGCATCACGATGACCGAGATGTAGAACATCGACAGGTTCAGCAGCACGATCGATGACAGCACGCGATCTTTGGGCGCATGGCGGACCAGCATCGTCAGCTTGACTGCCTCGCCGAGCCCGCCGCCCGGCGTCAGCACGTTGATCGCGCGCCCGCTGGCCTGTGCGCCGAGCACGCGGAGGTACGAGATCATGCGGGCCTCGGGCCGCATGAACGCATGCAGGGCGGCCGCGTCGAAGCACAGCGACAACAGATCGAGCCCGATGATGACCGCGAACCACCAGCCGACGTTGTCGACCAGATCGAGGAACTGGGTCCAGCCGAGGTTGCGCAGCATCCACCACAACGCGATGCCGCCGACCACGAAGACCACAAGATTGAAGATCTGGCTCGCGCGGTTACTCTCCGGCTTCTCCGGCTCGCTCGAGTCCTTCGAGTCGGGAGCTTCGGGGAGCTCGCTCATGTCGGCGCCGGGGTCATGCGCCGAATGGTACTTCGTCTGCGATCCCGCGTCCTCGCCAGCTGGTGAGCGCATGTTTCAATCTCTCCAGTCGATGTTCGATCCCGAAGCGAGCAAGCTTGCGCTGGACGCGCAGCCAGACCAGATGCGTGACGCCGGTCGCCAGGGCGCGATGCCCGCGACCGGGGTCGGCAAGTAGATCGTAGATCGCTGCGCCGGCGGCCGCGTTGTGCTCGATCGCGAGCGCATGGCAGAGCGAGCTCGGCTGGATGTGCTTGTCCTCGAACTGCTCGAAGCCCGCTTGGTAGCACAGCACGCGACCGCGGTAGACGAAGTTGTAGAGACAGCCGAGCGTCACACCCGAGGCGGTGAGCCGGAGCAGCTGGATCGCGCCGTGCGGGTGCTGGGTCTCGATCAGGCGGCGATGGACGCACTCGTGGAATGCGTCGCTGAATGTCCCCGGCTTGCCGAGGGCGTGCGCCCGCTTGGTGTGGAGTTGCAGCAGCTCGCGGTAGATGTCGAGTGCGTGGGTGTGGTCGCGCGCGACCTCGAGCTCGACCTCGCCGACCTCGCGCTGCGTGCGGCGGATCTGCGTCCGCATCTGCGGCGTGAGCATCGACAAGTAGCCGGCACTTGCGGCGCGGACGAGCTCGAGATCGACGAACGGCACGGCGAGCTCCTTGTCGACGCGAACACGCAGGCCGCGGCGATCGAGCTGGTGGAGGCGGTCGAAGATCGAGGCGTCGGTGCGGTCGACCGCGGGCAGGAACAGCTCGTCCCAGCCGCCGGGCAGGTGATCGAGGACGGTCTCGAGCGACACGCCCGAGCGCGGATCGCGCAGCAGGCCGTTGTGCTCGAGGCAGACGTCGTCGCAGCGTTCGTTGCCGGTCGCGTTCAGGTAGAGCGCCGTGCTCGGCACCACGCCGCGGCGGTGGATCCGGCGCTTGCCGGTGAAGAACGCGGCGACCGGCTGATCGCCATTGCGGATGACGGCGAGCTGCGGTGCGTGCTCCGGCGGCAGCGCCGCAAGCCAGTTCTCGATCCAGCCCCACGACAGGAAGAACGACGGCGCCGCGACCGCCTCGAGCCCGGACCAGATCGGCTGGACCTGCGGATCGTGCGCGTCGAGCAGCTGCAGCGAGGTCATGCCGCGATCGCGAGCAAGCGATGTGCCGGCTACGAACGTGCGGCTGCGCTCGCCGCCCGCCGCGTCCGCCACAGCGTCATCGCCCGGTCCTCGAGCGTAAACCGCAGCCGCCTGCGCTGGACCTTGCCCCACACGAGCCAGCCGAGATCGGTCGACAGGCTCTTCTTGTAACGCATGTCGCCCGCGAGCAGGTCGTAGACGTCGCGACCGAGCGTGGCGGCTCGCTCGATCGCGACACTGTGGCAGATGTAGCCGGGCTTCAGGTGCGGGTCCTCGTACATCGCGAGGCCCGACTGGTACTGGAGGACCCGCCCGGCAAACACGTGGTTGTAGAGACAGCCGATCGTCTGGTGGCCACTCCTGACCCGCAACAGCTCGATCTCGCCGTGCTCGAACCGGGTCGCGATCAACCGCCGGTGCACGCGATCGAACCACGGGTCCGCGAACGCGCCAGGCTCGTGCTTCACCCGCCACTGCGCGCCGTGCAGGACCGTCAGCTCGTCGTAGATCTCGATCGCCTCGGCGAGCTCCCGCGCGACCGTGACCTCGAGGTCGCCCGCGAGCCGGCGGGCTCGCTTGACCTGGCTCCGGGTCTGTCCGGACAGCAGGGGCAGGTAGCCGGCGGCGCGGACCTTCGCCAGATCCACGAAGTACGCCGGCACGCGCCGGGTCACCAGGACGCGGTACGCCGGATGGTCGGCGTCGCGCAGCCCGCCGAACGCATGCTCGTCGAGCGCGGGCAGGACGAGCTCGTCCCATCCGCCGGCCCCGGGAAGCTGGTCGCTCACGGCTTCGACCAGCCGTTCGATCGACATCCCCGACGCCCCGACGAGGCCGTTGTACTCGATCCACAGGTCGTCGATCCGCGGCACCCCCGTGGTGTTGAGGTACAGCGCGCGGGCCGGCACCAGCCGGCGCTGCCACGCGAGCCGCCGCCCGAGGAAGCAGGCAGCCACGGCACGATCGTCGTCGCGCAGCACGGCGAGCTTCGGCGCCTCCGCGCGGGGCAGGCAGGCGAGCCAGTTCTCGACCCAGCCCCACGACGAGGTAGAACGAGCGGACCTCGAGCGCGCGCCAGATCTGCTCGACCGCCGGCGCATACGGATGGAGGAGCTCGAGCCGCACGATCCCCGATTCTGGTGTGTCGGAGGGATCTGCGAAACTCGGGGCATGCCACGCCTGCTTGCGGCCGAGGTGTTCCCCTCGACGTCGTTCCCGAACTACACGTACGTCCCGCGGGACGAGCTCCACCACGAGCGCCTGCTGCAGCAGTGGATCCAGTCGTCGACCCAGATCGCCTCCGTGTCGGGGCCGTCGAAGGTCGGCAAGACCGTGCTGGTGCAGCGGGTGGTCGGCGAGGGCAACCTGATCACGGTGAGCGGCGCCTCCGTGCGCGCGCCGGATCAGCTGTGGGAGCGCGTGCTCGACTGGTGGGGCGAGCCGCACTCGACCACGGCCAGCCGCGCGGAGACCACGCTCGAGGGCAAGACCTCGGACAAGGGCGTCCAGCTCGGCGTCGCGATCGCCGGGGCGTCGCACAAGTCCGGCTCGAGCAGCTCGACCGGCAGCACCGAGAACACGCAGGCCACGGTCAATCGCCGGGGCCTCCCGCAGGTGGTCCACGAGCTCGCGCGATCGAAGTACACGATCCTGCTCGACGACTTTCACTACATCCCGGCCGCGATCCAGGGCGACGTCGCGCAGCAGCTGAAGGATGCCGCCAGCCGCGGCGTCCGGATCTGCGTCGCCAGCGTGCCGCACCGGGCCGACAACGTCGTGCGTGCGCTCCCGGAGCTGCGCGGTCGCGTGCTCGCGATCGACCTCGACGACGGGAGCCGGCGGGACCTGCTGGAGATCCCGCGGCTCGGCTGCGAGCACCTCGGGATCCACATCGACAACCAGTCGCTCGCGATGTTCGCCACCGAGGCGGCTGGTTCGCCTCAGCTCATGCAGTCGATCTGTCTGTGGATGTGCAATCACCTGGACGTCCGCGAGACGGTGGAGCCGCCGCGCGCGGTCACGCTCGACGACACCGCACGCCGGGGGATCCTGTTCCTGACGTCGTCGTTTGTCGACTTTCGCTCGCTCGTGCGCGCGTTCGTCAGCGGGCCCAAGACCAAGCCGGGCGAGCGTCGCAAGTACACCCATCACGATGGCAAGCAGGGGGACGTCTACCTCACCGTGATGCGCGCGCTCGCGATGGATCCGCCGCGGCTGACGCTGGAGTACGCCGAGCTCGGCAAGCGCCTCGAGGAATTGTGCAAGGGCAGCGAGCATCCCGACGGCGCGTCGATCGTGCGGACGTGCGTCGCGCTCGGCCAGATCGCCAACACGCTCGCCGTGCCGACCGGGCCGTCGCTCGAGTGGGACGATCAGGAGCAGGTGCTGGTGCTGCCGGATCCGTACTTGCTGTTCTACCTCCGGTGGTCCGGAATCCTCGAGCGCGAGGCTGACAGCGAGCCCTGATCAGCGCCCGCGCGCGATCAGAAGTTTGGCTTCTCCTTGTAGTACTTGCCGATCAGCGTGCGCAGGTACTCGGCGAGCTCGATCACGTCGTCGTCCTTGGTCTCGCGCGACACGAACACGGTGATGAACTCGTGGCCGTCCTCGCCGCCCGGCTCGCGGAGCCGGAGCTGGAGGTAGCCGAAGTCGAGATCCTTCTTGCCGGTCTTGCGCTCGCCGAGATCGAGCGCGTCGATCTTGTCCCACAGCTTCTGGGCGTCCTTGTTCGCGAGCGAGCGGTTGCCGAGATCCTCGGACGTGTCGTCGTTGCCGTAGCCGACCCACATCGAGTTGTCGCGAATCCGGATCTGCCAATCGTCGTCCTCGGGCTTGTTGGACACGAAGTCGAACATCCGGCCGTTGGTCTCGCCGCGGTCGGCGTTGCCGGGCTGGCGATCGCTCGGCGCGTAGTTACCGCCGGCCTTGCAGGCAAAAATGGCGAACAGGATCGAGATCGCGACAGGCCGGCACCACACGGAGCGATCTTAGCAGGAGTATCGTCGTGCGCGTGTCGCTGACGTTCGCTGGGGAGTCGCTCGATGCACCGGCGCGGTTACGCGACGGCACGCATCGCACCGCGACCCTCGAGGCGACGTGGCGCCGGTTCTCGCCATGCGCGAAGCTCGCCGGCATCACGCGGATCGCCGAGCTGACCGGACTCGACACGCTGGGCATCCCGGTGTTCACGGCGATCCGCCCGATGGGTCGCTCGCTGTCGACCCAGCAGGGCAAGGGCGCGACCGCGCTTGCGGCCAAGGTCAGCGCGCTGATGGAGAGCCTCGAGACCTGGACCGCCGAGCACGTCGCGTTGCCGATCGTCCGCGGCTCGGTGAAGTCACTCGGCAAGCGCTGCGTCGACGTCCGCGAGCTGCCGCGTGCGAAGCGTCGGATCGATCGCGCCGCGCGGATGGCGTGGGTGGAGGGCAGGGACCTCGTGACCGACCAGCCCGTGCTCGTGCCGCTCGAGTCGGTCACGCTCGACACCACGTTCAAGAAGCCTCCCGTGTTCGACATCTCGTCGAACGGGCTCGCGTCGGGCAACGTGCGCGTGGAGGCGATCGTGCACGGCCTGTGCGAGGTGCTCGAGCGGGATGCCGAGGCCGCGTGGCGCCGGGCGGGCGGCGATCGCCGGATCGTCCTCGACTCGATCACCGATCCCGCGTGCGGCGCGTTGATCGAGCGGATCGTCGCCGCGGGCGCGCGCGTGTTCGTGTGGGATCTCGAGGGCCTGATCCCCGCGATCGGCTGCGCGATCCTCGAGGACCCGCGCGAGCCTGCGTGGCGCACGCTCGGGTTCTATCAAGGGTTCGGCGCGCATCTCGTGCCCGAAATCGCGATCGCGCGTGCGCTGACCGAGGCCGCGCAGACCCGGTTGACGTACATCGCGGGCGGCCGCGACGACTTCTTCGCGGCCGACTACGCGCACGCGACGGACCCCGAGCTGCTCGAACAGATCTGGGACCGGCTCGCGGCGCCCTGCGAGACGCCGGCGCTGTTCGACGAGCTCCCGCGGGTCGAGACGCCGTCGCTGGGCCGCGAGCTCGAGCTGCTGGTCGAGCTCGCCGGGCAGGTGATCGTCGTCGACCTCACACATCCAATGCTGGGCGTGCCAGTCGTCAAGGTGATCGTGCCGGGGCGCGCGACCGACGTCGAGGCGATGGGATGACGACGCTGGTGTTCGTCGGGCCGACGCTGCCGGCAGTGGAGGTCACGGCGCGGTTGCCGGGAGCCGAGGTCCTGCCCCCGGTCGCGGTCGGCGACGTCCTGACGCTCGCGAGATCGCGGCGCCGGATCACGCGGATCGCGATCATCGATGGCTACTTCGAGCGCATGGCCGCGGTGTGGCACAAGGAGATCCTGTGCGCGCTGGAGCGCGGGATCGCCGTGTGGGGCGCCGCGAGCATGGGCGCGCTGCGTGCCGCGGAGCTCGCGCCGTTCGGGATGATCGGCGTCGGTTCGATCTACCGGGCGTTCGCGAGTGGCGAGCTGATCGCCGACGACGAGGTCGCGGTGGCGCACCTGCCTGCCGAGTACGGCTACGCCGCGACCAGCGACGCGCTCGTCGATCTGCGCGACGGGATCGCGCGGGCGGCGCCGAATCTGCGCACGCAGCACGCGCTCGTCGAGCTGGCGCGGGTCCGGTTCTATCGCGAGCGCACGTGGGCGCAGCTGCTCGAGGACGCGCGGGTCGCGGGCTTGCCACGCCGCCAGATCGAGACGGTCGCCGGATGGCGCCGCACGCATCCGCGCCACTCGCGCAAGGCCGACGATGCGCGGCTGTTACTGCGGCGCCTGGCGACGACACCACCGACGCGTCCTCGCAAGATCGCGGTACCTCGCACGTGGGCCCTGCGACGGCTCGAAGCGGATCTCGATCGCTGATACCGTGACGCCAGCGATGCCTCCGCCGGGTCCACAGACCTTGGGAGCCGGCCGCTTCGAGGTCCGTGGCACCCTCGGCGCCGGTGGTGCGGGCGTGGTGTATCGCGTGTTCGATCGGCTACTCGGCCGCGAGCTCGCGCTCAAGCGGTTGCGCCAGGCGAGCGGGCGCGATCTGCTCCGGTTCCAGCGCGAGTTCCGCGCGCTCGCCGACCTCGTGCATCCAAACCTGATCGCGCTGCACGAGCTCCACGCGGCCGCGGGCGACTGGTACTTCACGATGGAGCTGGTCGAGGGCGTGTCGTTCATCGACTGGACGCGACCTGGCACGCACGCAGGCCCCGGCCGTTCCCGCGACGACATCGCCGCGGCACCGCTGGTCGAGAGCCGGCTGCGCGGCGCGCTCGTCCAGCTGGTCGATGCGTTGCTCGCGCTCCACCGCGCGGGCAAGCTGCATCGCGATCTCAAGCCGTCGAACGTGCTGGTCACGCCGGCAGGTCGGCTCGCGCTGCTCGACTTCGGGCTGGTCACCGGCCTGTCCGAAGGCAATCCCGATCGACTCGCGGTCGGCACGCCGGTCTACTGTCGCCCGAGCAGGCGTCGGATCGAGCGGTGGCGGAGCCGAGCGACTGGTACTCGATCGGCGCGATGCTCTACGAGGCGCTGACCGGGCGGCGACCGTTCGAGGGCGGCAGCGAGGAGGTGATGACGCGCAAGCAGCACGAGCAGCCGGTACGGCCGGCGTGCGTCACGGACCAGGGCGGCGATCTGCCCATCGCACTCGTCACGCTGTGCATGGGACTGCTGCAGCTGTCGCCGGCAGCGCGGCCCACCGGGGCCGAGATCCTCGAGGTGCTCGGAGCGAAGCCGTCCGCGATGACACGCGCGACGTCGCGCAGCATTTCACCGCGCACGTTCGTCGGGCGCGAGGCCGAGCTCGCCCAGCTCGCGGTGGCCTTGATCGACGCGCGGCGCGCCGGCGTCGGGATCCTGGTGCGTGGCAAGAGTGGCATCGGCAAGAGCACCCTGGTGCGGAAGTTCGTGCGCGGGCTGGGCGACGCGGTGTTCGCGATCGAGGGCCGGTGCTTCGAGCGCGAGGCCGTGCCGTTCAAGATGCTGGATGGCGTCGTCGACTCGCTGACGGCCGTGCTCGTCGGGCTCGATCGCCAGGAGCTCACCGCGCTGGCGCCAGGCGATCTCGGTTCGCTGGTCCGCGGGTTTCCCGTGCTGCGGCGGGTCGAGCGGTTCGCCGAGCTCGCGCGGGACAGCCCGCCGCCGGTCGATCTCCAGGAGCTGCGTCGCCGCGGGTTGCGCGCGCTGACCAGCTTGCTCGCCAGGCTCGCGCGCGTCCGTCCCGTCGTGATCTTCGTCGACGACGCGCACTGGGGCGATGTCGATAGCGCAGCCGTGCTCGCCGAGCTGATGCACGGCACCGAGCCGGGGATGCTCGTGATCGTCGCGCACCGACCCGAGGACTACCTCGGCGTCGTCGCGCAGCTGCGCCGGGTGCCGGGTGGCCAGATCATGCACGGCGATCTGCGCCAGATCGAGGTCCCCGCGCTCGCGGACAGCGAGGCCGGGCAACTGGTGGCGCAGCTGCTGACCGACGGAGACCGCGCCCAGACGATCGAGGCCGTCGTCGCGGCCGCTGCCGGCAACCCGCTCGTGCTGACCGAGATGGCGCGCGCGCATGGGCTCGACGCGACGGCCCCGGGGCCGGGAGCCAATCCCGGCCCCGCCAATTCTGGCGCGGCCTCGCGCAGCTGGTCCGGGCACGGATGGAGAAGCTGGCTCCGGAGGTCCAGGCGATGCTCGCGGTGTCGAGCGTCGCGGCGCGGCCGTTGCCGGTCGCGATCGCCGCCGAGGCCGCCGGCATTGTCGGGGGTCACGACGAGGCGGCCACGCTGTCAACCGAGCGACTCGCCACGCTCCACAAGGTCGACGGCGAGACGATCCTGCATCCCGCGCACGACTACGTTCGCAACGCCGTGCTGGCGACCCTCGACATCGAGGTCAAGGCGAGCTGGCACGAGGCGCTCGCACGCGCGTTCGAGGCGGTGCAGGGCGACAAGCTCGACTCGCACGCCGTGGTCGAGCACTGGCTCGCGGCAGGTCATCCGGCGAACGCGGCGCACCACGCGGTCGCGGCGGCGCAGCAGGCCGAGGCGGCACTCGCGTTCCGGCGCGCCGCGGACCTCTACCAGATCGCGCTGGCGTATGGACCGTGGGACGCGAGCGGCCAACGCGACCTGATGCGCCGCAAGGAGCATGCGCTCGTGTGCGCGAGTCAGCTCGATGAAGCCGCCACGGTGTACGCGCAGGCCGCGCAGCTGCTGACCGACGAGGAGTCGCTCGACCTCGAGCGGCTGCGGGTCGAGACCTTGCTACGACGCGGTCGGCTCGAGGAGGCGCTACCGGCCTGCGAGAAGCTGCTCGGCGACGTCGGGTTCCGGATCCCGCTCGGCGCGCGCGCGTCGCGGACGCGGATGGCGACCCAATGGGTGGCCGCGAAGCTGCGCGGACTCGAGTTCGTCGAGCGCGACGCGACGGTGCTCCCGCACGCGCAGCTGCTCGCGATCGACGTCCTGTACTCGATCGGCTCCAGCCTCGCGTTTGCGGACCCCGCGCTCGGGCGCGTCGTCCAGGCCGAGCTGATGCGTGCGTCGCTCGATGCCGGTGAGCCGGTGCGCGTCGCGCTCGCGCTGGCGCAGGAGGTCTGTTACGCGGGAGGGGGTGGCAGCCGCAACCGGGGTGCGGTCGAGGCCGTGTGCACGCGGCTCAAGGCGCTCGCGATGCGGCTCGGGGATCCCGAGGTGATCGGCTTCGCGGACACCGCGATCGGGATCGCGGCGCACCTCGGTGGTCGCTGGCGCGAGGCGCGCGGGCACCTCGAGTCGGGGCTCGCGCGGCTGCGCGACGAAGGTGCGAACGTGCGGTGGGAGCGCGACGTCGGCGAGACGTTTTGGCTCGCGACGCTGTTCTATCTCGGCGAATGGCGCGAGCTCGTGCGGATGACGCAGCTGCTGCTGCGCGACGCGATCGAGCGGGGCGACGTGACCGCGCAGCAAGGTCTGCGGACCGGGCGCTGCAACGTCGCGTGGCTCGTTGCCGGACGGCCCGACCAGGCGCGAGAGCAGCTCGGTCTCGGGCAGCGCTCGCTGGACGAGCACGGTGACGGCGGGTTCTTCTTATCGCACGTCCACGCGCTGACATCGGCCGCGAACATCGATCTGTACGTCGGCGATGCCGCGAGTGCACTGCACCGGCTCGACGACGCGCGGTCGCGGATCGAGCGCCTCGGGTGCACGCGCCACCAGCAACCGCGCATCGAGCTCGGCGTGCTGCGCGCCCGGGCGCTGCTGCTGTCGACGGAAGGACGCGTCGACGAGCGCCTCCGAGAGGTGCGCGCGATCGCGGAAGACCTGCAGAAGGAAGGCGCGCCGTGGGCGGCCGGGCTCGCGCATGGGCTTCGCGCATCGGCGCACGCGTTTGGTGGCGCGCATGATGCTGCGCGTGTCGAGCTCCTCGCGGCCGAGGAGCAGCTGGTCGCGTCGGGCATGCTCGGCCTGCTGCACATCGCGCGCTGGCGCCGCGGGCGGATCGAAGGTGGCGCGATCGGTGTCGCGCGCGCGGCGGCGGCACGGGACTTCCTCGAAGACCTCGGCGCGGCCGACCCCGACCGCGTGGCCATGCACCTGATGCCTTGGCCACGCTGATCGTGTACGCTGGGCCGGTTTCTGGGCGGTTCTCGGGGCGGCCCAGGCCGGATGATGATCCGGTCGGCACTGCCGGTCGTATTCGCGGAAGAGGAACAAGCGTGTCAGACATTGCTCAACATCTCGCGGTTTCACACAAGGTCGAGTTCGAGGATCTGGACTGGGAGACGGCTCGCCGGATCGGCATCACCCAGCGCGAGATCGAGACGCTCCACTACTTCGCGGACATCGAGAGCCAGACCGTCCACTACTTCCTCGAGGTCGCCAAGCTGAAGGTCGCGCGCGACCCCGAGCTCCTGACGTTCCTCACGATGTGGAATTACGAGGAGTACTTCCACTCGTACGCGCTCACGCACTTCATGAAGCAGTGCGGGATCGAGGTCGAGAGCGCCACTGCTCGCGCCGCCGAGGTTCGCTCGGGCGCGCGCTTCAAGGCCAAGTTCGAGGACTTCGCGCAGAGCCTGATCGCGAAGTCGATGCCGAAGAACTTCGTCGCGCTGTGGATGTTCTGGGGCTCGCTCCAGGAGCTGCTCACCACGCAGGCGTACGAGGAGCTCGCCACCACGACGCAGAACCCGGTGCTCGCCGAGCTGTGCAAGCGGATCGCGCGCCAGGAGCGCCGCCACTTCGCGTACTACTTCGGCCAGGCGCGCAAGAAACTCGAGGGTCAGCGTGGTGCGCAGATGCTCGTGCGCTGGATCGCGAAGAACTTCTACGCGCCAGTCGGCGGCGGCGTGAAGACCGATGCCGAGGGCGCGCGCCTGGTCGCGCAGCTGTTCCCCGGCGAGCGGATCTACGAGGTGATGAGCTACATCCAGAAGAAGATGGCGCTGCTCCCGGGGATGGAAGGGCTCGACTGCTGCACCAGCTGGGCAACGCGCGTCCAGCCGATGCTGCCGCCCGATGCGCGCGTCGTGATGCCCGAGCGTTACGCGGCTTAGGGCAAGACGGTCAGGCGCATCGTCCCGCGCGTGACCCCGAACTGCTCGTGCACCGCGGCCCGCCGCACGGTCTCCGCCGGCGAGATCGCACCGGTGACCAGCTGCGTGTACGCGCCGAACAGCCGGGTCGCTCGGTGGCGGTCTCGCGCACCAGCTCGACACGAAACCGCGACACGCCGGCGGCGAGCAGCGCGGGCACCAGGCTCGCCGCGCTCTGGGCCTGCGCGTTGAACACGGTGTTGCGACAGCCGACATCGACGACGACCGGATGAACGTGGCCGACGCGATCGCGGAGCGACACCGCGTGCGCCTCGCATGGCCGGCCGCACGTCTTGTAGTCGCGGCCGGTCGACAGCAGGTGCGCGTAGACGCAGTGCTCGGTGTGGAAGGTCGGGATGTGGTGATGGATGGTGACCGCGACTCGACCGCGCGGTGCATGCGCGAGCATCGCGAGCAGCTGGTCGCGATCGAGATCATGCGCGGCGGTCAGCGTGGTCAGCCCACGTGCGAGCACCCAGCCCGCGGTGATCGAGTTGGTGACGTTGAGCGAGAAGTCGCCGTGCAGCGCGGGTCGCTCGGCGAGGCCGCGGAAGTACGCGAGCGAGCCCCAGCTGCGGACCAGCACGTGATCCGGCGCGAGCCGCGCGAGGTGGGCGTCGATCCGCTCCTCGCCGGGCTTCTGGACGCGGACCGTCGCGACGCCGACCCGGACACCATGGTCGCGCGCACGCCCGACCGCCTTCGCGAGCCCGACCAGCTCCATCCAGTCGAGCTCGACCTCGGTCGCGCCGGCGGCGAGCACGGCGTCGAGCTGGGCATCGGTGCGGCACAGCGGGACGACGATCGCAGCGCTGGCGATCGGGAGCCCGACGGCCGGCGCGATCGGCACGCGCAGCGCCTCGAGCACCGAGTCCGCCGCGAGCACGCGGTCGACGATCGCGACCGCGGCCTCGAGCGCGCCGACGAGCACCCGCCGGAGCTCCTTGAGCTCGGAGACCGGCAGGTGGAGCGCGGCGCCGAGCCCGCTCGCATCGAGCGCTTCGAGGTGGAAGCTGGTGCCGCCGAACGCACCGAGCTTGTCGGCGAGCACGTCGCGATCGAGGCCGCGACCGCGCGCGGGCTGCAACGCGCTCGGCGAGCGCGCGTGACTCGTGCGATCGCCGGCAGTCGCGATCACCTCGAGCGGCGCCCCGGCCTGGCCGCGGACCGCGAGCGTGACGCCGATCCGGCCGAGCGGCTCGCGACCAGCAAGCGCCGCCTTGTCACCGGCGCGCGAGACCCGCGGATCCGAGCTCACCCACACGAGGTCGCCGACAAAGACCCGCGACAGGTCTGGACCCGGGCGACCGAACCGCAGCCGGTAGCCACCCGGCAGCGAAGGCTCGACCCCGAAGATCGGGCCGCCTTCCTCGGGCTCCTCGGGTCGGCCGCGATCGAACACGACCCCCATCCCCGCGCGGGGCTCGAGCGTCGGCGACGCCGGGCTCGCCGCGTGGACGCCGATCGCCCGCCCGCCGGTGTGTGGCCGCTCGTCGGCGGTGTGGTGCACGGTGATCCACTCGCGATCGACCGCGGTCACCCGCCCGAGCGGCAACCCGCGGTGGCGCGGAAACCGGCCCTCGACCAGCGTCTGGTGGTCCGCACCGGCGAGAAAGCCAGCCGAGATGCCACGGCTGTACGCGACGTGAAGGGACGCCTCGTCGAACGGGATCTCGACCGGGAGGTTCACCGGGTCACCGACCGCGCGCCGGTAGCTCGCGACCGTGGTCGCGACGTATGCCGGCCCCTTCAGGCGGCCCTCGATCTTGAGCGAGGCGACGCCGATCTCGGCGAGCGCCGGGACAGCGTCGAGCCCGACCAGATCCTTGGGCGAGAGGAGATACTCGACCTCGCCGAGGTCGCGCAGCTCGTCGTCGACGACCAGCTGGTAGGGCAGGCGGCACGCCTGCGCGCACTGGCCGCGATTCGCCGACCGCCCGCCCCACGCCTCCGAAGACAGGCACTGTCCCGACCACGCGACGCACAGCGCGCCGTGGATGAACACCTCGAGCGGCAGCGGCGTGCCGGCCGCGTACAACCGGATCTCGTCGACCGACAGCTCGCGCGGCACGACCACGCGGGACAGCCCGAGCTCGCGCAGCAGCTCGGCGGCGAGCGGGCTCGACGCGGTCATCTGGGTCGAGCCATGGATCTCGAGCGCGGGGCACACGGCACGCGCGATCCGGGCGACCGCGGGATCCTGGACGATGATCGCGTCGACCCCGGCTGCGGCGACCTTGCGGATCAACGCCTCGACGATCGGCAGCTCGGGCTCGAACACCAGCGTGTTCAGCGTGACAAACGCCTTGGCCCCCGCGCGATGGACCCAGGTGACGATCTCGGCGAGGTTGGCCGACGAGAAGTTGGCGGCGCGGGCGCGCGCGTTGAAGCCGTCGTCGAGCCCGAAGTAGACGGCGTCGGCCCCGGCGGCGAGCGCGGCGGCGAGTGCGTCGCGGTCACCGGCGGGCGCCAGGATCTCGGGGCGGCGCTTCACGAGGGGAACCTTTCCGGGCAGCGTTCCATACCACGTTCGGTCTGGGGAAAGCATTTTGTCGCGCGCAGTTATGTCGACTTGGGGTTGCGAGATCCAACCGGCCTCTCTATAACGCCCGCCTAGTCACACCCCCCTCCCTGAGGAAGATCAAGCCCTATGTACTCCTTGCCATGGCTCGACGTCGGTGCCGCCGCCGCTGCAGGCACTGCCACGCGTCCACACAGCGAAGCCCAGCTCGCGCTTCCTGACTTCCATGCGGTGAAGTTCCTCGGGAT
>JBBJLY010000215.1:0-14679 GCA_037720695.1 Kofleriaceae bacterium | reverse complement strand
GTCCGCTTTATGGCGGAGAACATGTACTGGCGCGAAGCGCAGTGGGAGCTCGCGAAGTCGCAGGTCGGCCAGGCGAGCGCGATCCGCCCGCCGAACGTGAACTACGCCGAGTTCGGGCCGCAGGAAGCCGAGCGTGCGAAGCGCGCCGAGAAGGCCCGCGATTCGGCATCGTCGGAGAAGAGCCATGCGGCGAGCGCGAGAGAGAACTGGCTGAAGCTGCAGGCCGAAGCCGATCTCATGGCAGGGGCGCGCGCCACGTTCCCCGATCCGATGCTGTCGCATCAGAACCAGAACCAGCCCGCTTCACCGTAGGTCCAGTTGTCATCGGCCGAGCAGACCGAGAGCGCGCGCATCCTCGTCGTCGATGACGAGCGAGTGATTCTCGAGATCCTCGCCGAGTTTCTCGCGCTCGAAGGATTCTCAGTACACACGGTGGAAGACGGCGAGCACTGACCGAGCTGCGCCTGCGCCCGACCTCCTGATCACGGATCTCAAGATGCCGCGGCTATCGGGCCTGCAGCTGCTCGCGATGATCGAGCAAGAGCGGCTCGGCGTCCTGACCGTGCTCATGACGGGCTTCGGTACGGTCGAGACCGCGATCGAGGCGATGAAGAAGGGCGCTTACGACTACCTGCTGAAGCCGTTCAAGGTCGAGGAGGTGATCCACGTCGTCGAGCGCGCGCTGTACCGCCAGCGCCTCCAGGCCGAGAACATCCGGCTGCGCGAGGCGCTCACGATCTACAAGGTCTCCGAGGCGATCGCGCTGTCTCACGATATCGAGCACATCCTCGACGTCGTGCTGCGCGCCGCGCTCGACGAGGTCAAGGCCGACGTCGCGACCCTGCACCTGCGCGGCGCCGCCGGCACCTTCGAGCAGCGGCTCAAGATCGTCAGCGCCACCGACGCCTCGCCGCGCAGCGGTCTGCCCTCCCCCGCGTTTGGCGTCCTGCTCGAACAGTTCGCCCAGGGCGTGCCGATCCTCGCGCACGGCGGCAAGGCCAGCCGCTACTTCACCGAGTCCAGCGCGCCCAACGAGCTCACCTCGTTTCTCGCGGTCCCGCTCCAGGTCCGCGGCAGCATGGTCGGCGTGCTCGACGTGTTCTCGTTCACGCCGGGCAAGAAGTTCGACGAGGGTCATCGCAAGATGCTGTCGGTGCTCGCATCGCGCGCCGCCAGCGCGATCGACAACGCGCGGCTCTACGGCGAGCTCCGGTACTCGAACGACAGCCTGACCAAGGCGAACCTGTCGCTCGAGGAGATGTTCCAGCAGACCGTCGCGGGCTTCGCGCAGGCGCTCGAAGAGAGCGACATGTACACGCGCGGCCACTCCGAGCGCGTCGCGGTCTACACCGAGGTCCTCGCGCGCGGCCTCACGCTCCCCGATGCCGAGATCCGCCGCATGGTGCAGGCCGGCGTGATGCACGACGTCGGCAAGATCGGCGTCCGCTACGACATGCTGAACAAGCCCGGGAAGCTGACGCCTGAAGAGGTCGCGGTGTTTCGCCAGCACCCCGAGAAGGGCAAGCGCATCCTCGAGCCGGTGCCGTGCCTGCACGCCCTGATCGACGGCTGCTGGTGCCACCACGAGTGGTACGACGGTGGCGGCTACCCGCGCGGCCTCGCCGGTGACCAGATCCCGCTGGTCGGCCGCATCGTCGCGATCGCGGACGCCTACGACGCGATGACGTCGGACCGCGCGTATCGCCGCGCCCTCCCACACGAGGTGGCGGTCGGCGAGATCGAGCGGTGCTCGGGGACCCAGTTCGACCCCGAGCTCTCCGAAGCGTTCGTGCGATTCATCGAGTCGTATCGCCACCAGATGCGCGAGCGTGGCGAGCACTCGCTCATTCCGCGCTAGCGTGACATCCTCGCGCGATGTCCAATGAATGTGGCGTCGCGCACGTGCGGTTGCGCGGGGTCAACCAGACGCTCGGTTCGATGCTCCCCGGGCTCAACTCGCTCGCTGCGCAGTGCACCACGCTCGGCAGCATGGTCGACGAATCGATCCGCTACCTCGCGACGGCGAACCTGCACGTGCTGACGCTCGAGTGGCATCGTGGCACTGGTGAACTGACCATCATGGTGCGGTGATGCAGCTCGTCCGCGACACGTTCTGCTCGTTCTGCGGCACCAGATATCCCGAACCGCTGTCCTATCCGCGCGAATGCACCGGCTGCGGGACGAAGGTGTGGGCGAACCCGATCCCGGTGGCCGTCGTGCTGGTCCAGATCACCGAGGGCGACCGCACGGGACTGCTCGTGATCCGGCGCGCGATCCCGCCGCAGATCGGCAAGCTCGCGCTGGTCGGCGGGTTTGTCGAGGAGCAGGAGTCCTGGCAGGCAGGTGGCGCGCGCGAGGTGCTGGAGGAGACCGGCGTGGTGGTCTCGAGCAGCTCGCTCGAACCGTCGTGGTATGCGTCGAGCGAGCCGCGCCCGAACCGGATCCTGCTGTTCTCGATCGCGCCGCCGGTCGCCGCCGCGGCCCTGCCACCGTTCACCAGTGACCTCGAGGCGTCGGAGCGCGGGGTGATCTGGGGCCCGGACGGGATCGAGGACGGGTTCGCGTTCCCGCTGCATATCGAAGCGGTCCGCAAGTATTTCGGAAGCCGCGGGATCACGGGACCGCACGCCTTCTCCGCACGCTGATCGCCTATAATCGCGCCGTTCGATGTTAGGGGTTCTGGGGAAATATCGACTCGACCAGCGCCTCGGTGGCGGCGGGATGGCCGAGGTGTTCCTCGGCTCGATGGTCGGGGCAGAAGGGTTCTCGCGCAAGGTCGCGATCAAGCGCGTGCTGCCGGGCTACTCGGAGAACGAGGCGTTCGCGCAGATGTTCGTCGCCGAGGCCAAGATCTCCTCGCAGCTGACGCACCCGAACATCGTCACGGTGCTCGACTTCGATCGCGATGCGGAGCACCGGCTGTTCCTGGTGATGGAGCTGGTCGACGGCAAGGATCTCGACGCCCTGATCTCGTCGGGGCCGCTGCCGACATCGGTCGTGATCTTCATCATCGGCGAGGTGCTGCGGGGCCTCGGCTACGCGCACGATCTGCCGATCTCCAATCATATGCGCGGCGTCGTCCATCGCGACGTGTCGCCGCACAACGTGTTGCTGTCGTGGTCCGGCGCGATCAAGGTCTCGGACTTCGGGATCGCAAAGGCGCGCGAGGCCAGCGAGGCGACTGCGTCGGTGTTCATCAAGGGCAAGCCGGCGTACATGAGCCCGGAGCAGGCCAACGGCCAGGCGCTCGATGGCCGCAGCGATCTGTTCGCGGTCGGGATCATGCTGTGGGAGATGCTGCTGAACCGCCGGCTGTTCTCGGGCGGCGACACCCGTTCGGTGCTGGCCTCCGTGCTGTTTGGCCAGATCCCGCGGCCACGATCGATCCGCAACGACGTGCCAAAGGATCTCGAGCGCGTGTGCATGAAGCTGCTCGAGCGTGACCTGCCCGCACGCTACGAGACCGCGGAGCACGCGCTCCACGAGCTGCTCGAGTGCAACGACGCGCCCAAGGCGGGTCGCGAGCAGCTGGTCGCGGTGCTCGCCGACCGGTTCCCTGCGGAGGCGCCGGTGCGCCACAGCCGCGCGCGGTCAGGAAACATCCTGACGCCACCGCCGCACCTGTTCCAGTCTCAACCGCCGGGCGAGATGCCGTCCACGACGCCCGGGCACCACGCGATGCCGAGCCTCGGCGCCGTGATGAACGCACCGACCGGCACGATGCAGCCGCCGCTGTCGCTGCGGGCGCCCGGTCGCTCGCAGATGACCAAGATCCTGATCGTGCTCGCGGTCGTGCTGGTCAGCGGCGTCGTGACGTTCGCGATCGCGATCGGCCTGCGCGGCAGCGGCAGTAAGACGATCGATGCCGGCCAGCTCGCGGTGGTCCCGGATGCCGGTCCGGAGTCCGGCGTCGCGCTCGGCCCCCCCGCCGATGCGCCGCCCGTGCCGCCCGACGCGCCCGTGCTCCCGATCGACGCTCCTGCGCCCCCGGCCGACGCACAGAGACAGACGCCCGACGCGCAGAAGAAGGAACCTACCGTCACGGCGAAGGGCTCGCTGAATGTCGCGTTCCCCGGTGCCACGGTCCTCGTGCGGGGCAAGAAGCTCGGAGACTCGCCCGGCGCGTGGCCGCTTCTGGTCGGTCGCCACACCATCAAGTTCAGCAATGCCGACGCCCCGTATGACAACAAGACGGTCAGCGTGACGATCAAGGAAAACTCGACCACGACCGTGAAGCTCGTCAACGGCGCGCCTCAGGTCCAACGCTAGGTATCGCATGCGTGCCACTCTCCTCGTGCTGCTCCTCGTCCTCGTATCCTCGACCGCCCGGGCCGAGGACGAGAACAACGTCGGCGTCGTCGTCACCGGACAGGCGACCCTGCAACCCGCGCTGGTCAACCAGATCGAGCACTGGCTGCGCAAGAACGGCCACACCGTCGTCGCCTCGCCGCTCCAGCCCGACGCGATCAACACGGTGATCGACTGCCTGCTGATGGGTGACGAGAATTGCGCCCGCGGCGTGATCGAGAAGCGCTCGAAGTCGCGCCAGGTCGTGTTCACGAAGGTCGATCGCGAGGCCGGACAGCCCAACGCGTACGCCGTGACCGCCTACTGGTTCGACAAGGGCAAGAACGCGGTGCTGCTGCGGCGGGTCTGCGAGTCGTGCACCGAGGCGGTGCTGCGCACGACCGCCGACGAGCTGATGGCGGCGCTGACCCGCGCGACTCGCAAGGACGTCGGCCAGCTGCGCTGCACCTCGATGCCCTCCGGCGCGAGCGTCACCGTCGACGGCAAGGCGATCGGTCTGACGCCGCTCGAGGCCGACGTCACGGCGGGCAAGCACGAGGTCGTGATCAATCACCCGACCCACGAGCGCGAGGTCCGCGAGATCACCGTTCGGCCCGGCGAGCCGGTCGTGCTCGACGTCCCGCTGAAGGCGCGGCCCGAGGATCAGATCCGCGGGCCCAATCGCGACAAGCCGCTCGCGTTCGGTCTGATCGGCGGCGGCGGCGCGCTGGTCGTCACCGGCGTGCTGCTGTACATGACCAGTGAGGACGACGAGGGGTCCGGGTTTCAGTACCGCGAGACCCGGCTCCTGGGTGCGAGCGTCGGGCTCGTGGGCGCGGCCGCGGTCGCGGTCGGGTTCTACTTCTTCACGCGCAAGCCACGCGCCGAGTCGGCCCCCACCGTGTCGGTCGTGCGCGGCGGCACAGTGGTCGGCTGGACGCGGACGTTCTGACCACCGCGCCATCGCCTGTGCTTTGGGTCTATGCTCGCGGCGTGCGTTACATGGTCTGCACGTGGCTCGCCGCCGGTGGTTGCGGGGTCACGGACTTCGAGTTGTCGCAGACGTTGCCCGAGCAGGAGGTGTCCGGGGCTGCGATACCCGCGCCGATCGCCGGCACCTTCCCGCTGCCGCTGAGCCTCGCGCTCGGGCCCAAGGTGCGCAAGCAGACCTCGCAGCCGATCGCCAGCCTCACGCTGGCCGGGCTGACGCTCCAGATCACGGAGACGCAGCAATCCGGCGGCGACCTCGACAGCTGGGCGTTCCTCGACGAGATCCACGTGTTTGCGCGGAGCACGCTGGCCGACTCCGCACTGCCACGCATCGAGCTCGCATCGAAGCTCGCGCCCGGTGGGGTCCAGACGTACCGCTTCGACGTCGATCACGGCGTCGACCTCCTGCCCTATGTCACGGAGGGCAGTGTCGTCGAGGCCGAGGCGACCGGGACGGCGCCGCCCGATGCAGTGTCGTTCGCGGGCCACGCCGAATTCACGGTCGAGCCCCGGTGACCCGAACTTCTCACGCAACCTGAACATCCCCCGGTCGAGGCGCCCTGGCATGCGTATTTTCCCTCTCGTCGCTTTGATCGCCATGGCCGTCGTGGTCGGCCTTTCCGCGCCGGCCGCGGCAGGTGAGTTCGCGATCGTGCTGGAGTCGTACACGGGCGACAAGCCGGCGGAGGCGAGCCAGGTCCTGTCCCCGCTGCTCGGCGAGCTCGGCAAGCACAACTTCCTGACCGGCTACGAGGTCGTCGGCCGCAGCTTCGAGGACAAGGTCTCTCGTCCTGCCCTGACCGAGGCCGGGCTCCCCGCCGACTTCGCCAAGCAGATCGAGGCCGGGTACGACCAGTGGTCGGTCGGTCAGTTCAACGAGGCGGTCGAGACTCTCGGCAAGGTGATCCGCGCGGCGCGCGACAACCCCGGCGCGTTCACGAAGCAGGAGCTGCGCGAACCGATGTTCAAGGCGATGATCGCGCACGCGCTGTCGACCAGCAAGATCGGCGATCGGCCGGCCGCGGAGCAGATGCTGCTCGAGATCGTGCGCTGCTACCCGACGCGTGACCTGCCGCGCGGCGTGTACGGCCAGCAGGCCGTGACGGACTACGAGGCCGCGCGCAAGAAGCTCGGCAACAAGCTCGGAACGCTCACCGTGAGCTCGGACGTCAGTGCACCCGTGTTCGTCAACGAGCGCCTGGTGGGCAACGGCAAGGCGGTGACCGAGTCGCTGCTCCCCGGCGAGTACCGCGTGTTCCTGAAGCTCGATGCCGGGCTATCGCGCGTGCACAAGGTGACGATCAAGGCCAACAGCCCGACCGTGCTCACGATCGAGAGCGGCTTCGAATATGTGGTGCGGACCACCGACAAGCTCACCGGCTTTCTGTTCACCAGCAAGGAAGACCGGACGCGGAACGAGGCGCGCTATGCGCAGCAGTTCGCGCGCTCGATCGACGCGATCGGCGTCGCGGTCGCGGGCATTGACAGCGACAAGAAGCGCCCGGTGGTCGCGGGCGTGCTGGTGAACTTGATGAATGGCGTCGAGATGAAGCGCGCGCATGTCGCGCTCGGTCCCGACCCGTCGCCCGAGAAGCTGCGCGGCCTCGCGATGTTCTTGATCGGCTCCGCGACCTCGCCGGTCCCCGAGGGTATCGACGTGATCTCGACCGCGCCAGCCGCGGTGCCCGACGGCAATGGCGGCTTCATCTCGCAGACCCCGGTGGACCGCCAGAGCCGGATCTGGGGCGGCTGGAAGTACGTCACCGGGGGTGCCGCGGTGGGAGCGCTGATCGTCGGCGGCGTGCTGCTGTCGTACGACGGCAAGTGCCCGGGCGGCGGTACAGGCTGCGGCAACGTCTACGAGACCAAGTCGCCCGCGTTCATCGCCATCGGTGCCGGGGCCGCGCTCGGCGCGGTGACGGTGTACCTGTTCCTGCGCGGCCGGAGCGATGATGCTGCATCGACGACCGCGTTCGTCGCGCCGACCCGGGGCGGTGCGGTCGCGGGCTACGGCTTCCAGTTCTGACTTGTTCGCGGTCCGCGGCGTCCTGTGGGAGATTCGCGAGCGAGGGGACATGATGATCCGACCACGACCGAGGTACGTCACGATCGCCGTGCTCGCAGGGCTCTCGTTGCCCGCGCTTGCAGCCGCAGAGCCAGGTGTGGTCATCGCCGGGGGCAACGCGGCGCCGCTGCTACGGGCGACCGCCGTTCGAGCGGTGGAGGACGAGGTCCAGCGAGCCGGTTGGGCGGCTCCACAGCCCAAGCTGACGAGCGCGGAGGCCGAGGCGGTGCTGACTTGCAAGCAGGTGACGAAGCCGTGGATGTGCCTGGCGTCGTCGATCGGGGACAAGGGGATCGACCGTGCGCTCGTGCTGTTCCTCGACGCGTCGCGGACCGCGACCGGCGCCCCGCAGCTGGTGCTCACGGCGAAGCTGATCGTGACGCACCCGGAGTCGCTGATCGTCCGTCAGCAATACTGCGAGGGCTGCACCGACGATCGCCTGAGCAAGCTATCGAGCGAGCTCGCGCGTGACCTGATCGCGGAGCAGGCGGCGCGGGGGAAACCGGCCGTGCTGGAGATCAAGTCCATCCCGCCGGGCGCCGAAGTCCAGCTGGATGGCAAGCCGGTCGGTATCACGGACGTCGTGCTGCGGACGTCGCCCGGCAAGCACGTCGTCTCGTTCCGCAAGGACGGTCATCGCGGCGAGGTCCGCGAGATCGAGACTGCGGTGGGCGAGACGGCCGAGCTGTCGGCCGAGCTCGTGCCCGAGGCCGGATCGGAGACGCCGGCCGTGCGGCGTCGCTCGCGACTGCCGGCCGGCTTGCTGCTCGGCGGTGGGCTGGCGTCGCTCGGGACCGGGCTCGTGGTGATCGCCGTGGGGCAGAAGGAAGACCCGGACGAGAAGTTCCGTTACAGCTTCCCGCGCGCGTACCTCGGGACCGGCCTGGCGGTCGCGGGCGCGGTCGCGATCGGCGTCGGCATCGCGATGTGGGTCCGCGGCCCCGAGGCCACGTCCGCCCCGACCGTCAGCGTCACCTCGGGTGGAGGCGTGCTCGGCTGGGCACGAACGTTCTGAACATGGAGAGATCGATGAAGACAGCGTTCGTGCTTGCGGGTCTCGTGCTGGTCGCAGTTGCGTGCGGCAAGGAGATCAACCCCAACTACTGCTTGGCGAATCCCGAGGACGTCGATTGCCCGGCGATCGACGCCGGCACGGCCTGCACGTCAAGCGCGGAGTGCATGGGCGCCACTCCGGTGTGCGACACGACGGGGTCGATGACCTGCGTGCAGTGTCTCCCCGATCAGGCGCGAGCCTGTACCGGCGTCACGCCGACCTGCGGCGATGACGAAAGGTGTCGCGGCTGTGGAGCCCACGCGGAGTGCGCGGTGTCGAATGCATGCTCGCCAGATGGCGCTTGTGCTGACGAGGGGGATGTTGCGTATGTCGGCGGCCCGGGCGCGACCGACAACGAGATGTGCACCAAGGCCGCGCCGTGCACCAAGGTCATGAAGGCACTGGCGCGGGGCCGGGCCTACGTGATGCTAGCAGGCACGATCGACGAGGGAGCCACGGTCGTCATCGACAGCGAGAACGTGACCCTGCTCGCGCAACCGGGCGCCAAGCTGGTTCGCACCACCGGCGTGATCCTGGAGGTCAAGGGCTCGAGCCAGGTCGCCGTGTACGATGTCGAGATTAACGGAGGCGGGGGCAGACGTTAGGGGTCTCACTTCCATCCCTCAACAATGCGTCTGTATCGCTTGGGCGCGTCACCATCGCAGGAAACGACGGTGGCGGCATCGTCGCGAATGGCGGCTCGCTCGTCGTATCGCGCTCCACCATCAGGGAGAATCAGGGCGGCGGAATAGCCGTCTACAGCAACGGCAATTTCGACCTGACAAACAACCTTATCTACCGGAACGGCAACGACTCGTCGAGTAACTTCGGCGGAGTGATCCTGTCCTTCGCGACACCGGGGACGAACCGCCTGGAGTTCAACACGATCGTCGACAACACCGCTCTCGTCACGTCCGGCGGCGTAATTTGCAACGTTGGAACATTTAACGGACCCAACAACATCATCGCGCGCAACGAGGTCATGGGGGTGCCGATGCCCCAAGTGTTCGGGCCATGCAGCTATCCGTCGTCGATGATCCAGGATGACATAAGTGGCCTCGCGTTCATCGAGCCCGAGGCGCCGGCACCATATGACTACAAGCTTGCGCCGGGGTCATCGGCCGTCGATAAGGCCGTGACGAGCTCTCTGATCGACATCGACTTCGAAGGTGATATGCGCCCGCAAGGGTCGAACAAGGACGTCGGTGCCGACGAGCTGATGCCATGAACAAACAAGCGTGGGCGTTGGCCTTGATGGTGGTGGTCGCTGCATGCCAGCGCGAGAGCGTGCTCTACTGCCAGATGAATCCGAGTGCTGCCGAGTGTGTCGGAAGCATTGACGCGCCAAGGGCATGCGCGTCGAACGACGAGTGCAGCGGCGGGACACCGGTCTGCGACACGGCCGGTTCGATGACGTGCGTGCAGTGTCTCCCCGAGCAGGCGCAAGCCTGCAGCGGCACCACGCCGACCTGCGGCGACGACCAAAGTTGCCGCGGCTGTGCGGCCCACACGGAGTGTGCGATCTCGAACGCGTGCCTGCCGGATGGCGCGTGCGCCGCTGAGGGCGAGGTCGCGTACGTCGGCGGGCCCGGCGCGACCGACAACGAGACGTGCACCATGTTGGTGCCGTGCACGAAGGCCATGAAGGCGCTTGCCCGCGGCCGGCCTTACGTGCTGTTCGCAGGCACCACCGACGAAGGCTCAGCCGTGGTTGTGATCGAGGACCAGAACGTGATCTTGCTCGCCAAACCCGGGGCCAAGCTGACGCGAACCTTCGACGGAATCATCCTGGAAATTAAGGGCACGAGTCAGGTCACGATCTACGACCTCGAGATCAGCGGCGGCGCGGGAACGACTGGCACTGGAGTCGTACTTCAGCTGGGTGGCGCTCCGACCGTATCGCTCCTACGCGCCACCATCGCGGGCAATAGCGGGGGCGGGGTATTAGCATACGGCGGCTCACTAAAGGTCTCGCAGTCCACCATCAGTGACAATCGGAGAGGCGGCGTATATGTCAGGGAGGCGCTGTTTGACCTGACGAACAACTTCATTGTTCACAACGGAAATCAAACGACTAGCCCCTTCGGAGGCGTGCACTTATCCGCGGCTCCCGGGAAACGGGTGGCTTTCCGACGAGCAGCGTGACGGGCGGGTCGCGGTCGCGGTCGGCGCTATTCTCAGTCGGTGCGTGACACCGACTTGTATCGCCAGCTTCTGGGGCTTGAGAAGCCGTGGACCGTCGACCGCGTCGAACTGGACGTGAAACAGCAACGCGTGGACGTCTGGGCGAAGCACGACAAGCAGAAGACCTGGCCTTGCCCCGAGTGCAAGAAGGGCGTTGGCCTTCACGACCACGACGAGGAGCGCACCTGGCGACATCTCGACAGCTGCGGGTTCCAGACCCATCTTCATGCACGCATCCCGCGGGTGAACTGCCCTGAGCACGGCGTGCGCCAGGCCCGAGTGTCGTGGGCCGAACCCAAGTCGCGGTTCACCGCGTTGTTCGAACGGTTCGCGGTCGCCGTCCTCCTCGAGACCAGCATCACCGGCGCCGCGAAGATCCTCGGGCTCAGCTGGGACGAGGGCCATCACCTGATGGAGCGCGCGGTGGCGCGAGGCTTGGCGCGGCGACCCCATGCGGTTCCCAAGCAGCTCGGCGTCGACGAGAAGTCGCTTGCCAAGGGTCAGCGCTACGCGACGATGGTCTGCGACCTCGAGCAGGGTCACGTCATCGAACTCGCCGAGGGCCGCTCGAAGGACAGCCTACTGCAGTGCCTGGGTCGGTTCTCGATCGACGAGCTCGCCGGCGTCGAGGCGATCGCGATGGACATGTGGGAGCCCTACGCGCAGGTGTTCCGTGCCGTCATCGACGACGCCGACGACAAGATCGTGTTCGACCGCTTCCACATCGTCGGTCACATCAACAACGCCGTCGACATCGTCCGCCGCAGAGAGAACAAGCTGCTCCGCTCGGACGGTGATGACCGTCTCGTCGGCACGAAACACCTCTGGCTCTACGGGGCGGAGAACATCCCCGCCGATCGCTACAGCATCGAGACCCGGGTCGAGTTCGCCGCCCTGCGCTCCTCGAAGCTCAAGACCGCGCGCGCCTGGGCGCTCAAGGAATCGCTTCGGGAACTCTGGAACCAGCGAAGCCGGGCGGCTGGCGAGCGCTGGTGGAAGCGCTGGTACGGCTGGGCGGTTCGCTCGCGACTGGAGCCGGTCAAGAAGGTCGCGGCGATGGTGAAGCGGCACCTGCACAACGTCCTCACCTACTACAAGCACCGCATCACCAACGCCGGTAGCGAGGCCATCAACTCCGTCGTCCAGATGCTCAAGAAGCGAGCCTTCGGATACCGCAGCTTCGAGAACTTTCGCACTGTCGTTCTCTTCCGATGTGGTGGACTAGATCTCTATCCGACGACCCACCTGAAAGCCGGATGAGCCCGGAAATCAAACGACTAGCCCCTTCGGAGGCGTGCACTTATCCTTGGTCGTACCCGGGTCGAGCAGAATGGAGTTCAACACGATTGTGGACAACCACGCACCCGTCATGTCCGGAGGTGTGATTTGCGATGTGGGATCCTTTCAGGCTCGCAATAACATCATCGCGCGCAACACAGTGGGAGGCACGCGAACTGCGCAGGTAACTGGATCGTGCGGCTTTGCATCTTCCAAAATCCAGGATGACGTCGACGGCCTTGAATTCATCGATTCAGCGTCGCCTGCGCCATTCGACTACAGAGTGGGCGCGGGCTCCACCGCGATCGACCAGGCCACGGCAACCTCCGAGATTGACATCGACTTCGAAGGTGACGGACGACCACAAGGACCCGGCAAGGATCTTGGCGCCGATGAGTGGACACCCTGAGAGCACGGGAGGTTGCGGATGATTGTCTCGACTAGTTTGCATATGACTGACCCGTGCCGCGGTCGGGCCCCGCCGCACCCTCCCGTGCGCCAATGATTGGCAGCTCGCTGTTGGTCGCCATCTCGTGCCTCGCTGCGCTCATGCTCAACACGACCACGGCTCGTGCCGACAGCGTGAGGCAACGCGCCAATCCAGCGGACGTGAACTTCGTGCTCGAGTCGCATGTCGGGTCGCGCCCCGGTGATGCCGACCGCACGATCGGGCCCGTGCTGCGGCAGTTCGCGGCGCGCGGCTACCGCGCGACCCCGAGCGCCGTGATCAAGCAACTCGGCCCGCACGTGCCGTGGCCGGGGATTCAGGATCCTGACCTGACGATCGAGAACCTCCGGCAGCAGATCGAAGGCGGCTACAACGCGTGGTCGACCGGCGAGTTCAAGACCGCCGTGCGCGCGCTGACCGACACGTTCGCGCTGCTGCGGCGCAATCCGGCGCTGATCGTCGTCGACACCACGTACCAGGACACGGTGTTCAAAGGCCTGGTCGCGCTCGGCCTGTCGCAGAGCCGACTCGGTAAGGCGCAGGACAGCGAGCGCACCTTGCGCGAGCTGATCCGGACGTTCCCCTCGCATCCATTTCCGAAGAGCACGTACGGGTCCGAGGCGGAGACGTTCTATCGCGCGGTCCGCAAGACGTACGAGGCCGAGAGCCGCGGCACGTTGCGGGTGAACGTGTCTGACCCGAAGGCCGTCGTGTTCGTCAACGGGCAGATCCGCGGGATGGGCAAGACCGCGACTGCCGATCTGTTTCCCGGGCTGTATCGCGTGTTCGTCCAGGTCCCGTCGACAATGGGGCGACTGTACGAGGTCGAGGTCA
The DNA here is from genome assembly GCA_037720695.1 of Kofleriaceae bacterium. Classification (GTDB taxonomy): domain Bacteria; phylum Myxococcota_A; class Polyangia; order Haliangiales; family Haliangiaceae; genus JABFXX01. The sequence goes on along the minus strand of JBBJLY010000215.1, from coordinate 1,539 downwards.
AGCCGAACGACGAGACCGAGCTCGCGGTGGACTGGGAGGTCGACTCCGCGCTGTTCGTGTCGTCGACCTGGGTCGGGTTTCAGTTCGCGGGCCACGGCGCACGCGGCGCGGAGGGCCGGCTCGCCGCACGACTCGCGCAGACCCGCGGCAACGCGAAGACCGTCGTCGTGCTCGGCGTCGCGCAGCTCCAGGGCAAGGCCACGATCACCGGCACGCTGTACCGCACCGACGATGGCGCGATGATCCGGAGCGGGACGGTGACGGTGGAAGGTGACGGCCCCGCGAGCGTCGAGCCCCTCGCCGCGTTCCTCGTCGACGGCGAGCAGCGCGCTGGCGTCCTCGTGACCCGGGACGAGGCGCCGCCGTCGGTCCGTGCGGAGGCACCCGCCCCGCGCCGTGGGCTCGCGAAGCTCGTGGTCGGTGCCGGCGCGCTCGTGCTCGTGACCGGTGGGGTCCTGTTCGCGCTCGACCAGGACGACGACGGCTCGCGCTTCAAGTATCGCGACACGGCGCCACTCGGCGTCGCCCTCGGTGCCGTGGGTGCAGCCGCGGTCGGCGTCGGCTTGTACCTGTGGTCGCGCGGCGGAACCCGCGAGTCACGACCGCTGGTAGCGATCGGCCGCGGTGACCTCGTGCTCGGCTGGCACGGTCAGTTCTGACCCGCGGCCAGGTCAGTTCCGGGTCAGCGTCGCGCGTAGCTCGTCGAGGATCCGCGACGGTGCGCGCACCTTGAGCCGGGTGCCATCGTCGTCGTGCGCCTCTTCGAGCACGCGCGTCCGCTCGTGGATCAAGTGGACGACGCGCTGCGCGGCCCACGGCACCACGAGCTCGGCCTCCTCGATCGCACCGGCGAACTTGACGACCAGCTCCTCGTGGAGCGCGGTCACGTCGTCGGGCAGCTTCGCGGATAGCTGGATCGCGCCGGGATAGCGGTCCGCGAGCAGCTTGCGGTACCGCGGCTCGACGCGATCGATCTTGTTGAGCAAGAGCCAGGTCGGGACCTCATCGGCGCCGATCTCGCCGAGCACCTCGCGCGTGACCGCGATGTGATCGGCGAGCGCCGGATCGGAGGCGTCGACCAGGTGCAGCAAGAGATCTGCCGCGGCCGCCTCCTCGAGCGTCGAGCGGAACGAGGCCACCAGATCGTGCGGCAGCTTCTTGATGAAGCCGACCGTGTCAGTGATGAGGATCGGCGGCTCGGTCGCGGGCGCGAGCCGCCGCACGGTGGTGTCGAGCGTCGCGAACAGCTTGTCGGCGATGTAGACGTCGCTGCTGGTCAGCGCGCGCATCAGCGACGACTTGCCCGCGTTGGTGTAGCCAACCAGCGCGACGGTCGGCAGATCGCTGCGGCGCTCTCGCCGCGTCTTCGAGCCGCCCTCGATCTGGGCAAGCTCGTGCCGGAGCTCGGCGATCCGGTCGCGGATCCGGCGGCGATCGAGCTCGATCGAGCTCTCGCCGGCGCCCTTGCCGCCGACGCCACCCCGCACGCGGTCACCGCCGCCGCCACCTTCGCGAAGCCGCGGCGCGAGGTAGCGCAGC
>JBBJLY010000458.1:0-3848 GCA_037720695.1 Kofleriaceae bacterium | reverse complement strand
CGAGGACATCCCCACGCTGGCTGAGCACTTCCTCAAGAGGTACGCCTACGAGTATCGCGTCGAGCTGCCCGGGTTCACGCAGGACGCGCTCGACGCACTGTCGTCCTATAACTGGCCCGGCAACATCCGCGAGCTCGAGAACGAGGTCCAGCGCCTGGTGATCCAGGCCGAGTCCGGACACTGGATCGAGATCACGGATCTGTCGCCGCGCCTGCGCAAGATCGAAGGCACTGTCACCCGGATCGCGCCCAAGCAAGGCACGCTCAAGGAGATGATGGAGCAGGTCGAGCGCTGGCTGATCACCGAGGCGCTGCGCGAGCACAACAACAACAAGACGCGCACCGCGGTCACGCTCGGGATCACACGCGAGGGCCTCCACAAGAAGCTCGCGAAGTTCGGCGTCTGAGCGTGCGGCTCTCCCGACCCGATGCGGCGGCTATCGAGCGATTCCTCGACGCGCAGCGTGGACGCCCGTACTCCTACGAGGAGATCGGCCACACCCGCCATGGCGAGCGCACCCACCGCGGCTACGCCGTGGATCACAACCGCGAGCGGCTCGGCACGGGCGGCGCCACGTTCGCGGCGGCGCGCGACGCGATTCGCGCATGGCGGATGTTCCCGGCGCCGTGGACCGCGATCGAACCGAAGGCACCGATCGAGGTCGACGCGATGGTCGGCGTGCTGGTCAAGGCGTTCGGCGTGTGGTGGCTGAACGCCGCGCGCATCATCTATGTGATCGACGAGCCGCGGCGGTTCGGGTTTGCCTACGGCACACTCTCCGCGCACGCCGAGCGGGGCGAGGAACGATTCCTCGTCGAATGGCTCGACGACGACACGGTCTGGTACGACCTCTACGCGTTCTCGCGACCGCGCCTGTGGGCAGCGCGACTCGCTTCGTCGATGACGCGCGCGCTGCAGCGCCGGTTCGCACGCGACTCGAAGGCCGCGATGGCGCGCGCGGTCCGCGGTTCGTGACGCTCAGGCACCGGCGCGCGGGCGTGCGGGATCCTCGTCGGTCGGGCGCGGGGCCCCGAGCGAGATCGCGATGTCCTCGAGCCGATCGAGCGCGATGTTCGCACCGACCTCCATCCCCGAATTAATGTGCATGTCGCGCGCTTCCACGGAGTCGTGCTGGACCAGCGTCTGGTAGTACGTCCTGCCGTCGCGCTCCTCGAGCGTCATCGTGCACAGCGCCGGCGAGTCCGGACATGGCTCGAAGATCTCGGTGTGCACGATCCGCTCGGGCTTGACGATCTCGCGGTACTCGCCGTTGAACCCGACGTCGCCCTCGGGACCGCGCATCACGTAGCGATACTTGCCGCCGACGCGCAGATCGATATCGCAGACCGGCATCGTGTAGCCGTCCATGCAGCACCACCAGCGCCGCACGTACTCCGGCTTCGTCATCGTCTCCCACACCAGGTGGCGCGGCGCGTCGAACACGCGCGTCATCAGGATCTCCTTGGGGGAGGGGAGGGTGACCACGAGCTTGCCGCTACTTGTTCCTGCCATGACGCTTCTCCTTGTGTTTGAGCTGTTCGAGCAAGTTGTCGAGTTCCTGGAATCGGGCCTCCACGAGATCGGCGTAGCGCTGCAGCCAACCGGTCACCTCGCGCAGTGGCGCGGCCTCGAGCCGACACGGTCGGCGCTGGGCGTCGCGGCCGCGCGAGATCAGCCCCGCGCGCTCGAGCACCTTGAGGTGTTTCGAGATCGCGGGCTGGCTGATCGCGAACGGCTCGGCGAGCTCGCTCACGGACGCCTCGCCCTGCGCCAGGCGCGCGATGATCGCGCGACGGGTCGGATCGGCGAGGGCCGTGAACGCGGCATCGAGTCGTTCGCTGCTCATTTATAACCTCGTGGTTGTATAACCTGAAGGTTATGTACAGCGCGAGGAGTTACCTGTCAAGCCGCGATCGACCGCGTCCCGATCAGCCGTCCTCCGTAGTCGAGTCAGATCCTGGGCGGCAGGTGCAGGCCGAGGCTCGCAAGCGTCGGGCCTCCACTGACAACCGAACTGCCGGTCCTCGGATCACGATCCGCTAACGGCTAACGTCCCCGGGTTCGGGTTCGGATCCGGGCTCAAGCCTAGCCGTCGTCGTCGGGCGGCGCAGCCGGCGCCCGGAACGCCGTCTCCGAGAGCTGGGCGATCGCGGTCGCGAGGTTCACGACCTCGACCGACTGTGGAGCGTTGCGCTTCAGCATGTGCGTGCACGTGGCGCACGACGTCACCACCATGCCGCCGCCGCTGGCCTGGACCTCGGCGAGCCGCCGCTTGGCCATCTGATCGGCGATCATCGGCATCGTCTTCGGCAACAAGCCACCGCCACCGCAGCACTCGGTGTCGGCCTTGTTCCAGTTGAGCTCGCGCACCTCGACGAGCTGGGACAGCGCGCGGCGGGGCTGCTCGATGACGCCGTTGTAACGCGCGTGGTAGCAGGGGTCGTGGTAGTAGACCGACTTCTTCGTGATCGGGCACGCGAGGTTCTGCGCGGCCGGCGCCAGGAGGTCCGCGACCGAGACGATTTCGGTGCGGACGTTGACGCCCTCGGCCGGATACTGGGCGTGGATCGCGAACAAGCACGCCGAGCAGTTGATCGCGACCTTGCGGAAGCCACGCAACGACGCCGCGACGCGCCCGGCATGCCAGCGAAACAGATCGCGATGTCCCGCGGCGAGCAGCGGGTACCCCGCGCAGGCCTGTGCGGCGTCGACCAGACGCACGTCCTCGAGCCCGACGCGATCGAACACGGCGAACGCCGCGGCGATGTCGGCGGCACCCTTGTCGATCGCATCGCAGCCGGGCCAGTAGCCGATCTCACCCTCGGTCGCGAGCCGGTCACCGAACATCGATGCGAGCTGGTGGGTCAGCCGCAGCTCGCGCGCCCGGAACCGCTCGCTGTAGCCGGCGAGTGCGGGGTGCTGGACGCCGCGGCGCACGGCCTCGGCGCGCCCGGTCAGCAGCACGAGGCCCGGCTCGTTGGCGTGGTCGCAGTACATCGTGCAGTGGCGACAGCCGGTGCAGGCCCACAGCGGATCGGTGGTCTCGGTGGACCACTCGCTGTGCCCGAGCCGCAGCTGGTTCAGACGATCCATCTTGACCTGCGGGATGTACGTCTCGCGGCCGCTCGCGGTCGACACCGGGCACGCGTGCCGGCACATCTTCGGGCAGAACGTGCAGTAGTCGAGCTGCCTTGCCACGGAGCCAGGCGAAAACGCTTCTGACATGGATGCCGCACCATAGCGCGAGGCCGCGCCGTGACGTCACGACCTGGTCATCGCATCGCGAGCCACGTCGTGCGTCGATTGACCGGATAGCCCCGAGGCCGTCTGGCCGAGGGGCAGCGGAGGTCTCAATTGAGACCGTCGACGCGCGCGCGGAGCTGCGCGAGGTCACGCACGATGCGCGGGTTGGCGGGCTCGAGGATCGCGAGCCGCTCGAGCACGTCGAGCGAGCGCGGTAGGTCACCGTTGCGACCGTAGATCCCGGCGAGGTTGACGAGCATCCGCGCCACGATCTGGCGCTTGCTCGCGGCGGCGATCACGCTCGGTTCGATGACGGCATCTGGGGTCGTGGTCTTGCGGAGCAGCACCTCGAGGTCCGCGGGGGTCAGTGCGCGCCCCGCCGCGAACGGATCGATGAACAGCCAGGCATCCTCGATCGCGACGCGAACCAGGAAGTGGCCGGGGAAGTTGACACCCTGCGCGAGCACGCCGACCCGCCGCGCGACCTCGAGGTAGAGCACGGACAGCGAGATCGGGATGCCGATGCGGCGATCCAGCACGTCGGTGAGGAAGCTGTTGCGCGGGTCGTAGTAGTCGTCGGTGTTACCGCAGAACCCGAGCCGCTC